>CAYOWB010000161.1:0-8368 GCA_964407515.1 uncultured Bacteriovoracaceae bacterium
CCCTTGCGCTGATGGCTTCAAACGACCGGGCGATCTCCGCCGGGTAGTCGCACTTTCCGTCGTCACGGCATGGGCCGATCACCGCCACGAGCGGGACGGGCTGATTCTTACGAAGAATCGGGTACGGCTTGATCCCGGCGCGATTGTGGTCGGGGTAATTCAAGTCGCAGAAGTAGAAGCGTCCGTCGTCGCCCTTCTCGATGCACTTCTCGCCTTTTCCGTCGAGCACGACGACGTGCGGTACCCCTTGATGCATCACTCGATACATGGCGAAATCGAGGGGTGGCGCGGGGACCTCCGGCTTGGCGAACTCGGCGCGGGCATCCTGCAACAAGCGAATGTCGTTCTTCCGGATCCAGTACCCCTCGACGTCCTGCGCCGGAATGTAGCCGACGGTCAGGAACTCGCCATTGTCGCCAAACGGATGTTCATCGAAACCTCGCTTGGACTTCACCCGGTCGTAGTACTGCCGATCGATGCTCCGCTTCCGTTTTTCCTCGATCACGAGCGTTTGTCCGCCGTACCACCCGCTGACCGCCGGATAAATCGATGAATAGACCGCGTCCACGGGCCACTCCTTGAACTCAGGGTGTCCCTCATTCAGATAGCGGTTCGCCAGAGTCTCACCTTTATTGGCACGGAAGAATTTTTCATTCAGGATATCGACCGCGATGACAGCGGCTTCCTGCGCGGAGAGTTGTCCGCACCCCTTCTGAATTTTTTCAAGAATCGGCACGACACCGTCGGCAGCCAAGGACGCAAGCACGGGATGCCCGGCCAGCTTCTCGACTCCGGTCAAAATCCGCACCAGAGTGGAGTAGTACTTGCTGCCCACGACCGCCGCCTCGTCCCCGAGCATCGCGGACGCGATCATGCGCGGATTGAACTGCGGAGAAGTCTGCTCAGCCCCCCGGTAGAGAGGACGCCCCCTCCTCGGAAACTTTTCCTGTCTGATCTCCCGTTCCTTCGGAGAAAACCGCTCCGCCAGGCTGAAGACCCGTCCCTTCAGCGGGTAGTGACTGCAGCGGCTGACCTTCGAGACGATCTCCTGCACATCTTTGACGACGGCGGGCACGGTCGGCGCCGCGGACGAACGCTCGCACTCCCCTCCGCCCTCGGAGCAGGTTTCCGTCCGTCCGGTAGAGACCAAGAGCAGAATCAATCCCACGATCCAAATTCTCATTCCCAGCTCCTCAATCCAGCCGCCGCCTTCCTATTCCCTTTGCCAGCCACAAACGGGAAAACCACCGATTCCGCCGAACCATAGCCGGACGAAGTCAGCTGCTTAAGAAGATCGCGAGGCGGAAACCGGCTCCCCTGCTTGGTGAACCTGCGGGCAACATCAGCCGGATACGGGCAAGCCGAGTCCTTCTCACAGAGCCGCACCACTGCTGAGACTCCGAGCTCTTTCTTCGGATCCCGCACGGGGAAAGGCTTGATCCCTGCGGTCTCAGGAGAGGGATAGTTGAGTTCGCAAGCATAAAACTTCCCATCCGGTCCCTTCTCGACACACGGCACGCCTTCCGCATCGAGAACCACGACGTAAGATTCTTCCCCGATCTTGACCCGCTGAAGCGACCAGTCTACCGGATTCTCATAGGCCTTCGGATCCGACATCACCGTACGTCTGTCAGTCGTCTTCAAGAAATAACCCTCGATCTCGTCCGGACGTATGAACCCGGGAGTGATGAACTCCCCGTTATCGGCGTACGGATGATCCGTGAAGGACCTACCTCGGTTCACATATTCCCAGTGATGCTTATCCACCGATCGCGGCTTGGGGCTGAACTGGACCGTCTGGCCTCCATAAAATCCCGCGGTCGCCTGATAGACGGTGGAGTAGATCACCTCCTGCGGAAAATCGATGAACTTCGGCGAGCGTTCATCCAAATAAAACGATGGGAGTTCATTGCCCTGCATGGCATGCAAGAAAACTTGCCGCATGATATCAGCCGCGAACAACGGCAGATCCTCGTCTGAAACTCCGGAACACTTCCGGGCAGCCTGAATCAGCGAAACTCCTCCGTTCTTCTCAAGATAGTCCGGCGAACAGAGAAATTTGCTATCCGCCTTCCCCTGGAGACGGAGAAGAATGGCGGAGAAACAACGGCTTCCGATGAAGGCCGTGGAATCGCCAAGCATCGCACGAGTCACCAGCTGTGGATTGAACTGCGGACTGTCTTTCTCCATGCTCCGGTAAACAGGACGATCGTCGCGCGGCATTTTCACGCCTGACACAATCTGATCGCCAGGCCGATTCTGCGCGAAGGAGATCTCTTGCGTGACAAACGGATAATCCGGACACTTCTCCCGAAGCGCCGCCATCGCATCATCCGTCGTCGCGGGAAACGCCTTTTCCAACGGAGGCAAAGTCGGGAGAGCCCCGATCAGCGGAGGCTCGCGCTCCGTTTCACAGGGGGCATCGCTGGGGTGCGGCTTCGGCTTCGGCTTCGGTTTCGGCTTCGGCTTCGGCGATTTTTTCTCGATCTCTTGCGCGATACGAACCGCGACCGGCGTCGCGCCCGAAGTGTTGAGGAAGGCCTTCAACTGAGCCAAGGAGGGATTGAGAGAGAGAAACTTCTCGACAACCCTTGAGCTCAATCGGCTCCGGACTTCTGAACTTTCGATCGTGTCGATTAACTGGATGAAGTCTTCGGGCGCCTTGGACTTCCGAAGTGCGGCCTCGGTCAGCGTCTCCCATTCGGGGTAGGTCTTCAACTCTGACCGATAATCTAGAACTTCCTGAGCGGAAGGCGAAGCTTCCAAGAAGCGAGAGGCGTACTGGACTCTCTGCCGGTAGAGAATCGCCTGATACTCGGGAGAAGGCTGATCCCACTCGGACTTGAGGAGCTCCAGGAAGTCACTCGGCCGCAAGTCTGTCTTCGCTCGAAAGACCGCCTCATTGATGTTGGCGATCCTTTCCGGCTGCCAAGCAATCCGCCTCAGGGCGATCACCTGCTGCACGCTCGGATTCGCGACGGCAAACCGCGGAGCCGCTTCCACCGTCATCGTGCGCAACGCCTCCACGGCTTTCTGACTCCACCCTTGAAGAGGCGTCAGGAGACGAAGGAAATCATCAGGGCTTTGAGCCTTGCTCAAGGCCTGACGAGTGAAATCGATCCAGGGATCGGTCTCCTGTATCCGACTCCGCTCGGCCAGGAGCTGATCCATGGACGACTCCCCGGCGACCAATGGCGTACCCGCCAAGGTCACAGTCAGGAGGCTCAAAATCGAAATTCGGGCGCGAGCCCAGGAAGCCAGACCCATTCGAGTGTCTTATCGGCTGAACTCCCTGAAAAGATGAACGTTTATGAGTACGCGCCGGCCTTGATCGCCGGACCGTACCCAAGCGACGCAGCCCCCCCTAAACCTCACGCACTTTCAACAAGTTAGCACGGGAGGACCGCAGGGCTAGTACCGGAGAATCGCCCGCGCCGTAGTCTGCTTGATCCGCACCTCGCAGGTGCGGCCTTCCGAGCGCGGTACGGCCCAGCCGATTTCCCAAGCGCACTCGCCGGCGGCCTTGAGCTTCTTCATGACGGTCGAGGCGTCTTTCGACGACGCGACGAGCACCATCCCCACGCCCATGTTGAAGGTTTGCGCGAGTTCATCGAACGGAAGATCGCTCTCCTCCTTCACCCACTCGAAGCACTGCGGGAGCTGACTCGGACGAGGCAGTTCGATCTCGTAGCTCACCTGATCGGAAATGCGCGGAACATTCAGGAAGCCGGAGCCGGTGATGTGCGCGGCGCCTTTAATGAGACCCGCGCGAATCAGAGGAAGGACGGACTTCACGTAGATGCGAGTCGGCGCCAGAAGAGCACGCGCGATCTCATCGCCTTTCCGGCCCTTCGGGAGCAGCTTACGGAGCAGGCTGTAGCCGTTGCTGTGGAAACCGCTTGAACGGAGTCCGATCAGCACGTCACCCGACTTGATGTCGCGGCGTGGGAGCAGGTCTTTCGGGGACATGAGGCCGACTGCGAACCCGCCGAGGTCGTACTCGCCGTCCGCATAGAAGTCGGGCATCTCGGCGGTTTCGCCTCCGACGAGGGCGCATCCCGCCTGGGAGCAGCCCTCGACAATCCCTTCGATCACCTGCTCGGCGACACCGGGATTGAGCTTTCCGGTCGCGAAGTAATCCAGGAAAAAGAGCGGTTCCGCACCGACGCAGAGGAGATCGTTCACGGACATCGCAACCAGGTCGATGCCGATCGAACGATGCTCGCCGAGCCGGAACGCGAGCTTAAGCTTCGTGCCGACGCCGTCGGTGGAGGCCGCAAGCCAGCGGTTCTTGTCCAGCTCGTACACCGAAGCGTAACCACCGATCGAAGTCTTCACCTTCTTGTTCAACGTCGACTTCGCCAGGAAGGAAATCCGGTCCACCAAACGGTCCGCCGCTTCCCGATCCACACCCGCTTTTGCGTAATCCAACTTAGCCACTGCCTCTTCTCCTGTTTCCTCCCCTCCTCCACTCAAAGTTCATCTCTGGCGATATCCTTCCTGGAACCGCCGCCTATTCTCGAAAGTCTCTTGGACGGACCTCAATGCCGGAAATGCCGAATTCCTGTGAATGCCATCGCGATGCCATGCTCGTCGCAGGCAGCAATCACATCCGCGTCCCTCATGCTGCCGCCGGGCTGGACGATCGAACGTATGCCCGCGGCGTGAGCGGCGTCCACCGCGTCACGGAACGGAAAGAACGCATCACTCACCAGCACGCAATCCGCGAGCCGCCCTTGTGTCGCCCGCAGGACGGCCTGAGCGCGAGGAATCGCGAGCTTCTCGAGCGCATCCACCCGATTGGGCTGGCCTTGTCCCGCGCCGATCAGCTGCAGTCCTCCGGGAACGCCCGGTAACGCGCGCACCAACGCGACCGCGTTTGACTTCAGTGCGCGGCACACGGCGATCCCGAAACGCGCGAGCGGGCCGCGATCTTCGGGCCACGCTTTCTTCGTCACGGTACGCAACGGCTCGGGCTCGTTTCCGGCCACATCCACCGTCTGGTAGAGCTTTCCGCCTGGAATCGCGGTGACCGACTCCGCCGGCATTTCACAGAACCGGCGAATGGCAACCGCCTTGAGTTTTTTCCGCTTGGCCACGAGGTTCTTCAAGGCCGCGTCGTCGTGAGTGAGCCCCGGTGCAGCCACGAGCTCCACGAACTTTTCTCCCAGCCACTCAGCCGTCTCCAGCGCGATGGGATCACTGAAAAGAACCACACCGCCAAACGAGGAGACCGGATCCCCTTCCCAGGCGCCAAGCAATGCACGCAGCTGCGCTTCGCCGATTCCCGAATCCGGCAGCCCCGCCACGGCAGCAGCACTCGCGTTCTTGGGATCTTTTGGGCCCGCGCCCTTGGGCACGAGCGCCACGCCACATGGATTCTGGTGCTTCACGATCACGACGGCCGTGCATCCCGGATTCAGGGCGACGAGTTCACTCATCACGCCGTAGCACGCGGTCAGGTCGAGGATGTTATTGTACGAAAGCTCATTCTGCGTCAGTCCATCACTCAGCGAAGTGGGCCACGCAATCGGGCCGTTCGGATCGATTTCGGCGTACGCCTTCTGGTGCGGGTTTTCGCCGTATCTCAACTCGATTTTCCGATTCAGTCCCAGCTCCCGATCAATCGCTGCATCATACCGATGCGTGAGGGCCCAGGCGGCGCTCGCGCACGCATGAGCCGTCTCCGGCTTCACCCGGCCATCGGCCTTGAGTTCCGCGATGACTTCCGCGTATTGAGAGGGATCGGTCAACACCAGCACGTCGGGCGCATTCTTCGCCGCCGCGCGCACCAGCGTCGGCCCGCCGATGTCCACCTGTTCAATCAGTTCCTTGCGGGAGATCCCCTCCTTCGCTGCGGCGGCTTCGAACGGGTAGTAATTCACGACCACGCAATCGATCGGCTGGATGGACAGCTTCTTGAGATCTGCTTCATCCGACGCATCTCCACGCCGGTAAAGAATCCCGCTGCACACGGGGAAGGAGATCGTCTTCATCCGCCCCTGAAACGCCTCCGGACTCCCGGAGACTTTCTCGATCGGAGTCACGGAGAGGCCCGCCTCCGACAGCACGGAGGCCGTTTTTCCGGTGGCGATCAACTCGGCACCCGCGGCTGCGAGCGCCCGGCCGAGCTCCACCACGCCGGTCTTGTCCGACACCGTCAGCAAAGCTCTCCGAACCTTCAGACCCCCGAGGGAACTGTCAGATGGCATTCATGACCTCATGATAAGCGTTTTCGAAAATCGCGAGTCCCTGTCCCGGAGCACTGGCGCGCGCCGGACTCAACGTCCATTCCGGATGCGCCGTCCAGCGGACGAAAACTTCCGGATGCGGCATCAAGCCGAAAATCCGGCCCGTGGAATCACACAGGCCCGCCAGGCGTTCATCGCTTCCGTTCACGTCCTCGATGTACTTCAGGCAGAACATTCCCTGCCGTTCCATCTTCTCGATGATCTCGCGGCGGCGACTCAGGCCGATGATGATACGGCCTTCGCCGTGACGGATCGGGAGGTCCATCGTCCCGATGCCCTTCAGCCAGGCGCACTTCGAACCGCCCGGCATGACCTTCACCCACTGATCCAGGAACTTGCCCTGAACGTTGTGCGTGATGGAGAGGCCTTTTCCGAATACCCCCATGCGGATCAGCGCCTGGAAGCCGTTGCAGATCCCGATCACCATTCCGCCGCGCGCGGCGAAGGCTCCGAGATCCCAACGCAGTCCGTGCTGAATCTTGAGCGCCAGCACCTTTCCGCTGGTGAGGTCATCCCCGAACGAGAAGCCGCCAGGGAGGGCAAGCACCTGATACCGGCTCGAAAGCTCGTCCATCGAAAGATGCTCGGCGATGACGTCGTTCAGGTGCCGGATCTCGGCGTCGAAGCCAGTCATCCGAAGCGCCTGCGCCGTTTCGTTCTCGCAGTTGATTCCGTCCCCGGTCAACACCAGGGCGTGAGGTTTACGTGCCGTCATTCCCAGTACCCCTCTTTCTTCCAGACGCTGCGCAGGCTCTTGATGTCCAGCTGGACCGTCTTTTGCCGGGCGTCTTCTTCCCAGCTCACCTGAACCTTGTCGTTGCCGCTCACGGTGCCGATTCTCACGAACGGCACGCCGAGCGATGTCCATTCCGCTTCGATGATCGACGCATCGGCGTCCGCCACGGAGGCGACGAAGTTATGGAAACCCTCGCCGAAGCAGAAGCTCCACGGATCCGTCTTCGCCGGAAGCTGGATCGCCACGCCCAGTCCGCGCGCCAACGTCGCCTCGGCCACCGCGACGAGCAATCCGCCCTCGGAAACGTCGTGCAGCGAGCGCAGCTTCGACTGTTCTTTTCCGGCCGCGCCACCGATCCAGGAGTAAAGCTGCTTGGCTTCCTTCCAGTTCGGCATCGGCGCATCCGCGCCACCCCGTCCGGGAAGCGTCACGTCGTCGCGACTCCGCACCCGTTCAGCGCGGAGCGAGTGCAACTCGGACCCGACCAGACTCATTCGCGGCGTGCCGAGCAGATAGACGACGTCGCCGCGTCCCTTGAACTCAGCGGAGCGGCTCGTCCCGATATCCTTCACCTTGGCGACCGCCGTCACGAGCAGCGTGGGCGGCACGGAAATCCGGACCTCCTCGCCATTGAGCTTTCCACGGAAGTTGTTCTTCATGCTGTCCTTGCCGGAAACGAGCGGAGCTCCGAGCTCCACCGCGGCTTCCTTCAGGCCGTAGCATGCGCGCACCAGCGCGGCCGTCACATCCGGCCGGTCGACGGGATCCGGCCAACAGAAGTTATCGACCAGAGCCACGACATCCTCAGGCCGGCCGAAGTCAGCACCGACACACAAGACGTTTCGAATCGCCTCGTCCACCGCCGACTGCGCCATCAAGTACGGATCGACGTCACTCAGCTTGGGGTTGATGCCACAGCCGACGGCCATACCGACCATCGAATTCGGCTTCGGCTTCAGAACCGCGCCGTCATTCGGCCCGCTAGTGGCCTGCTGCGTGCCGGACTGCGCCGTATGCAACGGTTTGATGACCGACATGCCCTGCACTTCGTGATCGTACTGACGGATCAGCCACTCTTTCGAAGCGATGTTCGGGCGCCCCATGAGTTCGAGCAGCGCCGTTCCACCCTTCGTATCGAACTCTTCACTGACGAAGTTCGGGACATGAGGCCGTCCCTTCCATTCGCCCCGCAGTTCAATTCGCGGCACGCCTTTATGCAGGAATTCCAGATCCAGCGAGGCGACGATCTCGTTGCCCATGTACAGGTCGAAGTAACCGGAGTTCGTGAACTCACCCAGGTCGCTCACCTCGACACCCCGACGCTCGGCCAGTGCCAGGAACTCCGCCATCTTCTCCGGAGCGACGGCAATGGTCATGCGCT
>CAYOWB010000162.1:0-2408 GCA_964407515.1 uncultured Bacteriovoracaceae bacterium
GCACCCCATCAAACACGGCACCCCATCAAACACGGCACCCCATCAAACACGGCACAAAAAGAAAAGCGGGAGTCCGCGCCCAATCTGGACGGCGGACTCCCGTGGAATCGAATTACTTCAGCTCGGATGCGAAGTGCCGGGCGGTTAGGTCGTGACTGGTGGCTTCGCGGACGAAGATGGGCCAGGGTTGGCGCATGCCGGGCCTGAAGACGCGTTCGCCGAGCGTGGAGCCGAGTTTGGGATTCAAGCCCCCGGCTTCCTGGACAAGCGTCGCGCGGATCTGCGAGGCGAAGAGCTCGCCCATCTGGTAGTTGTGGTAGTACACCGGCGAACTGGTGATATGCGGCTTGGAAGCCCAGTCGGGCGCGTTACGGCCCTCGGGGCGTGGCACCTTCTGATAGCGTTCCACCAAAGTCCACCACAGGGTATTAAGGTCCTGATCGGGATTCTCGTAGAGCGCCTTCTCGAAGTGCAGCATCACCAGCGTCCAGCGGGCGAACACCAGCTGCTGACGGCGGCGCTGCTCGATGATCACCTTCCGGAGTGGTCTAACCTGACCTGCGTCGGCCCCGGCGTACTGGATCATCCATTCCGGACTTGAAGCGAGCGCACCGAAAAGCATGGCGATCGCCTCGGTCGTGAAGGTGTGCGCGTCGTTTCTTAGGTTGAAGGGAAGAGCACGATCAATGCCCTTCGAGTAGACCGCGTGGCCCATCTCGTGAAGCATCGTGTCCATGGACTCCATATTGGGGCGGACGTTCTGAAGTGTCCGGACATCACCCTCGCGGTCCATGTCGTTGCAGAAGGCATGCTGATCCTTGCCTTCACGCTCGTACAGGTCCGAACGTTCGATGATGTCGCCGATGGGGAGGCCGATGTCTCCGAAGAATTTTCGCGCGATCTCGACGATCTCTTCCTTCTTTTTGTGCTCGTAAAACTGGTCGAGGTTCACGGCCGCCGAGGGCGGAGGGTCCTGGAAGAACGGATTGTCGTAATGCCACGCCTGGATGCGATTCGCCGGAACCTTGAATCGCTTGGCTAGCTCGCTGTCCATCTTCTTCTTCATCGCAACGAACGGCTTTTCCGTGAGCTGATCGAGCTCGGCGAAAAGGGCCAGGATGCGGGCCGGGTCATGCTCCTGCAGGCGGATTCGCATGTCCCAGTAATTCGCGTATCCGAGCTGGCGGGCGGCTTCATTCCTAAGCTTCGCGAGCTGAATCAGATCGGGAGCGACAGCTGCTCCGACTTGCTTCAAGGCAGACCAGATCGCCTTGCGGCGCTCGGAGTTCGTTTCCTTCTCAAGCAGGTCCAGGAGGTCGTTGTTCGAGAGCCGCTTGCCGTCCAGATCGGCCCGGAAGGTGTTGAAGGTCTGCTCGATCTTGTTCGAGGAGTCGACCAGCTTCTGGAGCGTCTCCGCGGGAAGCTGGTTTTCCTTGAACTCCAGTTCCGCCACGGTCAGAGCGCGTGCCGTCAGCGGGTCGAGTTCGGAAGCGTGAGTCAGTAGGTCTTGCAGCTTCTTGAACCGCTGGCCATCGCTGTGCAGCTTCTTGAAGGCGAGCTCCGCTTTGGCCTTTTCGGCGAAAGCTTCGTCCGTACCGGTGTTCGCCGCTTTCCACATCGTCATGGACTCGGCGACGTACTTCTCGCGGAAGTCCTTCTGATACTGGTCCAGAAACTTCCGTGCCTCCTGTGCGTGACGGGAGGTTTCCGTCGCGGACGTCATGTGCATCCCTCCGAGAAGAGTCAGCGCCATCAGGGCGAATCCGAAATGCTTGGAATTCATAGCAGCTCCAATCCCTGTTTCGCGGTCCGGTTGTAGACGAAGTCGGAGAGCCAGGCGCCGACGTACTTTGACATCGCCGAACGCAGCATGCCGGAGGCCGGGTCGCAGGCTTGGCGGTAGAGTTTGCGTTCACCCGTCGTCACGGCGTAGCACACGCCACGGGTGAGCCAGTAGACGGTCGCGGCCGAGAACGGCACGAAGTGCAGCTTGTACTCGGCGGCGTCCCAGCAGTCGCCGTTGCGGCGGTCACCGCTCGGCTGGAATACGACCGGAATCGCGTAATTGAAGACCTTGACGTCGGACAGATACAGCTTGTCCATCATCGGCTTGCCGAGGATCTTCTCCATCGAGTCGTAGAAAGTCGCAAGCCACAGGCTCAACGGGGCGTGGTCGCCGAGGGCGAGCGCCGAGAGACCGGAGGCGTTCGAGCCACCGAACCAGGCAGCCCGGTTCTCGTTCCAGGACTTCCACCAGAGCGCGGCGGTGGCGACGTCGCCGGCCTGGGCCATTCTTTCGGTGCCTTCCCAGACGATTTCCTCGAGCGCGCCCGCGGCGGCGTTCTGGAGTCTTTCCACGGTGGCGGCGTCGCGGTTTCCGTAGACGTAGTCATTGAAAAGGTTCTGAG
>CAYOWB010000162.1:2463-2698 GCA_964407515.1 uncultured Bacteriovoracaceae bacterium
GCGACTGCTGAGAATAGGCAGTCGGAATGAAAGCAATGAGCCCCAGTGCGATGGTGAACAAGAAACGATGCGTCTGTTTGGACATGAGTGATCCCCCCTTTAGACCCGGCCATTCTCTTTGCTCGGGTGGAGGATGTCAAATCTACTCTGCCCAGAGGTACACGAGTTCCTGCGTGATTCTGACGCAGTTCTCCATGACAGGAACCGGGATGTACTCCTGCTTCGAGTGAAAGTT
>CAYOWB010000162.1:2724-8366 GCA_964407515.1 uncultured Bacteriovoracaceae bacterium
AGGCCCATGGCGGTCAGACGCGATCCATCCGTTCCTCCGCGAATGGAGGTGAGCTTCGCCTTGAGTCCGGCGCGCTCCACGGCGCGCAAGGCACGATCGACGACCTCGGGGTGCTTCTCGAGTTCGTAGCGCATGTTGCGGTACGACTCCTTTACTTCCACGAGGATCTTGGAGCCGGGGTACTCGCGCATCAGATCTTCGGCGGTCTTCTGGAGGAAGTGTTCCTTCTCCATGAGCCCTTCGACTGTGAAATCGCGGACGATGAAGGTCACCTGGGTGCTCGTGACGTTGCCCTGCATCGAGATAGGATGCAGGTAGCCTTCCTTCTGGGCCGTGTGCTCGGCGCACATGCCCGGAGGAACGAGGTCGATCAGGCGCGATGCCAGACGGAGTGCGTTGATCATCTTCCCTTTGGCGTATCCCGGATGAACGTCGCGTCCGGTGATGGTCACGATGGCCGTGTCGGCGCTGAAGGTTTCGTTTTCTACTTCTTCGTCGGACGAACCGTCGAGAGTGTAGGCGAGGTCCGCCCCGAATCCCTTGAGATCGAAGTGGGCGGAGCCGTTTCCGACTTCCTCGTCAGGAGTGAATGCGAGACGTACGGTCGGGTGCGGTTTGTCGCTTTCCTTCAGGCGTTGAACCGCCTCGAGAATTTCCGCGATACCGGCCTTGTCGTCCGCCCCGAGGAGGGTCGTTCCGTCCGAGGTGATGATGTCCTGACCGCGGTACTTCGTGAGGTCCGGGTTTTCCTTCACTCGGATGACTTGGGCCGGATCGCCCGGAAGGACGATGTCCTCGCCGTTGTAATCCTTGTGCACGATCGGCTTGACGTCCTTGCCGGACGTGCCCGGGTAGGTGTCGACGTGCGCGATGAGGCCGACGACCGGGGCCTTCTTTCCAGGCGGCAGAGTGCTCGGGAGTGTGGCGTAAAGATAGCCGTGCGCATCCAGCTTCACGTCGGAAAGTCCCATGGAGCGGAGGTCTTCGGCGAGGATCTTGGAGAACTCGAGTTGCTCGGGAGTGGAGGGGAAACGGTCTTCGACTCCGTCCTTCGAAGAGGAGTGAATGCGCGTGTATTTCAGGAAACGTTCGACTAAGCGTTGAGTGTTCTTCATGGTGACAGGCCCCTCTCTCGCGCCACTGTAAAACGCTTCACCTGAAGCGGCAAGCGGCAAGCTCGATGATGTCTCGGTGCGTCGAGACTGCGAAGTCGAGGTGGCTGGCGCGAAGCAAAGTACCCGGCCCTGAAAGTCGATAGTTCACCGGAAATGGGATGAAGTGCTATACCGTGTTCTCAATGGCACTCAAAAAACTCATGACTGATCGGCGCTTCTGGCCCGTGTTCTGGACGCAATTCTGGGGCGCTTTCAACGATAACTTCTTCAAGAGCGCTTTGATCATCTTGGCGACGTACAGCGGGCTTTCTGTCGCCGGTTTCGAGGCGGACCGGATGGCGCCGCTCATTACCGGACTCATGATCGTGCCGTTCCTGATTTTTTCCGGAATCGCCGGCGAGATGGCGGACAAGTGGGACAAGGCGAAGATGATGTTCGTGGTGAAGGCGGCCGAGGTCGTCATCATCGCGCTGGCCTGCGTGGGGCTCTATCTTCAGAACGCTCCGGTTTTGCTGGTGGCCGCGTTCCTGGCTGGGACTCATGCGGCATTCTTCACTCCGGCGAAGTACAGTATCCTGCCTCAGATCTTACAGCCGCATGAGTTGGTCGCCGGCAACGCATGGGTCGAGACGGGAACCTGTCTGGCGGTCCTTCTTGGATCGTTGGTGGGCGGGATGATGATCACACATGTCCAGGGGTCCTTCTGGGTGGGGTTTTCGATGATGACGGTCGCGGCGCTCGGTTTGTTCACTGCTTCGCGCATTGTTCCTGCGCCGCCCGAGACTCCGGAGCTTCGGGTGACCCGCAATCCGGTGCTTTCGGTGACCAATATGATGAAAGTCGCGCTGGAAGACCGTGGCGTGTTCCGTGCGATCCTCGGAATCTGTTGGTTCTGGGCTTTCGGGACCGTGATGACCTCGGTCGTGCCGTACTACACCAAGACGGTGCTCAACGGCGATGCTATCGTCGTGGTGGCGATCTTCGGCGTCATGTCCATCGGAGTCGTGGTGGGATCGCTGTTCTCGGAGAAACTCTCGCGCGGAGGGCTTGATCTGGGGTTGATTCCGTTCGGGGCCATGGGCCTGTCGGCCTTTTCGTATCTCCTGTTCTGGCTTGGGGGATCCCCTAAGGCCGCCGACAGCACGCATCTTCTGTCGCTCGGCGAGTTCACCTTCCGTCAGGATGGTATGGCGATCTTCGGCCTGTTCTTCTTTCTGTCGATCTTCTCGGGGATTTTCGTCGTCCCGCTTTACGCTTTCACGCAGAAGAAGGCCGACCCCGCGAAGCGTTCCCGGATCATTGCCGCGAACAGCTTTCTCAACTCGGTCTTCATGGTCGGCGCCTCGGGAGGCGTGATTCTGTTGCGCGCGTTCGATGTCTCCATGCCGGGGATCTTTCTTTTTCTGGCACTCGCGAACGTCGCCGTGGCCGCTTACGTGTATCTGCTGATTCCGGAGTTCTTTCTCCGGTTCATGGCATGGATTGTCGGAAAGGTGTTTTACCGCGTGCGAGTGAGGGGGCTTGAGAAGATCCCCCGGCAAGGGCCGGTGGTCGTGGTGAGCAATCATCAGAGTTACATCGATTGGCTCATCATCGGTGGAATCATTCCGCGTCCGGCTCGCTTCGTGATGCACAAGAAGTTCTACGAGAATCCCCTCGTGAAGTGGTTGTGCGAGGATGTGAAGGCAATCCCGATCGCGAGCGGCGCGGAGGACAAGCGGCTTCTGGTCGAGGCCTTTGACCGTATTTCGCAGGAACTCCGCCGTGGACAGCTGGTCTTCATCTTTCCTGAGGGCGACATTCCCAGGGATGGAAAGATGATGCAGTTCCGAAAGGGGATCGAACGGATCCTCGAGCGTGATCCTGTTCCTGTCATTCCGCTGCGTCTTGAGGGCCTGTGGGGAAGCTTCTTCAGCCGCTACAGTGGGAAGGCGTTTCGTCACTTTCCGAAGCGGCGGCTCCGGCACTTCCGTTCCCATCTGAGGTTGACCTTCGGTGATCCGCTCGATCCTAAGACGGTCACCGCCGACGGCCTTCGTGAGCTGATCGAGTCGATGGCGCGCGAGTAGGAGTGCTAGCGGCTAACGGCAGGAGGGCGGCTGTGGAGGGGGCGGAAGACTGAGAGGGTGGGCGGCGCCCTCGCCGAGTACCGCGGACATGCGCTTGAGGATGTGCTCCTGGTAGAGCTTCGGAATCCGTGAGCTCGAAAGCGTCTTCATGATCGTGTCGCCGTAATAAGGGCGCCACGTGGGAATGACTTTCTCGCACGATCCTCCTTCGAACAGTGCGACCTCATCCGCGGGATACTTTCGTGGCGTCGTGCCCAGTGCGGTGCCGTGTGTGATGAGAGTGGAGTCCTTGATTTTGCCGTACCACGGAATATCGCCCTGGTGCATTTCTCTGGCCTGAGCATCGGAAGCGAATTCTTTTACCTTCGGTTGGAATGCGGTGATGTTGGGCGCTCTTCTGAAGCTCTCCACTTCAAGGCACGCCTTCTGAAGTGCCTGGTCGCCGTCCTCGTAGACGTACTCGTCGTTGAATCCCCAGGTGTGCATCATTTCATGGAGCAGAAGATTCAGGGGCGTGGCGACCGAGGCCACGGGCACGGCGCCGCCCAAGCCGCCGTAGCGCGTTTTGCTGGTGATGCCGGCGACAAGATGGGCTCCCTTTTCGGCTCCCAGGGATGCGATATACTTTTCGTCGCAATCGAGGAGTCGGTCGATTCCGAACGACCCGTTCTTGCAGTTCATCTTCTCGGAAGGAGCAGTGACGATTTCGATCTCGAGGCGAGAGCTGATTTTCGAGAACGGCTCGATTCCGAGGAGGTATTTGCGGAACGCCTCGGCACGCGGGATCGCGCCTTCGTCGGCGACCAGAGCGATGCGATAGGGGGCATCCATCGCGAGAAGTGTGTCAGCGTCGGTAAACCAGCCGACGTCATAGGGTGTGGGCCCTTGTCCAGGGGGAGAGGCATGGAGCGTGAGTGAGAGAAGGAACGCGGATGCCAGTGCGCAGGTCATCGCTGGCTGCATCAGAGGACTCCCTTGGCGACGAGGCGGCCGGACCTCTTTTCGGTGAGTTCCACCGTGTATTTGGCGGAGGTGGCCGGGGAATTGAGGGGTAGGTGCACCGTGAAGTAGGCGATCTTCTCTGGTGCTGCGTGCGGGACGAGTACCTCTTTGCCATGGGCATCCTTCTTCACGGAGTCCGAGAGTCTCACGAAAGCGATATCCAGCGGACGGGTGACCACGACCTTTCCTGCGGGGTCCTTCACGGTGAGTTCGGCGTTTTCAGTGCCGGTGGTCGGGAGCTTGGCGCAGAAGGACTTCGGCGATTTCTCCCGGTACCGGAGGTCGAGTTCTTTCTTCTCCAGATCGGCGATGAACGTCATTCGCGTCAGGGAAACGCATTCAGAGGCGGCTGAATACGACAGAAGCATGCCGAGGATAAGCAAGGAGGTCATCCTTCAGAAGTATAGGGGAAGTATGGCGGTCCTAGGAAGAGTCATCGGCGTGCCAAAATGATGACGGAGCGATTCGCTTCTCTAAGGGGTCCGCCGCAAGAGACGGAAAGAGGCGGGCGAGTCTCCCCGGCGGCTGGGGCGCCAACGCTCCTGATGTTGAGGGGAAGACCAGCCGAGAGTCGCAAGTCGGTTCTCGACGGCCGACAAGCTGCCTTCGTCCACCAGCAGGATCGCGACCCACTGGACCCGAGGATCCGTGAAGACCTTCTCGTAATAGGGCGCGAGTTTGGAGCTGGGTTTCTGCCATTGCTGCAGTCGAATGACCCAGGCGGTGCGTCGCGCGCTCACCAGCGCGCTTTCGCCTGCGCGGTCCGTGATGAGCACGCCGTATTCTTCCATACGGGTGGACTGGCTGAGCGCCTGCGTGGCCATCCGGTAAAACTCCATCGGGCGGGTGGCGGCGTAGGTGCGTTCGACTCCGATCGCGAACACGATGGCCAGAAGCAGGGCCTGTACTGCGCGTCCGGGGATGCTGGCTACTGCCGTGGCGGCCAGAATGCAGGTCACGAGAGCCCACTGGAGTCCGTAGTAGTCATGCACGAAGAATGAGGAGCTGAAGGCGAGCATGAAGAGCAGGCCCCCCATGGCTTGCGTGGCGATGAAGACGGGAAGCTTTCCGTAGCTTCGCGACCTCAGCGCGAGTAACGTAGCGCCGGCGATCGCGAGAAGTCCGCCGGCGATTCCAGGATTCTTCACCAGATTCCAAGTCGCCATGCGTGCATACCAGCCGGCCTGTGAAAGCATCCCGACACCGTAGTGCGCGCCACCGTTCCAAGCGGGGTATTCCGTAATCGGGTTCGGGATTCCGGCGGCGATGAAGTAGGCGATGTAGAGAGCCGACGGGAGCACCAGGGTACCTGCCCAGACGGCGGTCGTTGCGGTGACTGTGCCGAATCGCTTGAGCGAGGGAAGAGTGCGCGAGTCGTTCACGCGGATTTCATCCCAAAGCCGGAACAGGGCAAGTCCGAGCACGGCTCCGCAGTATGCGAAAGGCAGCGCCATCA
>CAYOWB010000163.1:0-2280 GCA_964407515.1 uncultured Bacteriovoracaceae bacterium
CGCCGGCCCGCGGCTCCGGGGAGGCTGAGCGCCTGCGTCGCCGCGGCGCCGCGGGTGAACAACGCCTCTTCAGCGAGTACTGGATCTCACGTGCCCTCTTCGATGCGGGCATGCAGCACATCGCTTACCAGGGCTTCTCAATGATCGCCGGGACCACCACCGACGCCGTCAGCGAGGGCGTCCGCCTGGCGGCGCTCCAGTGTCTTAACCAGATTCAACGCCACTACACGACCGTTCCGTTTCCACCGGCAGTGGCCGCGCAGCTGCCTGAGCACCTTCGTTTGGCGGTAAAGAAAGAGCCGGTCTGGCAGGCACTCAGCACGCTGGCCCGGACTCAGATCGCCGATCACGGGGCGGAATCCGAGCTGCGCAAGACCCTCGAACTGTTGAACGGCAGCGGAGTGCACGAAACATTCGTCAGCGGCATCTGGTCCGCGCGCCACGGCCTGCATCAGGAGACCGTCTCCATGCTGGAGAAGTTCTTGCTAATGACGCAAACAAACAGGAACGATCACTACTCCAGTACCCATCAGGACCAGGCCCGGCTGTTGCTCGCGCGTGCCTACTATTCCATGCACAAGTTCGCGCAGTCAGCCGCGCAACTGAAACTGGTCAGAAAGAGCTCGAACGACCTCGCTAAGGCACTCTCCGAACAGGCATGGGCCACCTTGCTTGAGGAACTCTACAGCGACGCGATCGGCGCAGCGATGAGCCTTCAGGCGGGCGGAATGCGGCACACTTTCGCCCCGGAGGCCCCTATGGTCATGGCCATGGCGCTCAACGAACTTTGTCAGTATCCGGAATCCCTGAAGGCTGTGAATATCTTCCGCCGTGAGTACGAGAAGCCTTATCGATGGCTTTCCCAGTGGAACACCAGCGGCAGGCCGTTGCTCTATCCCGAGGTCATTCGCTTCCTGAAGAAGCAAGGCGACGTCCCACGCCGTGTCGCCAGCGAATGGGTCCGCTCTCCCTACTTCATCTCCCACCAGGAAGAGATCAACCTCCTCTTCGAAGAGAAGCAAGCGGCGGTCGCACTGGGCCGCGATGGCTCACGTGAGCAAAAGGCCATCGCGCGAGAAATCAGGGAATTCGCCCGTGAGTTGAAGCCGCGGCTTAAATCCGCTCGCGCGAAAGCCAAGCCGGGCGGGGATCTTCCCGTCTCGGTCCGGAGCGACCTGGGAAAACTGCGTGGAATGCTCGCGGACTACCTGGACTTCAGAACCGCTGCGCCCGTGTGGCGTGCCGTTCTCAAGAACCACCAGAAGCAAGCCCCCGGCATCGAAAAGCGCCTGATCGCCCGGATCAACGATGACCTGAAGGACCGGACTAGCCGCATGTTGGTCCAGCTCGAGGAAATCGCCGAGAACAATCAGCTGATCGAGGTCGAAATCTACAACGGCGCAAGTCAGGACATCATCTGGCAGAACGCGCACCCGGACTACAAAGAAGTCGCGAAGAAGATGAATCAGGAACGCCCCGGCGCCGCGGCGGACCAGGTCTGGAACTGGGGACGCTTCCCCGCCTCCGAAGGCGAGGACGGCGAGATCTGGGAAGACGAGCTGGGCTCATTCAAAGCGAATCTTTTCGACAACTGCTCGAGTAAGGACAAGTACCTTGCCATCAAACGGAGGCCGTCATGAGCACCATTCAGGCTGTCTGTCATGATCACACCGCGATCGTAAGTGGCACTATCACGCGGGCTGACCAACAGGGGTGTCTGCTGCAGTCGAACGTGGACTCGGCCGAACCTCTGTTCGCCCGACGGGGACCGGTACTCCTGAATATTATCGACGAAGGCACCAAACAGTCAGTGACGGTCAAGGCCAAGCTGACGGGCTTCAAGCGGATCCGTGGCACCTGGATCTACCAGCTTCGCTGGAAGCGGGCGCCCGAAATACTCTCGCTGGCAGCCTGAGATCACGGCCGAACTCGGGGCCAGGACTTATGGTCTGATACGAAGCGACGGATCTCCGAAGAGCTGCAGAATGCCGAGATAGATTCGTGGCGCGCCGAGGACATCGGTGCGCTCTTCCTTCGACCAGTAGTCGCGCTGGGCTCCAAGCCAGAGTTCTCCCAGAACACGTTCGCCTCCCGAGTAGCGTCCCATCAGATAGCGTGAGAAGCGAACACCGAAATGATTCGGCGCCACCAGGGTCTCTCCGACATAAACAATCGCACCGGTCCCATCCGCGCGGAAAAGCCAGTCCGAAGCGAAAGATCTTCCGGAGGGATAGGCCTCGGGAGAAACACCCGAACCGAACAACACCGGAGGCGCGAACT
>CAYOWB010000163.1:2346-8357 GCA_964407515.1 uncultured Bacteriovoracaceae bacterium
AGCGCGCGATCCAGAGTATCCGGAGTCACGCCGCCCAGCCACGCTCGCGGAGCGCCATGCCCGATATAGATGAGCCAATTCGAAAGCCCGGCCTCGAACACGGCAGCCTCCGGGATGGCGGGATAGAAACCGTTCTGCAACCAGAATCCCCAAGGGGCCCGAAGAATGAACCGGGGACTCGTGCCGATGGGAGCAATTCCGCTCAGGGAACTCTCGACGTCTCCCACCATTCGCATGGATTCCTCGTAACCGTGGTCCGCGAAGAAAGAGAACCGTGGACTCGCTCTCAATGGAGCCGACGTTTCGTACGCGATCAGCTTTTCCACGAATGAATCCAGTTCACCCGCGTTGTCGGCCGGCAAGCGCCCCAGAGCCACATCCGGATATCCATCGACGAAGTCCGGGTTCCAGGCTTCGGAAGTTCCGGCCTGCCATTTCTGCTCGTTGAACTCTCCGTTGCCGTTCAGATCCCAATCATCAAAGACGTAGGAATGCGCACCATCAGCGCCATGAAGCCGATAGAGAGAGGCGTAGTACAGGTCGGAGGGATTAAACGACAAGCCCCTTGGTCCTTTTGCGTCCGGATTGGCGACGAAACGATACCGAACCGGAACATGTCTTCCGCTCCCGGCGAGAATCACATAGCGGGTCCCGCGCTCTCGGTGACTTTGTTCGATGGCCCGCTTCACGGATTCCGCATCATCCCGGGCGGGAAAGCGCTCGCGAGCCTCTTTCACTGTCAAGAGGGCCGCCGGCATGCCGATGCTCTTCTTGTGCTCAATCAGCCTCGCGGCGGAAGGCGTCAGCTCTTCCGATGTGACCACGAGGAGTCGAACCGGCTCGGGTTGGGGAACATCCCCCTTGGAATCAGTGTCCCCCGCCATTCCCGCCACGGCGAGAGTGATCAGGAAACCGCACAATCCGACTCCCGGTTTGTCCAAACGAAAAAAGCTCATACTCATGACACTTCACGGTCCATGCCATGGGAACCTCTCGAAAATTAGCGGACTTGCACCTGCCTAGGTCATCCCGGACACTCCCTTTGCCTCTCCAACTGTCTAAAGGCTGACCGCCCAAGCTCTGCCTTGACCTCCGTCCTCGAATCAGCTTTAAAGGGTGGAAAATGAATTCACACGAACCCAACCAGACTCTCGAAGTGAAGGAAGGCGTCATCCTGAGCAAGGAAGGCGTTCCCCTGACCGACGATCCCATCACTGATCGACGGGATTGGAGAAGTCAGGGAACCTGGTCCGGAGCGAAGGTGAAAACCTTCGTCTGGAAGCCGCACACCTTCAGCGGCTTGCTCGTGGCCGTCGGTGTCGCGGTTCTTCTTGTCGCCGGCTTGTCCGTGTTGTCGGTTCTTGCGCTCGTTCTGCTGGCCGTTTGGTGTCTCCGCAGCCTGATGCGCGTTCTCCTGGGAAGAGGTTGAAGTATCCATGTCCAGAAAAGCATTGATCGTCGGAGTCGCGAATAACCGAAGCCTCGCTTGGGGTATCGCCGAGCAGCTTCATCGCGAAGGAGTCGAGCTGGCGTTCACCTATCAAGGAGACGCGACCGAAAAGCGGGTCCGTCCTCTCGCTGAAAGCGTGGGCGCTACATTCATCGAACGCTGCGATGTCACCCGCGACGAGGACATCTCGGCTCTCTTCTCCAAACTGCGGGATCACTGGGGAACCCTCGATCTACTGGTTCACTCAGTCGCTTTCGCCAAGAAGGAAGAACTCGAGGGAAGGTTCGTCGACACTTCCCGCGAAGGATTCTCTATCGCGCTGGACGTCAGCGTGTACTCCCTCATCGCGCTCGCTCGTCAAGCGGAGCCCCTGCTTGAAGCCGCCGGCGGCGGTTCCATTCTCACGCTTTCCTATCTCGGCGCCCATCGGGTGATCGGCAGTTACAATGTCATGGGCGTCGCCAAAGCGGCCTTGGAATCGAGCGTCCGGTACCTGGCACAAGACCTGGGTTCAAAGAAAATCCGAGTGAACGCGATCTCCGCCGGCCCAGTGAAGACGCTCGCCGCGTGCGGGATCCGCGATCTTCGCGAAATGCTCTCGGACTCCGAGCAAAAGGCCCCGCTTCGCGAGAACATCTGCATTGAAGACGTAGGTGCGCTCGCCGCGTTCCTGGGCAGTCCGGCCGCTCGCCACATCACCGGGACCACGATGTACGTGGATAGCGGTGCCCACATCATGGGCTAAGTCCGGAGCTAAAACTGTAGCCGCCCGATGCGTTCGCATTGAGTTCGTCATCTTTTTTTTGCTACGGTGCCGGGCATGACGAATTGCACCGGAAAGACGACGAAATTCATACTGCTCGCATTTCTGTCTCTCACGCTTGCGGTCCCGTTTTCTGGATGTAACGGCGACGCAGGCGCCGCACCCACTCTGGACGTAGAGAGAATCGCCGATACACCGGCGCCGGGCGGCGAGTCCACCAAAGAGGCGGATGCCGTCGCTCGAGTGGACCAAGGCTCGGTCACGACCGGAGTCGAACACCTCTCCGGCGTGAAGCCGGCTCCTCTATCCTCGGGTGAGCAATCCATCCAGGAGCGTGGCAGCGCCGACGGACGCAATCTCGCCAAAGAATACATTCGAAAGAATTTCGAAGCAGCCGGATTGCAGGTGGAGGAACAGCCTTTCACCAGCTCCGACGGCAAGAAAGGTACGAACGTCATCGGCACCCTTCGGGGATCCGACCCGAAATCGCATCTCCACGTGACCGCACATTACGACTCCGCCGGCAATCCGGGCGCGGAGGACAATGCAAGCGGTGTCGTGGGAATGATGACTGCCGCCAAGGCGATTCAGGGCATGCAGCCCAAGGCCAATATTCACTTCATCGCGCTCGATCTTGAAGAGACCGGCCTCGTGGGCGCTTACTACTATGTCCAGGAAAAGGTAAAGCCGCTGCAGGCCGCCGGCGACCACATTATCGGAAACATGAATCTCGACATGATAGGCCACAGCAACGGCGAGAACCTCGCGATTCTGGCCGACTGTAATGAGGCTCCAGAGCTCGTCCGCGCGTTCGAAGACGCGATCCGCGATTACTCGTTGCCCCTCAAGCCGGACACGGGCGACTGCAGCCCTCGCTCGGACAACAAGCGGTTCTCCGATGAAGGAATCCCGGCCCTCTACGTCATGGACGACAGTTTCGTGGGCGAATACCCCTGGTACCACGAACAGACCGACACGGCCGATCGCCTTGATATGGGTTTCCTTACGAACATGACGAGGGCCGTAACCGTCGCGGTCGCTCGTCTGGCTGGTTAGAACGAAAGAGAAACACCGCCGCCGAAGATGAGTCCGTTCATGTTCAAAGCCATCGCGGCGACGCGGCCATTACTCTGGAAGATCTCGCTCCCATTCGCCACGGCGGGGGGAGCGACCTTCCCGGTTTGCAGCAATCGGTAACCGGTCTCCACAAATGCCGACAGTGCCGGCGTGATCCTCACACCGAAGTCCACCTTCGCCAACCCGGCGAAGGCGAGTCCCGAGAACTCAGTGACGGCCGGCTCACTGTGTCCCACTGCCAGTGAAGTCAGCTTCGTCCCCAGGCCGATCCCGAGGTACGCGCCGGCCGCCAGCAGATAGCGCTGAGTATCAATGAGACGGTAACGGCCCCCCGCCATGACCGGCAGGGAAGAGTAGCTCATCCGATAGATCGCGGACCAGTAATCCACGACGACGTTCTTGAAAAGGTACTCAAGGCGGACTGCCGCCTCTACCCTGGGAATCACGAGGTAGGTGAACTCGACTCCGAAGCCTAGGCCGTTCTTCACTCCCGTAATCTGCGGATTCGTAAGGGTCTGCTGGAACAGGTTCATACCGCCAAGGACGCTGACCCGATACCGCGCTCCATTGAGAGGCGTGTCTTTCGGCTTCTTGGCCCCGCCACCGACGCCACCCATTCCCTCGCTCTCCGGAGAGCGGTCGAATTCCTTCATGGTCAGGCCATCAGCCGCCACCCAACCCACGGTCCCGTCCCAGAGGCGGATCTTGTGGAAGCCCTCCGTCGGCATATTGCTGGCCGCGACGCGCGTCCCCTTCGGAACTTTCTGGAGCCGCCTGAAAGTCGATCCCGGCCCCACGAACATGTCGATATCCGATTCAATCAAGGCCGGCCTCGCTGCTAGCGCCTGCGTACTGCAAAGCAACAGTAGGGCCAATCCGAGGAATCGCTTCACTTAATCACCTTGATGAACTCGACCGGATCCACTTTCACTTTGTGGATGATGGTACCGAAGTGCAGATGAGGCCCGCTCGACCGGCCCGTCATGCCCGACAGACCAACCACTTTTCCGGCCTGCACTTCCTGTCCCTTCTTCACGAGAAGCTTACTCATGTGCGCATAGATCGAGAACAATCCGTAGCCATGATCGAGAATGACCGTCCGCCCGGAGAAGAACAGATCCTTGGCCAACACCACCTTGCCGGCACCCGCTGCACGAATCGGCGTTCCCGTCGGGGCTCTCATGTCGATCCCTTGATGGTAGCTCTGCATCTCGCCATTGAAGAGGCGCTTCTTTCCGTAGGGACTCGTGATCAGCGAGTCGACCGGATAGATGAACCCCTTCCCCGTCCAATAGCGCTTCGGGGTCACGCGACGATAGATCTCGCGCGTTTCCTCGATGTCACGCTTGATCCGGGCAAGATCTTTCTTGCTGGGATTCACGTGACGGGGACTCACCTTCAGCGTTTCCGATCCGTAATCGCCCTCCAGCACCGTGAAAGGCAAGCTCAAGACCTGGTCGCTTTCATCGTCTCCCGTGCTGGCGACGACCTTCACGGCCGTCTCACCGAGACGGTAATCGAAAGGCACTCCGACGATTCCTTCGAACAAACCTTCTCCGACTGAATAGACGGGAAGCTCGAGTCCATCGAACTCCGCCCGCAGCACCGGCTTCTCGCCGGCGGCGGCGGGAAGCCGCACCGCCAGGAGCAGAACCGCGCCCCGTTGAACGCGGTCGCCCGAAAGGGTCGCCTCGACTCCCGAGGCCACCGCGCGCTTCACGACTTCTTTCGACGCGGGAACATTCGTCGCTTTCACGTCGCTGAGGGATGACTGCGACATGACCGGCGATGACTGACAAGAAACACCAAGGAAGGCCACTCCGGCCGAGGCCAAGAGACTAGAGAGCGCGTACCTTCTTATGCCCATCGTGGAAAACAATCTGCAGCTCCTGTCCTGTTTGGACCTGCCCCGCGCTTCGAATCAACCGATCATCCGCCGCGGGATCGCGAACAATCGAGAAGCCGCGCTCCAATACCCGAAGAGGCGAAAGCGCATCCAGTTGCGCCGCAAGCCTCTCGGCACGAGCCCGTCCTGAGTCCAATCTTACCTTGATTGCCCGGGTCAGGCGCAAAAAAAGCTCATCACATCGCTGAGCCTGTTCGCGAAGCCGATCGATGGGATTAATTACCCGGGCCGCCACATGAGCGAGCAAGGTCTTCCGGGTCGATATCTCTCTCTGAATCGCATTCAGAAGCCGGTGCGCCGACTCGCGTACCGTGCGAGCGCAGTCCACCCAGTGTCCACTTACGATTTCCGCCGCCGCGGACGGAGTCGGAGCACGCAAGTCGGATACGAAATCGGAAATCGTGAAGTCGATCTCGTGTCCGACAGCCGAAATCACCGGAAGCCGCGACCGGTAAATCGCGCGCGCCAGGTCCTCGTCATTGAAACACCAGAGATCCTCAATGCTTCCGCCTCCGCGCGCCAGAACGACGATCTCTCCGAGATTCAACTCGTTCGCCTGCTCCAATCCACGGATGATCTGTTTTGCCGCGCCTTCGCCCTGGACCACGGCCGGCACCACGATCACGCGGATATGAGGCGCCCGACGGTTCAGGATATTCAGCATGTCCCGGATCGCGGCGCCCGAAGGCGACGTCACCACCGCGATTCGTGTCGGGTACGGCGGAAGCGGTCTTTTCCGGGCTGGATCGAACAAGCCCTCGGCGGCAAGCCGGGTCTTGAGCTGTTCAAAAGCGATCTGAAGCGCGCCTGCTCCA
>CAYOWB010000164.1:0-8329 GCA_964407515.1 uncultured Bacteriovoracaceae bacterium
AGTCTTGGCTTCGCCGACCGTACGCAGCTGGGTGTGAATGCGCCTTTCAACCTCCTCGAGCGCGAGGTCGACAAGTGGCCCCGCGTCTTCGATGTCCTCAAGAGTGCTCATCCGGCTCGGGCAAGTTCGCGCCAGGGCCTCATGGAGCGGCATTTTGCCGAGCGTCCCGTCAGGGAATCGGACCGGAAATTCGATCGCCAGAATCGGATGGCGAGTGAGTGTCTTTCCTTCCGCCGTCTGCTCGTACCGATTTCTTGCCTCCGCATCGACGAGGACCTCGGCCGGGCGTGGACGGTCCCCTTGTACGCGTTCGAATCCGAAGTAGTCTCCGATTCGTTTCAATGCGCCCAGATCCCGCTGGTGCGCTTCGAGGATCCGTGTGCGCATCCTTTCACGCAGCTCGAAGGGGGTGGAGGTCATCGAACTGAGATCGACCGCAGGTGTGACGGAGGCCTTTTTCAGGATGGCCTGGTAGCGGGCGCGTGCTTCACGATAGGTCGGCGCGGTCCCGATTTCGCTGAGCCAACCTCTGGCGGCGCGTCCGGCCTTGAGCTTCTCAAACTCAGGCAAAAAGCTCCGCGCCAGTGCGGAGGGAATGACTTCCCAGTTCTTGAAACGGTCCTGAAGCTCGTGCGACTGAGCCAGGAGGCTTTCAATGAAGTCGCGCCGGGCCTGCGAGAAGAGTCTGCCGTTCACACGTGCCCTTGTTTCTGCCTTCCAGCTGGCCAGAACTTCCGAGGGGATCTCGCGTCGGTAGGACTCTTTTCTCGATGCGATGAGAGCAAGGATCTCCTGACGCTGATCTCCGTCCGCCTGGATCACCCCCTCGCGTGTGAGAAGAAGAAGTTCCTGGAGTAGAACAGAGCCATGGGCCTGAGTCAGGAGGTGGCGGAGCGTGAGGTCGAGCTCTGTTTCCGGGAGAATTGTAAGCGAGAAGCCTGACTTTGCGATGTCGCGCTCGAGAATCGAGGCGACGTTTTCATTCGCTGATTCGGTGAGGCCTTCTAGAAGCAGGCGGGTGATTGAGTTGGCGCCAGCCGAGTGCTTTCCAGAGCGGTCCGATAAGACACGGGCGATTTCGGAGGCGAGCGCGGAGTCGACGAACCGGGGTGCCCGGGCGGAGGCAGCCGCGGCGGTCTCAGATGCGGCTTTCTGAAACGCGGCTTCGCTGAATACCCGCGACTGTTCGTCTTGGAGAGCATCCGAGAGCCCCAGGCTGCTGAAGCGGGACGTGAGCGTTTCGGCTAGACGCGGACGCTGCACCTTTCGGCTCGACTTCAAATAGCGAAGCTCGGCGAGATTCTGCAGAAGCTGTCGGGTGGCCAGGAACTGCACCAGAGTCAGGTAGTGTTCATCGGAGGGACTGGAGGCGAGATACCCAAGTTCGAGTCCCTGGATCATCGAGGAACTCAGGCGCAAGACAGTGGAGTCGGAGACGTCTCCTCGGTCCACCACGAGGGTGAAGAACCGTTCGCCGAGGGAGTTTTGTTCCGAGCCGCCGATCCCCGGCAATGTCGCTGCAGCGCCTGGGGCGAGAACGAGAGAGAACGGGTACTGCCATGCCGGACCGTGCTCGAGTTTCAGGGCGATGCGGACCTGGATAAGCAGTGCGAATGCGTTGAAGTAGCTGTTGATGAGTTCCAGCTTCTGCGTCGTTTCGGTGACCAAGGAAATCTGGCGCTCGATATCGGTCTTGAGGCGCAGAAAAGTGGACTCGAAGTTTCTGAGTTCTGATTCGCTGAGTCGCCCACCGCGGGTGCCCGGCGCATCCGGGTGACGGGCTCGACGAAGAAAGGATCTGAGAAGTTTCAGTACATCGGATGTTTCGCTCTGAATCTGTGTCAGTTCCCCGGAGAGGGGTTCGACGGCATCGAAGAAGCTCTCGCCAGCGGCCTTGAGGGGCGCAAGCGAGCCGCACACGAACGAGAGAATCGTGAGCAGGACGACCGGTTTAGAGAATAGGCTCGATCGAAGAAGCATGAATCCACTGCGCCTTTCAGGGAGTCGCTCCGGCTTAGTACCGGATAAAAACAGTCAACTTTATACAGGCGCGGGGCGCGAGAGGCAAGAGGCACGGAGCGTCGAAGTAACTCATTGAAATAACAAGAAGAGATAGGACGGCGGGCGTTCTTTAGGCATGGGCCTTGCTGACCGTCCGCGTGCGGAGGATCTATGCGTACAAAAGTCGTCCTGGCTTTCACTGCCATTCTTCAAGTGTTTTCGGTGACCTCAATCGGTTCACCCGCGAGGGCCGCGATGTCGGAACGTGAGTACCAGTCCGCCCTCAAGATTGCAGATCAATACGTGCAACGCCGAAAGGGTGCGGCCGGATCGGCAGGGGCTGTCTCGGCGAGCTTGGCGCGTAGTCTGTTGGGGCGCTTCTACCGAGTGGGAGATCGTTGGGACGTCGCCGCTTTTCATGAAATTCCCACGATGGTCCGCAAGATGGAACTTCCTGAGGGGCATGCTCATCTGAGTCAGAAGGAAGGGCTCGTCGGGATTTTCCGCTACGAGGTGACCGACGTAGTTCCGGGAGAGTCGCCTCGTGTCACCGTCAAGGTGACTCAGATCGCGGCGTATGGACAAGGGATCGTGGACCCCCAAGTCGAGCGGATCGAGCTGACGATCGATGATAGCCTGGTCCAGAAGGAAAAGGTTTATCAGATCTCGGGACGATCCGAGCGGACCGTGCTCGATGTTTTTCCTCTGAACTTCGCCGATGTCGCGACCGCCGACCGGAAGGAAGGCCCCGCGGCACTTCCCGAGCTTCCCAGTAAGTTGCAGGCAGTCGCGACGAAGGCTGGCTATCGGCCGGATCTCGGTCGATGCAGCTGGTTCGAACAGAGTGATTTCTACGGACGCCCCGTACAGGTGATGTGGCAGCAGGGAGATCCCTGGCCGTCTTATCTCAAGACAGCAAGCGGTGTCGCGGTTTTGGTCGGCAGGAGGACTCAGTAATGCGATTCCAGACGATGACTCGAGGAGCGGTGTTCGTTTCGATCTTGGGCGTGGCCGCGGTTCTATACGCCTGCGGCAAGCCCGCTCACATGGATGAAGTTTCCGGCGCGAACGGTCGGCGGCCGATCGGCGCGGTTCAGGGTGAGAAGAACTTCGCCAAGCTGATCAATTCCTACGCGGAGGCTAAGTCGACCCCGACTCCTTGGGCAGGGTTCTGGTGGCCGTTCACGGCGCATGGGATTGCCTCCGGCACTCACGGGGGAGGCCAGAGTCCGGCCGGTAAATACGACGCCGCTCGTGGTGGACGTACTCACGCGCAAGACTGGGAAATGAAGAATCATGGTCCGACCATCAATGGACGCAAGGTCCAGGGTTGGGAGGGGCACTGCAACGGCTGGTGTGTCGCTTCGGTGCTTTTCCCTGAGCCTGTGAACGATGTCGTGGTGAACGGCATCACGTTCACTGTAGCCGACATCAAAGGCATTCTCACCGAGATGGGCATGGAGTCGAGTGCCGACATGTTCGGAGAGCGCGTGGAGCACTATCAGGACTATGACTCCCCGAAGTACAACAGCGTCATTCCCGATCAGTTCTTCCTGATCTTGACGAATTACATGGGAAGGGCCAAGCAGCCGGTCCTCTTGGATCGCTTCACGGGAAGTCAGGTTTGGAACCAGCCCGTGGCGGGGTACCGCTTCGAGTATCCGAAGCCCGAGGACTATCTTGGGCCGGCCCCCGGTGCTCCCAATATTCACCGTCTCAACATGACCGCCACCGTGTGGTGGGCGCGTGACGAGGTGACTCCTGGAACGATCACCGGTCCGTTCAATTTCACGACGGATAACTACTTCGATGAGCGAACCCTGAAGATGGAGATCTGGCTGGATGCGCCGGTGACATTCGGTGCTGACGGCAAGATCGCGTCGAGCGGTGATGTGATCGTCGCTCGGGAAGGGGACTACCTCGTCGGAGGACAGTGGAACAACGGGGCCGGAATGCTCGACCACACGCATCCCGACTACATGTGGATTCCGTACTCGGTCCTGAAAGGAACGACCGAGGCGAATCCCGAGCTCGATCTTGAGTGGGTGAAAAAATGGATTCTCGGCGGTGGAGGACAAGAGCCTGGCGTGACGCCGTCTTCGATTCCGACTGCACCGAATCCGTCGCGTCGTCCGATTCCGGACGAAAACGATCCGCAGGATCCGTTCCCCGAGCCGACGCGCACGGGTGGACCGATTTCGAATCCGTGGCCGATTCCGCAACCGACCGGACCTCGGCCGCAACCCACGACTCCGGCTCCGATGCCGCCTGCGCCGCAGCCGCCGGGACCTGCGCCCATGCCTGCGCCCATGCCGGTGCCTCCCGCACCCGGCCCGGCACCGATGCCTGCTCCGGATCCCTTTCCGGACTTTTGAGGCTGGCCGTATTTCTTGACGTAGCAGCTGGAGGAAGGGATCATCTCAGGGAAAGATGACCTCTTCCTCCAATGCCGTTTCGCCGCGGCTGGTATTCTTGGCGCTCAGCACGGTTCAGATCCTCTTCGGTATCAACTACGTCGTTTCGAAGATACTGGTCGGCGTGTTTCCGCCGCTCGTGTGGGCGAGTCTCCGCATCATCGTTTCCG
The DNA here is from genome assembly GCA_964407515.1 of uncultured Bacteriovoracaceae bacterium. Lineage (GTDB taxonomy): Bacteria > Bdellovibrionota > UBA1018 > UBA1018 > UBA1018 > CAYOWB01. The sequence continues at coordinate 4,586 of CAYOWB010000164.1, forward strand.
CCGCAGTGATGATGGCGGTGGCTGGATTCTCCGGTCGCCCCCATCCGCGCGACGGACGGCGCTTCTTCTTGCCTCTCATTCTGTTCGCGTTGCTGGGAGCGGTGATCAATCAGTCCGCGTTTCTCGTCGGGCTTCGCTACACGACCTCCACCAACAGCGCGATTCTCAATACTTTGATTCCGGTGTTTACTCTGCTGATCGTCACGCTCCGGGGGCAAGAACCCATCACGCCTGCGCGCGCCCTCGGCTTCATCTCGGCTCTCTGTGGTGTTCTCGTGCTCCGGAAGGTGGAGAATTACTCGTTCTCGGACGTCACCCTGATCGGTGATTTGTTGACGATCCTGAATTGCTTCAGCTTCGCCCTGTTCCTCGCGTTCGGTAAGACGTTCATCGAAAAGCATGATCGCGTTTGGACGACCGCGTGGTTTTTCGTCTATGGCAGCGTAGGCATCACGATGCTGGCGGTTCCGGATTATGCGAGCTTTTCGTTTCCGCCGATGACTCCGGCGCTCTGGGGCGCGGTCGCGTTCTCGGTCCTGGGCGCCACGTTGCTGGCTTACTTTCTGAATTCGTTTGCACTGGCCCACGCGCGATCCTCGCACGTGGCGGTGTTCATCTATTTACAGCCCGTGGTGGCCAGCATCCTGGCGTGGATGTGGATGAATGAAACCGTGACACTCCGGACTGTCGCGTCGTGGGGCCTGATCCTGACAGGGATGATGCTTGGACTCACGAAGACGAAGGAGCGAGGATTCTGGCGCGGCCGTCTGGCCTGAGAAGTCCTTCAGGCGAGCCCCCCTATAGAGAGGGGCCTGGAGGAGAGCATGGAGGAGAATAAGATGAGCGAAGAATTGACGAAGGCCGAGACGGTGAATCCCGAAGTAAGGTACGCCGGCTTTTGGATCCGCTTGTTGGCGGACATTCTCGACGGTCTGATTCTCACGGTGGTCTCGTGGATCCTGCAGATGGCGATTCTGGGAGTGTTCTACGGGATTTGGGTGGCGCTCGGCCGGGCGAGAGGGGAGATGGTGCCGGGCTTCGCCGAAGCCTTCAGTCCGTTCTTTCTGCAGATGTTCAATGTCGGAGTCTACTTCTGTATCGCCTTTCCCTATTATGTTTGGGGGCACTTCCGGTGGGGGACGACTCTGGGAAAGTTGCCGTTGCGGATCTACGTGGTTCAGGCCGAGAGTCTGGCTTCCGTGACGCTGAAGCAGTCGATCATCCGGTTTTTCGGGTATGGGCTGTCCTATGCGATCTTCCTGACGGGGTTTCTGATGGCGGCATTTCAGCCAGAAAAACGAGCACTTCATGACCTTCTGGCCGGGACTGTTTCGGTGCGGAAATAGCTTCTTGACTGGAGTGATTTAGTCAACTATGCTCCGGCGCCCATGAGTGCTGGATTCTTGAAAAAGAAGACGTGGTCGGTGTGCGCCAGTGGCGCGGTGGTTTTGGCTTTCGCAGCGGGAACCGCCGGCGCGGATGGTCCTGTGCAGAAGCCTGCTTGGGTTGACGAACACTTGGGCCACATGCGCTTCAACCATCAAGGCGACCTCCGCGGGCGCCAAAGTAAAGGCGAGTCCAAGAAAGAAGACCCTTTGTCCTTCCGCCTCAAGAAGCCAGGCGGCCAGTCCTCCTCTGCCGGAGCTGACTTCGAGCGGTATCGGAGAAACGAATCGGGCGTGATCTTGGGTGAGGAACTCCTCCAGGTCGCCCAGCCGATGGACTTCGCTGTCTTTCAGCAGCTCATCGCTCAGACTCCCAATGCCGATGCTCGTGCGCTTTACGCCGAGCACGTGAAGCAGGTGGGAGAGGCCGGTATGTCGGTCCTGGTTCTGAATCGCATCATCGACCACGAGGCGATGAAAATGAAGGTCGACTACTCGTTTCCGGTGGGAAAAGCCGCGCGCTATGTGATGCGCTCGGTATTCACCCAGAACGCGATGATGACCGACCACGTTCGCACCCGCTCTGAGCAGGAACTCGACGCCCAGGGTAAGCCCCTGATCGGGCTGGATGGTAAACCGCGGATGAAGAAAGTTCTCCTGGAGCGCGTGAGCACCTATCCCATGGTCACTCAATACGAGTGGCTGAAGCGGACAGTCGGAGAGAATCCCGTCCGGTTCAACATCGACTGGACCTTCACTGAAGACGGCATCGGTCGCGACTTTGATCAAACCTTGCGCCTTCAGAAACGCGACGGCTGGCCGGTGCTCCAATTTAATTTCGAACGTTTGCCCGCCACTTGGCAGGAGTTCCATGACGAGCTGAACCGTCAGGCGATGGAGAAGCTTGAGCCTCACTACCTCCTGATGAAGCGCTCGGCGGTGTTTTGGACCATCGCGCGTCGCATGTTCCCGCACTTGGACGTCCAAACGCTCGCAGCCATGACTGAAAGCGAGTTCAAGCGGCAGTACGAGTCGATGAGAGACACGACCTTCAAAGTTGTCCCGATGACTTCCACGTTCCTAGAATTGCAGTTGCAGGGCCCGAAGGCTCCGGAGTTCCTGGGCCGCCTTCGCCAGCTTCTGTCCGAACGGGAGCGTGACCTCCTGGCTCAGCTGCGTTCGGCGCAGACCGAGGAAGAGCGGGCTCGCTTGCGCGCCCAGATCGGTGAGTGGCGCAAGAGTGTGCCGCGCCAGGTGATCGAACAGGTTTCCCAGGAGTTCGAGGTGGCGATTGCGAAGGGCGAACTGCGCCTGGAGTCGATGAGCCGGAAGCTCGAGCACAACGGTATGGATCCGATGCCGCAGGACGGCTCCGTGGAGTCGCAGATCAAGCTCGTGGCGTTCAACTCGATGATGCTCGCCGCGAAGATCCTGCCTCTCTCGCAGGTGACCGGGCCGGACCGCGTGATTCATTTGATCTTTCCGCAGGAGTTGACGGGCGGCCAGCCCACTTATCTTCCGATCAGTGATTCTCGCGTCGTGGATGTGCTCCGGAACAGGATTCAGAACGAGGTGACCGCCAAGGCGTTGAAGCAGGTTGTTCTCAGGCTCTTCCATGAGAACCGCTTCGTGCCTCAGGTCAGTCTCTGTCATACGTCGGATTGGCCGTGTCTCGATACGAATCCCCGGACATTGGCCGAGGCCATGTTCCCGACCGGAAGGCTGGATACCCAGTACTTCAACAAGGTCTTCTTGGTTCCGAACGACTACCGTGAGTTCCGGCCCTCACTCCGCTGAGGGGTTGGCAGCCGCCCCCGTGGCGCGTATGATTGTTCCATGGGCGTATACACACGGTTCAAGCGCGGCCCCGAAGGCTTCCGGGCTCTAGTGGAATTGTTGGAAACGACTCCGATGTCCCGTCGTCAGAGGATGATCGACGTCGGAATGGAAGAAGATCCGGCTTTCACCGAAAAGGCGCTTCAGTTTGTTCTGACGTTTGAAGACATTCTCAAGCTTCCGGACCTGGAACTCGCCGAGCTTCTGGTGAAGGTGCCGCCTCGCACGGTCGCTTACGCGATCAAGGCCGCCCCCGAAGACACGAAGACCCGATTTATGCGCAATTGCACGGCGCCGATCGCCGCGCAGATTCGCGATTACATGAACGTCAACATTGGCCCACGAGAGATGGGTGGGGCTCAGCTCAAGATGATCGAGATCGCCCGGCAGCTGGAGCGCCAGGGCCTCGTCCGAACCAAGCGCCTCCCATCCGCACTCTAGTCCGGCTGCTAACCCCCAAGTCGCAGGCTTCCCTGGGCACTCGCTTTGCCCTGTTCACGCGTAGGGTCTTTTTACTCTCTCC
>CAYOWB010000165.1:0-8322 GCA_964407515.1 uncultured Bacteriovoracaceae bacterium
TCCATCGCCTTCTCCAGGCCTCGGTGCATGAACCCCGTTTCGACGGCCGCGGAGACAAGGACCTCTCCATCCATCTTCAAGCGAAGACGGTACGGTCCGCTCAGCGCCTCGTGAAAAGGACCGATTGTCCAGGAGGTGAGATCGGTTTCGAGGCAGGACTGATTATCCATTGCGTGCCTCCTCTTCCGAGACCGTTTTTCCGGCCGGGCGCTCGTGCTTCACGCCCATCACCTCGGTTGGGAACTTATAAGCCTTGTGGAGCGGAACCGTCCGGCAAAATGGAACCCGTCTTCTCGACGCCCTCGAAGCGAATACCGAACAGGTCTGACAGTTCTAATTCTTGTTGGGCAGCCATAGGCCACTGTTGCTGCACAGAAAGCACGTCTACGCGCTCCTCCGGCGACGGCGGAACGACAGACCCGCGGACCACCAGCAACTCGCCCGTGACCGTGGATCTCAAGAAGTAGGTGAACACCAGCGCCTCGTCGATTTCGACGACACTGATGCTCTCCAGCCAGTCGAAATGAAAAGGTGCCTGGCGCAGGATCTTGGCCACCCGTTGTATCGAGCGCATTTCGATCCAAACGGATTTCTTCACCGTCCGACCGAAAGGCCGCGTCTCGAGAACGGCGCCAGGTGCTTCTTCATCAAGTTTTCGGATGAGCTCGATAATTTCCACGAATCTTTTCCTGTAATGCAATCAGTCCGTTCATGATCGCTTCCGGTCTGGGCGGACATCCCGGAACGTAAACATCGACAGGGATGATCCGGTCCACGCCCGGGACAACCGCATAGCTATACTCGGGTGCGAAGGCTCCGCCGCAGTTCGCGCACGCACCGATCGAAAGAACGTAGCGAGGCGCCGGCATGCTGTCGTAAAGCGCCTTGAGGGTCTCCACTGTCTTATACGGAATGGCGCCGCTGATGATGAGAAGATCCGCATGGCGCGGATCCACCTGCGGTACACAGCCGAAGCGCTCCAGGTCGTAGCGGCAAGACGAGACCTCGCCGACTTCCTCGGCGCAGCACCCGCCGCCGATGGTTTGATACCAAAGCGCGTTAGCCCGCGCCCAGTTCAAGACCTTTCCTACCGTGGAGAAATAGAAGCTGCCCACCTTCATCGCGTGTCATCTCTCCGGAACGAACGAAGCCAATCTAAGTCCTTCTTCTTCATCGAGTAGAGCAAACCCAGAATCGCAAAACCGGCGAAGGTCACAATGCTCAACAGTCCCTTCAGCACGCCGTCGTGTGACGAGGCGAGCTTTATGGTACCCGCGCACGGAATCAACGCGAGCAGCAGCGTCGTGAGGATCAACGCGGTGTTCGCACCGAGGAAGAACCTCGTGTTCATCCTGCGCCCGATCTCGGACTGATCCATTGGTGCGGGCGCTTTTGACGCCTCTGTGCGCGCCTCATTTTCAGTGTTTTTCGCTGTACCTAAGACCTTTGAAAGAAGAACGAGGGCGAGGGGAATGACCACCGCCAGAACAGCCGACAAGAAGACTACGTAGTATTCGCTCCAACCGCTCGGCATTGAGACTCCCGCCTTGGCTCCTGCTTCGCTTCCTGCTTAGAAATATCCGTCGTGAAAAAGCGTACTTAAGTTGAAAATGGGTGTCAAGGTCGGTACAGTCTTATCCGTCGTTATGGCGTCCTGCCGGATAGAGACGATTCTTCGTTCCGCCGACGCGCTTACAGAGCCGATTCGTGTACGGGGTGCCCCTCCGGCCGCGCGCGGGCTGATCCTTGCCCGCTGGCTGATCGAGAAGAATGTTCCGACGCTGGTTCTCTGTCCGACTGACGAGTCCGCCGAGGAATTGGCCAACGACATCGAAGCCCTCTCCGCGTCTGTTTTAGGCGAACCGCTGAATACCGTTCTCTTGTCTTCCTGGGACCAGTCTCCCTACAGCTCGGTCGCACCATCGCTTCGAACTCGGCTTGCTCGCATTGCCGCCATTGCGGAGATCGCTCGTCCGCGCCCACGAACCATTTACCTTGCCTCCATCCCCGCGGCAGCCCAAACGACTTTGCCCAAAGCCGTGTTCGAACGATTTTCGCTCTCGCTGCAGAGAAACGAGAGCGTTCTTTCTCGTGAGGATATGATTCGCCGCCTGATCGAATGCGGGTATTCACGAGTCGATCCAGTCGAGGATCCCGGCACGTTTGCCGTACGCGGTGACATCGTCGACGTCTTTCCGCCTGGTGCGCCGGCACCGCTACGCATCGAGCTCTTTGGCGACGTTATCGAACAGATCCGGGAATTCGACCCTTCGACTCAGCGCGCACGCCCCGTTGGCGACCGGCCTATTCAAGAGATCTTCATCCCGCCGGCTCGCGAAGTCCTCATCAACCAGGAAACATCGACGACTCTCCGAGAACGATTGAAGCAGTGGGCTGACGACGCAGGCATCCCGCGGTCCGTTCGGGATCCCATACTGGAAGCCATTCAGTACGGCACCTACCCGGAGCATGCCGACACCTGGACTCCCTTCGCTTACGAGAAAGCGGAGACGCTTTGGGATTACCTCGATTCCGGAAAGCCCTGGGCCGTCGCGTGGAACGACGAGTTCTCGTGCCTCCAGGAATGGGACCGCTTCTCTGAAGAACAGCGACAACGTGCGAACGACGGAAAGGGGACATCAGTTCTGGCGCCCGCCTTCGAATCCCTCTTCCGCTGGTCACCGGAAATCGAGAAGCTCGTACGAGACAGAACCCGGCTGTACCTTGACCAGATCACACTAGCTGACACCGAGACTCTCCCGGACGAGGCGACCCCCGCCGAACAAAAGGCCGACGCCGATACGATCAGCGCTCGCCTCGACACCTGGGTCAAAACCAACGAGGATCTTGGGACTGGCTCGCGCCACTCGCTAGGAGAGCTAGAGCCCAAGTTTGCACTCTGGCGACGACAAGGGTTCAAGATCCTGATCACCACCTCGACCCGGAGTCAGGCCGAGAGAATCCAGTACCTCCTTCAGGAACATGGACTCCCTTGCCGGATCGACGGATCACCGGAACCTAAGCAGGTCACCCTGTGCGTCGCGCCCCTTTCTCGCGGGTTCCGATGGCCGGCAGAGGGAATCGCCATCCTGACCGATGCGGAGGTCTTAGGAACACGCAAAGCCAAGAGGTCGCGAAAGCCCCGGGGAGAGTCCTCCGCGAAAGAGTGGTCCGGACTGCAGGCCCTTTCCGATCTCGCTGTAGGGGACCATGTCGTGCACGTCGATCATGGCATCGGCCGCTATCAAGGGCTGGTCCGCCTGAGCCTTTCAGGGGCGCCGAGCGACTTTCTACAACTGGAGTACGCCAACAAAGACAGGCTCTATCTTCCGGTATACCGACTTAACGTCATCCAGAAATACGCAGGAACCGGCGAGTCCGCAAGCTTGGACCGCCTGGGCAGCCAGCACTTCGCGAAGACGAAGGAAAAGGTGCGAGAGGCCGTCAAGAAGCTCGCCATCGATCTCGTACAGCTTTACGCGGAACGAGCCGTGCGGCCCGGCATCCGGCTTGGCCCGCCGGACTCGGTTTTCCGCGAGTTTGAAGCCCAGTTTCTCTTCGACGAAACACCGGACCAGCTCAAGGCGATCGAAAACACGATCGAGGACATGGAGTCAGGAAAAGCCATGGACCGGATCGTCTGCGGCGACGTCGGCTATGGGAAGACCGAAGTGGCCATGCGCGCCGCCTTTCTGGCAGTGAACTCCGGCAAACAGGTCGCCGTGCTTGTGCCCACCACCATCCTGGCCCATCAGCATGAACAGAATTTCAAAGCACGACTCTGCGATCATGCCGTCCGGATCGAGGCCCTTTCGCGGTTCAAGAGCCCCAAAGAGCAGAAGCTCCTGCTTGCCGACCTGACGGAGGGAAAGATCGACATCGCGATCGGAACCCACCGCCTGCTTTCGAAGGACGTGAAGTTCAAAGACCTGGGCTTGATCATCGTCGATGAAGAGCACCGGTTCGGCGTCGAACACAAGGAGCGGCTTAAGACCTTGCGCGTAAACACGCACGTACTAACCCTCACGGCAACGCCGATTCCGCGAACCCTGCACATGGCACTCTCTGGCTTGCGCGACATCAGCCTCATCAATACGCCGCCAGTCGACAGGCTTCCCATTCGTACCTACGTGTCCAAACACGACGAGGAAATCATCAAGCGCGCGGTCGAGTTCGAACTGGGCCGCGGCGGGCAGGTGTTCTATCTCCATAATCGGGTCCAAACGATCGAGGAGACCGCCGCACGCATCCGGGAACTCGCTCCTCATGCGAAGATCGCGGTCGCTCACGGACAGATGAGCGAGGGCCAGCTCGAAAAAACGATGATGCAGTTCTATAGCAAGGAAGCAAACGTTCTGGTCTGCACCGCGATCATCGAGTCGGGACTCGATCTCCCGTCGGCCAACACGATCCTCGTCGATCGCGCCGACATACTTGGATTGGCGCAGCTCTATCAGATTCGCGGGCGCGTCGGACGCGGTCAGCAACGCGCCTACGCCTACCTGTTTATCCCCGAAGACCGCGCCATCACCGAAGACGCCAAGAAACGAATTGAAGTAATCCAACGCTTCGTCGAACTTGGAAGCGGCTTCAGCATCGCCTCACACGACCTCGAAATCCGGGGTGGGGGAGACCTGCTTGGGCCACAGCAGTCGGGCCACATCGCAGCAGTCGGGTTCGACCTTTATACTGAGTTGCTCGAGGAGGCCATTCGCGAACTCAAAGGTAAACCCATGGAACCGGCGGAATCCCGCCGTGAGCCAGAGATCAAGGTTCCGTTTGGCGCTTATCTGGCGGACGAATACGTTCCGGATGTCCACCAACGACTGTCAATCTATCGACGCTTCTCGGCCGCGACCGACGAAAACGAGATCGACCGCCTCGAAGGAGAGCTGCACGACCGTTTTGGTCCACTGCCAACGGAGGCTCACAACCTGCTCTGGTTGATCCGGATTAAGCAGCTTCTCAAGCGCATGGGCATCGATTCATTGACGGCCGGACCACAGAAGATCGCCTTGGTGTCGGGAGCGGACAGCCAGCTGAATCCCGCGCGCGCCATTGCTCTCGTCTCCGCCCATCCCGATAGATACCAGCTCCTGCCGGATTCCAAGCTGGTGGTCGCCTGTCCGACTGAGACGATGCGCGACCTTTTCTTCGCAGTTGAATCCCTCGTCAAAGACCTTCTTTAGTCAGGTTTTTCTCTGCCTTGCGCCCCCCCATAACCGTGTTACATTTTAACTATATGAAGACAAAATTCATGCTGGTCCTCGCTTCGGTGCTCGTCTCCTTCGGACTTGCCTCGGTCGTCCACGCGACCGAGCTGGCCAGGATCAACAGCTCCGTCATCACGCTCGAAGACTTCAACAAGAAGTACCGGGAGAATCTCAAGTTCTTCCAGTTCAAGGCACCCACCAAAAAGGGCGTCCTCGACGATCTCATCAAGCGTGAGCTGGGCGTACAGGAAGCGAAACGCCAAGGGCTGGATAAAGATCCCCTCGTGATCGAACGGGTCAACACTGTTCTCTATCACGCGCTGATCGAGAAGAAGCTCAGCAAGGAGTTCGACAAGATCCAGATTTCCGATGACGAGGCAAAGGCGTTCTACGCCAAGAACCCGGAAATCCGGACCAGCCACATCTTCTTCTCGGCGCCCGCGGACTCGAAGCCGGAACTGGAAAAGAAGGCACGTGAGAACATCTTGAAGGCACAGGAAGAACTGAAAAAGGGGAATCGCAGCTTCGCTGAGATCGCCCAGCGCCTTTCCGAAGGTATCGCGGCCCCCATGGGCGGTGACATCGACTATCAGACTCGCGATAAACTCGACCCTGCCTATTACGAGGCCGCGCTAGCGTTGAAGACCCCGGGCAAGGTTAGCGATATCGTCCGGACCCAGTTCGGTTTCCACATCATCAAGTTGACGGCAATCCGCCCTTGGACCGATGTGGATAAGGCGCAGGTGAAGCGCCTCGTTTTCGACGAGCGTCGCTCGCAGATTTTCGAAAACTACATGAACCAGCTCCGTCAACAGGCGAAGGTTTCCGTCAATGGGAACCTGCTTAAGGACTGATACGGCCTCGATGCTTGTCCCGATTTCTTGGGCGTGCCTGCTGGTGATCTCGTTCACTAGTGGTTGCACGCCCAAGTCGCTTGATGCGGCCAGGGGCGGCGATCCATCCGTCTCCCTGCCTGCGATTGGCAAAGACGAAGTCGCTCGCATCAACGGCAAACCTCTCACGCTGACCACATTCCTCACGCTTCGCCGCTCGCATCCCGGACTCTCGGACGATCAGATTTTATGGCTTGGACTTGGTGCATTGGCTCTTCGAGACAAACTCCTTAAGGACGGATACGATCTGACCAGCGAAGAGCATCTTAATATCGCGCGTTACGCGACAGGCCTAATTCAAGAGCGTCCCAAACGGGGCCCCCAGTATGTCATCGGCGAGGCCACGGCCGTCCGCGGAGAGATCAACCGGCTGCTTGAGGCGTCAACTCTCGAAAAGAATGACTTCGTCCTGAAGAACCTGCCGTCCCCCGCTCCCATGGCGGCGCCGAGTCAAACTTAGCCCTCGTTTTTTCTTCGCGAATTTGAGAGAAAAGATTCGTGATGCGCTCTATCTATTCCATTACTCCGTTGTTGGGATTCATCGTTCTGGTTGCCTCGATCGCGCGCCCCGCGCTGTCCGCGCCACCGGCGGTCGTCGTGGACCGAGTGGAAGCCTCGGTGAACTCATCGCTGATTCTTCTATCGGACGTGAAGAAGTTCCGCGAGACCGTGTCTCTTCGATCCCAGCTCGATCCGCTCTTCACCGGAACGGTAGTCGCCGAAAAGGGATCTAAGGCATCGAACTCCGACATCGTCCGCTTCCTCGTGGACGAGAAGATCATCCTCCAGCAGTTCCCGATGGGAGATGCTGAAGTAGAGCAGGAGATCAATCAGATCCAATCCAACAACAAGATCGATCGCGCCACGTTAAAGAGCACTCTCTCGGAACAGGGTTACGCCTTTGAAGATTACTTTGACCTGATTCGCTCGGGCGCATCCAAGCGGACCCTGATCGACCGTGAGATCCGCTCCAAGGTGCTCATTTCTGACGAGGACGTGAAGAACTACTTCTACAATCATTACAGCAAGAAATCGTCCGTGCCGCTGTCCTACCGCGTGGCGATCATCACGATTGACCCATCCAATTACAAAACCCCGGTGGCCGCTCGCGAGATCGCCGAACGCGCACTCAAGAGCCTGCGCGCCGGAGAAAGCTTTGAGGAAGTGGCTCGCCGAACTAGCGACGACCCTTCCGCCAAGAGCGGTGGTGACCTCGGAACAATGACGGATGACCAGATGTCACCTCAGATCCGTGAGGCCCTGAAAAAGCTCAAGATCGGGGAGGTTAGTGACGTTCTCGGCTCGCCGTCTTCGCGTTTCTTCATCCTGCGCCTTGTGGACGTCAACTCGAGCGAGCAGAACCACTTCAACAAGGTGAAGGAAGAGATTCGCAATCAGCTCCTAACCGCCGAGTATCAGCACCAGATCTCGCTCTGGTTGGACCGCCAACGCCAGAACGCCTTTATTCACGTGGCCGGGACCCCCGCAGCCCTGAAGTAGCAGGGACGCGTGCGGGATAGCGCATGAAGACCGTTCTCGCCGTTACTCCAGGTGACCCGGCAGGCATCGGACCGGAGATCGTCTGGAAGACCCTTATTGACTCCAAATTTAGGAGAGAACTTCGCCGCCACAACGCCGAGCTCCTTTGCGTGGGGGCACGTGAACCGTTCGATGCCCTGGGTGCAAAGATCGTCACAGGTCCGTCTCCGGCAGATTCCCGCGCCGTTTGGCTTCTTCCCGCGCCGACCATTGCACCGAACCACAAGGGGAAGCGACTTCTGCTCCCTGGGTACCAGGCTGGTTGGTCGATCGAGAAAGCGGTGCGCTTGGTGCAGAAATCGGTCGCCGCAGCGATCGTAACGGGCCCCATCCACAAAGGCCGTCTCAACGAGGGCGGCTTTCGCTACGACGGCCATACCGAGATGCTTGCCGCTCTTTGCCGGTCCTCTTCGGGCCGATCTCCAAGTGTGACCATGATGCTGGCCAATGAGCAGCTTCGCGTCTCGCTGGTCACGGTGCATCGCTCTCTCAAGTCGGTGCCGTCAGCAATCACGCGTGAAGCCGTCCGGCGTGCTGTTCTTCACACGGCCGAATCGCTGCAGAACTGGTTCGGAATCGGTCGTCCTCGCATCGCCGTCACCGCATTGAACCCCCATGCCGGCGAGGGCGGCGTCTTTGGTGACGCGGAAGTCAAGGTCATCGCGCCTGAGCTGCGC
>CAYOWB010000166.1:0-4017 GCA_964407515.1 uncultured Bacteriovoracaceae bacterium
CGTCCGTGTGGACGGCGTACGCGAAGTCCAGGGGAGTGGAGCCGTGAGGGAGCTGCTTCACTTCGCCGCGAGGAGTGAAGACGAACACGTCTTCGGCGAAGAGGTCGATCTTCACGGTTTCGAGGAACTCGTTCGGGTCGGTCAGGTCCTTGTGCCACTCAAGCAGGCGGTTCACCCACTCGACATTTTCGCGCGAGCGCGTGTCGAAGCGGCCCTCTTTGTACTTCCAGTGCGCCGCGATGCCCTTTTCGGCGATGTCATGCATGTCGCCGGTGCGGATCTGAATCTCCACGCGTTCGCCGTAGGGGCCGATAACCGTCGTGTGCAGCGACTGGTAACCGTTGGCCTTCGGCATCGCGATGTAATCCTTGAAGCGGCCGGGAACCGGCTTGTAGGCGGCATGGATCACGCCGAGCGCCTTGTAGCACTCGGTGATGTTGTCCACCATAATGCGGAACGCGATGACGTCGAAGACCTGGTCGAAGTCGACTTTTCGGCGCTCCATCTTCTTGAAGATGGAGTAGAAGTGCTTGGCGCGGCCCACGACCTGCGCCTGCATGTCATACTCCTTGAGCTGGTCATGGGCTCCACCTGGGCGTGCATGTCGTACTCTTTGAGCTTCTCGCGCAGGATCTCGCAGACTTCCTCGATGTACTTCTCGCGTTCCTTCTTCTTCTTGGAAACCTTCTGCGCGAGCTTGTAATAGACGTCGGGGTGCAGGTAGCGCAGGCACAAGTCTTCGAACTCGATCTTGATCGAACTGATGCCGAGGCGGTTGGCGATGGGCGCGTAGATGTCGAGCGTCTCCTGGGCGATGGCCTGTTGCTTGTGTGGCGCCAGGTGCTCCAGGGTGCGCATGTTATTCAGTCGGTCGGAAAGCTTGACCAGGATGACGCGGATGTCTTTAGACATTGCCAGGATCATCTTGCGGAAGTTCTCAGCCTGCTTTTCCTCGGAGGTCTTGAAGGTGATCTTCGACAGCTTGGTGACGCCGTCCACCAGCTCGGCGATGTCCTTGCCGAACCTGCGTTCGATGTCCTCGATCGTCGCGTGGGTGTCTTCGACGGTGTCGTGGAGGAGCCCGGTGACGATGCTCGGGATGTCCATTCTCAGGTCGGCCAGGATCTGCGACACTTCGGTCGGATGGGTCATGTAGGGCTCGCCGCTCGAGCGCAACTGTCCTCGGTGCGCCTCTTCGGCGAACTTGTAGGCCTCGTGGATCAGATCCAGTTTGCCGTCCGGATAGTAGCTCCGGACCGAGTTACAGATGGTGTCGAGAGTCGCCTGCCCGTATTTGCTCAAGACTTGACGCTCCCTTTGAGTTGCGCTTCCACGGTTTCCTTCAGCTCGGAATAGGCCCGGTCGAGGTTATCGTTGATGATGACCTTGTGGAAGAGGTGGGCCTGAGCCATTTCGCCAGCGGCGTTCTTCAGGCGCTTCTGAATCGTTTCTTCGGAGTCGGTGCCGCGGGAGCGCAGGCGCTTCTCCAGCGTCGCCATGTCCGGCGGCGAGATGAAGATGGTGTAGCACTCCGTCGGGAACGCCTTGCGCAGGCTATCCGCGCCCTGGACGTCGATGTCGAGGAGAACTCCTTTTCCCGCCGCGAAGCAGTCACGGATCGTCTGCTTGGAGGTCCCGTAGTAATTGCCGTGCACTAGAGCCCATTCGGCGAACTGGTCCTCACGGATCATTCTCTCGAACTCGTCTTTCGTGACGAAGAAGTACTCCACCCCATGCTTCTCGCTTCCGCGGGGCGCGCGGGTCGTCGTGGAGATGGAAAGGGTGAGGATCGAGAGATCCTTCAAAAGGCGCGCACAGAGGGTTGATTTTCCGCCGCCGGACGGGGCGGCCAATACGATTAGCTTGCTCATTCGAGGTTCATCACCTGTTCACGGAGTTGTTCGATGCGGACCTTGGTTTGGACGACGTCTTCACTGATCCCGAAGTCTTGTGCCTTGTTTCCGAGCGTGTTGATCTCGCGGTTCATCTCCTGAACGATGAAGTCCAGCTTCCGGCCCACCGCGCCGCCCTCGTCAAGCGTCTTCCGGAAGTGCGCGACATGGCCTTCGAAGCGGGCGATCTCTTCCTCGATGTCCGTGCGGTCGATGATCATCGCGAGTTCCTGGGCGACGCGGCTTTCGATCGCCGTTTGCACCGAAGTCTCAGCGATGGGATAGGCCTCGAACACGGCTTTGATCTTCTCGTGAATGCGGGCTTTGTAGGCGGCTTCGCACTCGCGGCGGCGCACCTTCACGCGGTCGAGCGCGGCTTGCATCTCGTCCATCGTCGCGTGGAGTACGCGAGCGAGATTAGCGCCCTCGTGCTTCCGCATGGAGATGAGCTGGTCGAGAGCCTGGAGAACCCAGGGCTCGAGGCTCTTCCAGGCTTGGTCGGAGGCCAGTTCGGACGAGGCACGACTGATGACCTCAGGGTAACTGGCGACGTCCGAGGTCCTGATCTCGTCCTTCAAGCCCAGGCGGTCGCGAATCGCGACCAGGGATTTATAGTAAGCCTCGGCGAGCGGGAGATCCGTCGAGATCTTTTGAGCCTGTGATTCGGTGTCCGCCGTTACAATACGGTCGATCTTGATTTCCACGGCGCCGCGACCGAGCCGGCTCTGGGCGGCAGCCCGGAGTGGCATCTCGGCAGAGGAGAGTTCACGCGGCATGCGCACCTTCAGGTCCAGGAATCGGTGATTGACGGCCTTGGCCTCGATGCGGATGCGCTGACCGAAGACTTCGCCCTCGGCTCCGCCGAACCCGGTCATGCTCAGTACGGGCTTGTTCTTCGAGGCGCTCATGACGAGGACTCCGTGGCGGGAGCTTCCACGATCGCGAGGTTTCCCATGGCGCGGAATTTCGCCACGCGCTCACGCGAGAGGTTCGCGGGGGCGTTTTCAGCGTGTCCGCCAGGCCAGTTCTCCAGCAACGGACCGAAGTGCTGTTCCATCGCTTCGCGCATGAGGAGAGCGGCCTGGTTCCAGGCGCGATGCGCACCGCCCTTGGGCTCGGGGATGATGCCGTCGATGACGCCGAGTTTGTGGAGTTCGGTCGGACTCATCTTGAGTTTCTGGCTCGCGCGTTCGGCGAGACTCGAGTCGCTCCAGAGGATCGAAGCGCAGCTTTCGGGGGAGATGACGGAGTAGATGCTGTACTCCTGCATCAGGACGCGGTTGCCGATACCGAGCGCGAGCGCGCCGCCCGAGCCGCCTTCACCGATGATAATGGCGAGGACCGGCACCTTGAGTCCGAACATGAAACGGATGCTTTCGGCAATGGCCTGCGCCTGGCCTCGTTCCTCGGCCTCGATCCCAGGGTAGGCTCCGGGAGTGTCGATCAGCGTGATGATCGGCATCTTGGCGCGGTCGGCGAGTTCCATCAGGCGCATCGCTTTCCGGTAGCCCTCGGGTTTCGCCATGCCGAAGCAATGCTCCATCTTCTGCTTGGTGGTACGGCCCTTTTGATGGCCGATGACCATCACGGACATCTGTTCCTGGGGAAGCTGCGATGCTTGTTCTGGCGTGGACGAGGGAATAGCGGGCGGCCAGGAGGCGACGCCACCAATCACCGCGGTGTCATCCGCGAAGAACCGGTCGCCATGGAGTTCCATGAAGTTTGGAAAAAGAAGGTCGAGGTAATCGCGCGTGTAGGGTCGGCTGGGATGACGGGAGAGTTGAACCTTCTGCCAGGGGCTCAGGTTCGAGTAGGTCTCGTCGATCAGCTTATCGACCTTGGTTTGGAGGATCGCGATCTCTTCGCTGAAGTCGACTTCCTCCTGGCGGGCGAGTTCCCGCAGGTCGCGAAGTTTGCGTTCCAATTCGACAATCGGCGTCTCGAAGTCAAAGTAGGCTTCCATAGTATAAGGTGGCCTTACGCTAGCACGGGTTCGTTCCTAGAACAAACCACACTTGAGCGTAAAGGTCAGCGTTCGGCGGTTTCCCAGCCGGCCACGCGGCCGTTCTCGAAGTAGATGACCCGAGCGGTATCCAAGCCGTAGCGAGAGCCCGAATGGTAGATC
>CAYOWB010000166.1:4058-8149 GCA_964407515.1 uncultured Bacteriovoracaceae bacterium
GTCGCCCGCGGTCTCGATCGCACGCGGTTCGCCCCAGCGTTCCTCCACTTCGGACATGTCCATTCCCAGTCCCACGTTCTGACCGAGCGGGGGAGCGTCATTCCGGTTCTGGGGCCAATCTTCGGGTCGCGCTTCACGCTGACTCAGTTGATCGCCCTCGGGGCGGTCCGCTTCGTCGTCCCAAGCGAGCTGCTCAGCGAGCCATCCTTCATCGATGCGAAGGCCTGCACAACCGGGCAGCAATGACATCGCTAGAATAGAAAAGGTGAAAAAAAGAATCGGAAAAGAGCGGGTGCCGTGAAAACGCATGAAGGCCTCCTTGCCTCTCTTCTTCGTATCGGTACTTTGGAAAAATGCCTGAGTCGAGCCGCCCCTGAAACGAGCTGCCAAAGTTTCGTTGACAGGGTGCATAGCGTGCGACAGAAATAGGTCCAGCGTTTCTGGATAAGAAGGAGCCGACTTAAATGAAAAGGAATCGGGGAAGAACGGTGAAGGGAATCCTGGCGGGCTGTCTCGCTGGTGGACTTGTTCTGGGAAGCATGGCTGCTCAGGCGGCTGAAGATTTCAAGCCCGTGGAGCTGAGTGCCTACGCTCGCGCGGGACTGAAGGTCGGGAAGAGCGGAAAGTCCGGTGATCGTATTGACGAGACCGGCGGCTTCGCTCGGAACACCCGCCTGCTCGAAGGTCAGTACTTCGAACTCGGCGTGAATAACAATCTGTCGAAGGACAATCACTTCAAAGTGACGGTTGCAATGGGCGGCGACACCTTCCATTGCAACAACGTTTGGACGTCGGCGGACAATCAGTTCGCTCTCCGCGACATGTTCTTCGAGATGAAGAAGACGCCGGCGGATCCGCGGCTGGGACTGTGGTTCGGTTCGCGCATGTATCGCGGAGACGACATCTATCTCTACGATCACTGGCCTTTGGACAATCAGAACCTCCTGGGCGGCGGCGTGAGCTTCAGCGATCACAATACTTATGAGTTCGCGATCGGCGCGAAGAAGGACAACACTTTCGGCGCGGTGAATTCGAGCGACAATCCTTTCACGTACAGTACCCAGCGCTTCATCTTGATTCAGAAGACGACCTTCCCTCTGCCGGGAGACCGTAAGTTTAAGACGAACGTCGAGTTCAACTTCATTCCGGCGGGAACTGGAATTTTGACTGCGAACAGCACGACGAAGTACACCCTGGATACTCCGGCTGCCGCGGGTGTCATGATCGGCGGTCAGTTCACCTACACGCCGGGACACAGCGTGTTCCTGAACTACGGTTACGGTCCGGTGGCGGGCGGCGTGGAAACTCCTGCCAGTCCGGTGCTGAACGCCGTTCAGGCGAATGGACAGCGGGTCGATACGTCGGGCTTGCTGAAGTCGAACAAGAACTCGCAGATCCTGGACCTGGCGCTGGGTGGTTCGCAAGAACTCCTGGAAGCTCCGGTCGGCGTGCTCTACGGTGCCGTCGCTCGTGCGGCCCGGCCGATGCACGCGGGCAAGACCGGCACGGCGCTCTCCGCGGCCGTTCGTCCGATGTATTACGTCACGGACGCGGTTCATGCCGGTGTGCAGTTCGACGGTATCGCTTACGGAAGCAAGCTCTCGGACAGTGACGTGAGCTACCTTCAGGTGGCGCCGATGATCGAGTATGCGATGAACAAGAATGCTTATGGTTCGCCGAAATTCCGGTTGATCGCCTCGAACGTCTTCTATGCGAAGCCGGTCACGAAGTTTGACACCACCTCCAAGCATGCCTTTACCTTGGCGGGCGGCTTCGAGCTTTGGTTCTAATAGGTTAGCGAACGCCCTAGGGTAGTGGAGAAAACTACTCAAGTTTTAGCGGAAAAAGCCGATCAGCTTATAGGTTCCCGACTGCCCCTAAGGGAGGTCTCCTATGAAGCGTCGGCTTTTTCCTTTTTATACGGTCTTGTTCATGGCTTTCGCGCTCTCGGCTCCTGGTCAGGCGCGCGACGATGTTTATACGGACTGGGCTCCCACTGGAGTGAGTCGCGCCGCGGTCTCAGGGGGACTTGAACACCAGTATTCGCGTCGTGTCGGACCGGCAGGACAGCGTGATGCTGTTCGTACGGAATTCCAATGGCGCAAAGAATTCAAGGGTAGCCTCGTGAGCGCGCCCGCCGCGAGTACGGTCTCCGTGACGATGGACTGGCATCCGACGGGCTCAGTGCGCCTGAATCAGGGTGCGGTGGAATACCAGTATTATCGGCGCGTGAGTCTCCATGGTCAGCGTGATTCCGCTCACCATGAATACCAGTGGCGTGAAGCTAGCGGAGACCGCTCTGTCGCGAGCGCTTCGGAACCCAGTGCCGGAACCCTTTCCGTGCTTCGCGACTGGTTTCCGACAGGGCTCGTGCGCGCGCGGGGCTCGAGCTACGAGTTCCAGTATGCCCGGTCGGTCGGTTTGAATGGCAACCGCGAGCAACGCGCGTGGCAGTACGAGTGGCGCGTCCAATAAGGTCGCGCTACACTGGATTGGATGGCCGAACAGCCCAAGACTGAGACTCCTGCTCCCCAGGCCGCCGCTGCTGAATCGGCGCCAGCAGCCGTAGCTACGGACGTTGCCACGGACGCTCCGAAGGCGGAGGCTGCAGTCAAAGCCGGTCTCGTTCAAAGACTGCTCTCCATGTCTACCGTGGTGCTTTCACGGCTCCCTCTTCCGAAGTTTCTCAAGAGAGTCGCGGGAGAGGATAGGGAAGGGGCGCATGTCCTCCTGACCGCGGTCTGGTCACGTGATTCCGCTACCCGATGGATGGGTATGGTCTTCGTCCTCTGTGCCTGTGGTGCGATCGTCTCCGGCTACGTAGTCTGGAGCCGGTACTCTGAACACCTGAAGCGCCTGCGCGATACGAAGGCCGGGCAACATTTGGGTGAGTTTATCGGCAAGCAGGCCGAAGAGGCCAAGCGCCGTCACACGACGTTGAATATCGGGGCCTATACGGTGGAGTTGAAGGCTGTGCCGGGCATTGTCGCCCCAAGAGGCGTGAATAACATGGCACAGCTCGAGCTGATCGTGGAGTGCGACACTAAGACGACGTGCGCCTTCCTTCAGGACAACCACGTCGCGGTGAGGAATCAGCTCACGAACGTCTTCACGGCCTTGGAGCGCGAGGAGCTGATGTCGATCGAAGGCAAGAAGCGCATCAAAAGACGAATCATCGATCGCATCAACTCCTGGCTGCCTTCCGGTCGGGTCGAGCGAATTTATATCGTCAAGCTCGCCGTAGGCTGAATCAAGACAGATCCGGTATCCAAGTATTGCTCCGGGGGCCCCGGATCTTGTGTCGTTTCAGCATTTCGAAGAGCGTGCTGCGCGCGATCCCCAGGATTCGCGCCGCGTTCGTCCGGTTCCCGCCTGCGATCCTCAAGGCTTTGATCACCATGAGTCGTTCCATCTCCTGAAGAGTCAGGGCCGCCGGCCCGAGCTCTAGCTCAGGAGCCTTCTGGATGTGTTCCGGATTGAGCAGGAAGTCGAAAGACTCCTCATTCAGTACCGGCGCGAACGGGCCGGCGAGACCGCTTGCGCGCTCGATCGCGTGCCGAAGTTCACGCACGTTGCCTGGCCACGTGTGAGCTTTGAGACGAAGCATGGCCCGAGGGGAGATGTTTCGGTCAAGGTCCAGAGCGAAACGGTTGGCCAGCATTTCGATATCCTCCGGACGTTGGCGGAGCGGGGGAATTTCCAGCGTCACGGAGGCGAGTCGGTAGTAAAGGTCCCTGCGGAATTTTCCCTCTTCGACAAGCTTGGTTAGGGGCAGGTGAGTCGCGCAGATGATGCGGACATCCGCGCGGGAGGGGCGATCCGCGCCGACCGGACGAATTTCTCCGTTTTCTAAAAATCGGAGCAGTTTGACCTGAATGTCAGCGGGGAGGTCTCCCACTTCGTCCAGGAAGAGTGTGCCGCCATGAGCCTGCATCAAAGCTCCCGGGCGCTGATTGAAGGCGCCGGTGAAGGCGCCCTTTACGTGTCCGAACAACTCGCTCTCGGCGAGAGAGAGGGGGAGCGCGCCGCAATTGAGAGGGACGAAGGGGCCGGACGCTCTCTCGCTCCAGGCATGGATGAGGTGAGCGATC
>CAYOWB010000167.1:0-283 GCA_964407515.1 uncultured Bacteriovoracaceae bacterium
CCGCATGACCCGAAGAACCGAAGATCCTTCGTCAGTGACGACGGTACGCTCACTGTCGAATTAACCGGGAAGAAGAAGGCGGATCCGGCCGAGCGCTTCACCTACACCTTCACCGAATGGAACGGAAAACCTTGGCCCGAGACTCTCCGTTGGGAGCGCACCGGAAAGACCCCGGTCACGGTGGACTTCAAGTTCGAATCGCCTGAAAAGGAAACCGGCAGTCCAATCCGATGGGAAGCGAAGTCCGAGCAGGGCGAAGTGAAAGTCCGCTGGCGCAGCCGGG
>CAYOWB010000167.1:298-8144 GCA_964407515.1 uncultured Bacteriovoracaceae bacterium
TGACCCCTCCCCCCAAATCAGTTAGTTTTCTTGCATGACGGACAAGATCAGGTTTCTCGGCCTTGTGGCGCTTCTGGCATTGGCCGCTGGCTGCACCTCGAAGTCTCGCACCGACACGCCGAACGCGATCTACGCGTCCACCCCGCAGAAAGTGAAAGCACTCGACCCCGCGATGGCCGATGACGTCTACACGCAGGACCACGTCTCCTTCGCCTACGAGAGTCTGCTCCAGTATCACTTTTTGAAACGTCCTTACGTGCTCTCACCCAATCTAGCCGAGGCACTGCCGGAAGTCAGCCCCGACGGCAAGACCTACACGATCAAACTGAAGCAAGGTGTGCTCTTCCAGGACGATCCCTGCTTTAGCGCAACGAACGGTCGCGGACGCGAGTTGACCGCCGAGGACGTCGTCTACACGTTCAAGCGAATCGCTGACCCGGAAACCGGCGCGAGCGTTTGGTGGGCCATCGACGGAAAAATCCGCGGACTGAACGAATGGAGAGAGGCCTCTGTAAAGGCCGAACAGTCGGACTACTCCCAACCGATCGAAGGACTTCAGGCGCTCGATCGTTACACCGTCCGCTTTGTATTGAATCACCCGACCCCGCTGTTTCGATATGCGCTCGCCATGCCGGCGACGGCGATCGTCGCCAAAGAAGCGGTTGAATACTATCGCAAGGAGTTCGGAAGCCATCCGGTCGGCACGGGGCCCTTCAAACTCGCTGAGTTTCATCCTTCCTCGCGAATCGTTTGGACGAAAAACCCGACCTACCGACAGGAATCCTACCCTTCGGAGGGCGAGTCGAGCGATACCCAGGCCGGTTTTCTCGCGGACGCAGGAAAGCCTCTTCCTCTCGCGGACCGAGTAATCATGCAGGTCTTCACCGAAGAATCGCCCGCGTGGCTTTCGCTCATGAGCGGGCAGCTGGATCTCCTGACGATTCCGAAGGACTTCTTCTCGCAAGTCATCACCTCCAAGCAGGAGATCACCGGCGAAGCGAAGACCAAGGGACTTCGCCTCATCAAGGCTCCGCGGCTCGACATGACTCGGATCGACTTCAACATGACTCATCCCTTGTTCGCGAAGAACAAGCTTCTCCGCCAGGCAATGAGCCACGCGGTGAATGTCGGTCCCTACATCGAGCTGTTCTTCAACGGCCGCGCGATCCCGGCACAAGGGCCGATCCCGCCGGGGCTGGCCGGCTATGATCCGGCATTCAGGAATCCGTACAGGCAGTACGATCTCGAGAAGGCGAAGGCGCTTCTGTCTCAGGCGGGCTACCCGGAGGGAAAGGGCCTTCCGCCACTTGAGTTCCTCGTGGTGGCGACCACCGAAAGCCGCCAGATCTCGGAATACATCGAGAAGTCATTCCGGCAGATCGGCATTCGCCTGAAGATTTCGGCGTACTCCTGGCCGGAGTATCAGGCATCGGTGCACAACCGGAAGGCCCATCTATGGACGATGGCGTGGAACGCGGATTATCCGGACGCGCAGAACTTCCTTCAGGTCTATTACGGGAAATACGTGGCCACCACCACAAACACCTCGGGATACATCAACAAAGAGTACGATCGGCTGTATGAAGCCTCTCTCAAGCTCGGTGACACTCGGGAGCGGACCGAGATGTACAAGCAGATGGTCCGCATCGTGACGGAAGACGCGCCGAGCATCTTCTTGAATCACCGGATTTATTACGGTCTGACGCAACCGTGGCTGAAGAACGCCAAACGGCACGAGTTCGCACCGAATCGCTGGAAGTATTACCGAATCGATCCGTCCGTAAAGAGATGATGACTGGCTACCTTTTTCGCAGAACGCTCCAATCGCTTGGAACCTTGCTCGGGGTCGCCTTACTGGTCTTCATGCTCTTTCACGTCGTCGGGGGTGACCCGGCCCTGCAGATCCTCGGCAACCATGCCAGTCCGGAACGTATCGCTGATTTGAGGCGACAACTCGGGTTTGATCGTCCCCTACTCCTTCAGTTTGTTGACTATCTCAGGCAGATCGTCACGTTCGACTTCGGCAACAGCTACGCCACGCATCGGCCGATCCGGCAAATGATCTTGGAGGGCGTAGGCCCGTCGCTCTCGCTCGCCGTGCCGGCATTTATTCTAACCACAGTCACCGCGCTTTCCGCCGCCCTCGTGAGCTCCGCGTACCGCGGCCGCTGGATTGACCGCGTGATCACACTAGCCTCGGCGGCAGGAATGAGCATTCCCGTGCTCGCACTGATCCTGGGAGCCCAGTACTTCCTCGCTTACCGGCTCGGATGGTTTCCGATCAGCGGGTACGAGGGTGGAGTGGAAACACTCAACTCCGTCGCTCTTCCCGTGCTCATCTGGGTGATAGCCGGGACGGGACAACAGACCCGGTTCTTCCGTACGGCGATCACCGAGGAGGCTCGCCAAGACTACGTTCGTGTCGGGCGCGCCAAGGGACTGAGCGAGCCCCGGATCTACCTGAAACACATCCTGGCCAACTGCCTGCTGCCGATTCTCACGAATCTCGTCATCCAGATTCCGTTCCTTCTCCTCGGATCCTTCTTGCTCGAGAGTTTCTTTCGCATCCCCGGCTTGGGAAGGATGACGATCGACGCCATTCAGGCGAGCGACTTTCCGGTCATTCAGGCAATGACAACTCTCATTTCAGTTCTATTCATCGTCGGCAACCTGCTGACGGACATTTTGTGTGCGTGGGCCGATCCGCGAGTGAGGCTGCAATGACGCTCCGAAAGCGCCTTCGTCGCCAGCCCCTGACTCTTGCCTGTCTCGGCGTCGTGGCGATCTACGCCACCATCGCGCTTCTTGCCACCACGGGACTGATCGCCAAAGACTGGAGCACCTCATGGGCGGCCAGCCATTCCGCGCCTTCCTGGGAAAGCTGGCACCAATGGTTCGGCTCTGACCTTTTCGGCCGCAGCGTACTTCTCAAGCTGATCCAAGGATGCCGCGTCGCCATGATCGTGGGCTTCTTTTCATCCCTGATAGGCGTCCTCATCGGCGCGGTCCTCGGCGCGATGGCGGGCTTCCTGGGACGTCGGGTGGATGATGCCATCACGTGGCTTTACACGACCCTTGCCTCGGTGCCCCACATCCTGCTGCTGATGGGGATCACCTATGCCTTCGGCAGAGGGGTGGGAGCCATGATTGTCGCGCTGAGCGCCACCTCGTGGGTCTCGCTTGCCCGGGTGATGCGGGCTGAGGTTCTGAAGCAAAGGGAGCTCGACTATGTCGTAGCCGCCCGGAGCGTCGGCGCCTCACGAGCCAGGCAGCTCTTCCGTCATATTCTCCCCAACGTATCGCGGTATCCGTTCCTCCACTTTTCCCTTCAGTTCTCCGCCGCCATCAAAGCGGAGGTCATCCTTTCCTTCTTGGGGCTCGGTGCTCAGGGACTTCCCAGCTGGGGAATCATGATCGACGACTCCAGGGGAGACCTTTTCAGAGGGGCCTGGTGGCAGTTCACGTTCGCGACGCTGGCGATTTTCGTGATCGTGGCGGCGCTAAATATCCTCGGGGACGCCTTCCAGGATGAAAAAAAAAAAAAAAACCGGTAAGATTTGAGGCATGTTGCAAGTCAGGAATCTCCGCACCTCGTTTTTCACCGATGACGGCGAGATCAAAGCGGTCGACGGCGTAAGCTTCGAGGCTCATGCCGGTAAGACGCTGGGACTCGTGGGCGAGTCCGGTTGCGGGAAGAGTGTCGCCTGTCTTTCAGCCATGCGGCTGATTCCATCGCCCCCCGGAAAGATCATCGGGGGAGAAGTGATCTACAAGGGACGCGATCTTCTCAAACTGACAGAAGCGGAGATGCGCTCCATCCGCGGGAACGAGATCTCGATGGTCTTCCAGGACCCGATGACCTCCCTGAATCCCGTCTTCACCGTCGGGAATCAGATCGAAGAGGCGATCATTCTCCACCAGAAAGTAGGAAAGAAAGAAGCCAGGGCGCGCGCCATCGAGGCGCTCCGATCCGTCTACATTCCTTCCCCCGAAACGCGCATCGACGACTATCCTCACCAGCTTTCAGGCGGAATGCGCCAGCGGGTCATGATAGCGATGGCGCTCGCCTGCAACCCCCAGGTCCTCATCGCCGACGAGCCTACGACCGCACTGGACGTCACGATTCAAGCCCAGATCCTTGATCTGCTGCGTGACATTCAGAAGAAGAGAGGTCTCGCGCTGATTCTCATCACTCACGACCTCGGAGTCGTGGCCGCGATGGCCGACGAAGTGGCTGTCATGTACGCCGGTCAGGTGGTGGAGCAAGGTCCGGTGGGCGACATCTTCCGGAAGCCCAAGCACCCTTACACCGAGGGCTTGATGAATAGCATCCCATCAATCACAACCCGGAAACGCCTCGAGGCCATTCCGGGAATCGTTCCTCTGCTGATGGACCTGCCGCCGGGCTGCCGGTTTCGTGACCGCTGCAAGTATGCGACGGACCTGTGCGCGAGGCAGAACCCCGAGTTGCGCGCCACCACGGAAGAAGCACGCCGCACGCGTTGCCTGAGGGATATCTGATGCTTTCCGTTAGAAACCTCTCCAAGTCATTTCCCATCAACGAAGGCTGGCTTTCCAAGAGTCGCCTTGCGGTTCAAGCCGTGACCGATGTGTCCCTTCAGATCGGAAAGGGTGAAACAGTCGGCTTAGTGGGTGAGTCGGGATGCGGAAAATCGACTCTTGGCCGATGCATCCTGAGACTCATCGAACCGGATCAAGGCCAGGTGATTATTGATGGCGTCGACATCACCGCGCTAGGCCCCGGCGATCTCCGAAAGATGCGTCGCCGAATGCAGATTATCTTTCAGGATCCATTCGCATCGCTGAATCCCCGCATGACGGTGGAACGCCTGATCGGCGAACCGATCGACATTCATGGCCTGTGCTCAAACCACGTGGAGCGTAAGCGCCGCATCGAGGAACTCCTCGATCTTTGCGGCTTGAGACGTGATGCCCTGTCGAAGTACCCGCATGAGTTTTCGGGCGGACAACGCCAGCGCATCTGCATCGCACGCGCGCTGGCGGTGAAACCTGAGTTCATCGTCTGCGACGAACCGGTTTCTGCGCTGGACGTTTCCATTCAAGCGCAGATCATCAACCTGCTTCAGGATCTTCAGAAGGAACTCGGGGTCGCATACCTGTTCATCGCCCACGATCTCAAAGTGGTGGAGCACATCTCGTCGCGAGTCGCCGTGATGTATCTCGGAAGAATCGTTGAAATCGCCGATGCGGACTCGCTCTACAAGAATCCGAAGCACCCTTACACTCGGGCGTTGATCTCAGCGATCCCGGTCCCGGACCCTGACCGGCGCTCGGAGCGAATGCTGCTCAAGGGCGATGTCCCCTCCCCGATACAGCCCCCATCAGGGTGCCCCTTTCATCCCCGCTGCCCAATTGCCAAGCCACTTTGTACCGAATCCCGGCCGGACCTTCTTGGCGCACAGCATCAAGTCGCCTGCCATTTCACATCAGAGCCCTAACTCTCAAGCCGCTCAGGGCAAAGCCAATTATTTTCAGGCGTTAGCGAACTGGATCCCCACTTTCTGTAACGGGAAAATCAGCTAAATCCCGTTGAGGCTCAGCCATTTATCTCTCTTTCTCACCTCAATCGAACGTCCTTTTCTTCCGAAACGTCTATGAGGAGGGACCACTCACGCTCGAGGTGTATGTACTTCAGCCATAGCAAACTGCCGCTTTCGGCAGCAGAAAGCATGCGCCAAGTTCCGATCCGCACCGTCAGCCCGTACGCGCTGATGCTGGCGCCCGTCTATGTTTTCATGAAGCGCAACGAGAAGTTCGTCGCGATCAAGGCGCCACTCAACTTCTTCGTCCCCGAAGAACTGGAGAAGCTGCGGCCTCTGGAACGCTTCTTCATCCCACGATTCGTGGATAACGCGCTTCCGTTTCGAAACGCCGCAAGACGCGTCCTGGCCGTGATGACGTGGCAACCGCCGGCCGGCAACATGGCCTCCGACAAAGTTTATCCGGAAGTCCCGCTCCCTCCGGCGCCGTACGAGGTCTCCGATGCGGTGATTCGAATCATCGGAACCCTGTGGTCAAACGGCGCACTGATCGAGCCTTTCTTCCTCACCGTATTCGCCAACGAAGTCTGCGACCTCATCGAAGGCGAAGTACTCCGGAAAGCGCGAGAGAAAAATGTCGATCTCTTCGAGGTCGCCATTCTGCGCGCAAGCCTTGCCGTGTTTCTCTCGCTGCATCTCGGTCACTGTGACGAGGCATTTCTGCAACGCTTCAGGGACCGCGTTTTCATGGACACCTTCAACGAGGTCCCGATCTCGAGCGGAGGCTCCGATCTGGACGAGATCGTCGCCATGTGCGCAAGCCTGATCCCGGATCAGAAAGCCATGCTGCTCAAGGGAGACGATCTGTGGAAGCTACCGCAGCGTGCGGCACAGAAGATCGCCTCGCGCCTGGACCGCATCAAAAACGAATTCATTGATCGAGCCGCGGCTCGCCCGACTATCTTCGGGCAGGAGGGGTTCATCAGTGTATAACTTCGGCAAACGCCCCGCCAGATCGCTCGACAGCTTCGGAGTCTCTGGCCTCCTCGGGGAAGAATGCCGTGTATTTTATGAGAACCTGTTCTCGATTCGAAACATCGGCCGAGTCACCGACCTCCTCTCCGCCCGACTGGAGAAGGCACAGCCGGACGAACTGAAGCTGCGCACCCTGCTGATGTTCTCGTTCTTCGAAGCGTATCAAACACAGCCCAGGGACCCGAAGGACAAGAACAAGCTTGCCGAACCGCTTCAGATCGAATGCGGTATCGACGGCGAAAAAATCGCGATCGGAGTGTCCTTCGCGCTTCCCCCGGGAACGGAATTGAAACTCGACGGCCTCAGCGACCGCGTCACCAGCGGTCAGCCATATGACCTCTTTGAGACGCTGCTCATTCATCTCCACCAGCACGCCCATCGGGTTGTTCTTCGCGTGCAGCAGGAGACGCGCAGGATCGAAGTCGTCGCTGTCATGGGCATCGACGGCAAGATGGACGCGGCCGCCCTTTCCGAGGCGCATGGCTTCGACATCGTCAGCGTCCCGATCAAGCAAGGAGAGACCCCCAAAGCGACGGCCTATCAGCAACTCGCCGACACCGATTACGAAGAACTCGTCAAGGTAGAGGTGCCGGGCAAGAAGCTGAAGAAATCGGCCACGGGAGAAATCCTGGTCAAGGCGACGGATGAGGACCCCGAAGTCCGGAAGAGCATCAAGGGGACTCGTCCTGAAAAGCCCGAAGAAGAACTCAACCTAGGCGGAAAAGCGAAGGCCCCCGAGGAAACGACGGTCAAAGGTAGTCTCGAAAAGATCAACGACGAGACCAAGGTCAAGGGACAGCTCGAACGTACCAATGACGAGACGAAGGTCAAAGGAAAGGGCGAAAAGGTCGACGACGCCGAGGCCAAGGTCTCCGGAGACGAAGCAGGCGGAAACCTGATCAAGGTAAAGACCAATCCGGCGGACGCAAAAGACGTCAACGAGCGTGCCTACATCCTCAAGATTCAGGATCTCGAGCGCAGAATCGCGGCGCTTCTTGCTGCTCAGAAGAATGGCGCCATGGGCGCTGGCGCCGCGGGAGAGAACGGCGGACTCGCGGGCCGTGGCGGCGCCGCCGTATCGGGTGCCGCAGCTCAGCGCGGGCTCAACCTCAAGGCCCATGATTCCGGAGCGGCACCGACCGCTGACGATGGTGATGATGCCGTCGTCATGAAGGCGGGCGGCGACGGAAGCATCGCCCGACGCGGAAAAGCGTTCCACGAGAAAGCACGACCCACGGGTGCGCCCGGATCTTCCGCGGACGGGGAAGAACAGACGAACGAAGCATCTG
>CAYOWB010000168.1:0-1239 GCA_964407515.1 uncultured Bacteriovoracaceae bacterium
TCAAATGCGTGAACTGGTCGCGGAGCTCCTGGGGATCTGGCTTCATGGGACGGTGTTTTCTGTCCACCCAACCCCCGCTTTCCCGTTGTGCATAGAGTCGCTCGCGGCCGGCGAGGTGAAGTTCAAACTCATCGATAGCGTCAGCGGGCCACGTCAGGAGGGTGCGTTGCCGGATGGCGTGGATGGAATCCACTCTTTCGAGCATTCCCAGCGCGGCACCGCGCGCGATGAAAGGCCGCGAGGCGGCCTTGGTGTCCTTGCCGAGAGCCGCGATCGCGTAACGACCACGGGTGCGGTCTTCCGGCGCTCCGACGAGGAGCGAGAACTCGCGGGGAAGCTGCGCATCGGGAAGCTTCCAGGTCAGCGCGAAGACCGGCGGCTGGAGTCCAAAAGACTGAAGCGGTCCGTCGAGAGCCGGCTCCGCGACATGAAGAGTTCGAAGCGTGTCCAGCACATGATCGATGAAGCCACCGTCGGCGATGCGGTCCACGAAGTCGCGAGCGTCGAGCTCGGGCGACAATTCCCACAGGCAGTTCCGGGGGTGTTCGCAGCGCCGCAGCCGAACGGCCCAGCGGTCGTCGGTCGTCGGGTCGTTCTTGACGAGCGTGACGGCATCGACTGCTTCGTACGGGAATTGGAAGACGGGCTTTCCGGTCTGGAGTCGCGGGGCATCCTCGGTTTGGCCGCAGCCCTTCGTGCACCCGGAAGTGACGAGCAGCGCGAATGCGAGGATGACGAAGGGCGCGATCGTGAAGCGGAGCGTGGGTATTCGCATGATTGACATCCTAGGGAGGGCTGGCTACGGTTTCAAGTGTTATGAGCCTGCTCGAATTCATCAAAAGCGGTGGCTTTGCGATGTATCCTCTGCTGATTTGCTCGCTCGCGGCTTGGGTCGTGATCATCGAGCGGATCTGGCGTTATCGCTCGTTGGGCCAGGAGATGAAGTCATTTCACCTGGAGGCGATGAATCTGCTGCTCCGTGGAGAGCGCGAGGGATTGCGACGCCTGTGCGGTGAGCATCCGTTTTTACCGACCTCCCGCCTCGCGATGACGGCGATTGAGCGTCTGGAGGCGAAGGATCAGCGGCTGCGCGAGCGCTGGGTCGAGGCGGTGGAGCGGCGCCGCCAGCTCGTGAATCAGGATCTGCGCCAGTATCTTTGGATCCTGGGAACCATCGGAAGCGCATCTCCGTTCATCGGATTGTTCGGAACTGTCGTCGGTATTCTGCGATCGTTCCAC
>CAYOWB010000168.1:1345-8134 GCA_964407515.1 uncultured Bacteriovoracaceae bacterium
TGGCGGTCGTGGCTTACAACGCGTTTCAGACCCGCTGGAACGGGCTCGTGCTGACGATCAAGCTGCAGGCCGAAGAGCTCGTCGAGGCGTTGGCCAGCTTGGAGTCGGGATCGGGACCTCGCCATGGCGCTTAGGACGCTCGGCAGCGGCGCCGACGACGGTGCCGAAGGCGGCGGGATCGTCGCCGAGATCAACATCACTCCGTTGACCGATATTTTTCTCGTTCTGCTGATCATCTTCATGGTCACGAGTTCCATGATGTCGCAGATGGGGGTGCAGGTGAATCTGCCGTCCGCCAGTAATGCGACCGCGCAGGCACAGCCCGAGGGCGTGATTGTGACGCTGCTTCCCGGTGGCGGGCTTCAGGTGAACTCCAAAGCCGTCGCCGCCGGCGACTACGGAGCGATGAAAGGTATTCTGAAGGACGCCTTCGACAAGACTTCCTCGCGTCTGGTGATTCTCGAGGGCGATCGGCAGGCGTTTCTCGGTTCGGCGATCGAGGTCATGGACAACGCCCGCCAAGTCGGGGCGACGCACTTCGCGATCGCTACTGCTCCGGAAAAAGCAAAGTAGGCTTAAGCCATTCGCTTCCAGATCAGCGCGCAGAGCGCGACGAATCCGATCAGGCCGATGAAAGAGGCGTAGGCTTCATAGGCCTTGTTCTTCATCGCCAGCTCCCACGAGAACCGATGGTGCGCGAGCTCCGGGTTCACCTGCAGGAGCTTTTTGCGACTCGCCGGAAAGAGCGGCGGGAACAGACGGGGGAAGAATCGCGGGACGGCGAGCTTGTAGTGGTCGTACGCTTCACCGAAGATTCGGTGTAGCTTCGTTTCCTCATCGAGGATGATGTAGTGATAGACCGCCGCGAACAGGATCGACAGCACGACGAAGAGAGCCCATTGCTGGATCGCCATGACCGTGCCGATGGCCATCAGATAGGTGCCTAGATAGAGCGGATTTCGCACGAAGGCGTACGGACCGCCGACAGCCGGCCGCGAGTCCTTGCGGAGATAACCGCTGGCCCAAAATCGCAGCGTCGCACCGATGAAGCAAACGAGGATTCCTGGAAGGGTGGGATACTCACGCGCGAAGAAGCCGAGGAGAATCGCGAAAATCCAAGCCATCGCGATGCGGGTCTTGCCCTGGATGAAACCGCGGTACCATTTGTACCCGGGGTGATTCCCCTTCGATGTAGTCTCTTGTGCCATGTTCTCACCCTTAACCGAGCCTTAACGGAGAAGCGACACAAAAATCCCGGAGAACCCCCAAAGATGAGTCACGCCTGACACAGGCAAGGGAAATTCACTGGCGCCATAACGCGTTGAGTAAAGTCTTTGGAAAAACTCGCAGAGGGATTCCAAACGCCTGATGCTGCGGTACAATATAAGTAACGACTCAAGGATTGAGTGTTTCGGGGGAGGTTCGTCCATGGGGTACATTCTGAGACTTCGTGTTGCCGCCGTCGGGGTGGCCATCATCGGGGTGGCCGGGCTGGTGAATGTCGCGAACGGCGCGCCTGAAGCGCCGCCTTCGACTGCCGGAACCGGGGTGAGCCCGCTGGTTCCTGTTTCCAACACTCTCATGAACGCGACAGGAAGTTTTGATGCGCTTCGCGCGGCGAATCTTGGAACGTTCCTGGGTTCGTGTTTCTCCGGCAACGTCATGGCGACCGCTCAAGGGCTGGGTGGTTTGGCCGGGGGGCAAGGGTTTGGCGTGGCAGGACCGGACACGATGTGTCCGGCTGCTTTCGATCCGAAGATCCCGGAGTTGGATCAGGCGTGTCGGGCTGCTCCCTTGATCGTCGGCAGGCAGGTCAACCAGGCTTTCATTTCCCAGATGAAGAGCGATCTGGATCGCGCCATTCCGGCATATTCCTGCAAAGTCGCCAAGGCGGAGGCGATTGTTCGCGAACTCGGCTGCATGAAGGACCAAGTCGGTCCTATGGAGCAGTATGTTCAGAACTTGAATCAGGCTGCGGGGCAATACCTTTCGCAGGCCGAGGCTGCCCAAAACGAGTACAAGGCCATTGTTGCGGACTACCAGGCTCTCGAGCAGGATTTCACGAATCGCTTGAGTGGCGCCGATGGGGCTCCCGGCCTTCGGCAGACTTTGGACGATATCAACAAGATCGTGGATGCAAGCGACCAGTCCATCCTTCAGGTGGAACGGGACTTCACGAGCGTGAAGAACGAGGCCGCGGTCATCGAGCAGCAGAAGCAGGAAGTCGCCATGGCGAAGGCCATGGACTGCTTCAATAACCAGGGGCATGCCGGTTACACCTGCATCAGCTACGAGCCGGGCCCGAATGGTGCGATGGTCCGAGTGGGCGAGGAGAAGCTGCGAAGCTACGCCGACTTCCTCCAGTGCCAGTATCGCAACAGCTTCTACGTCGGTGAGGGTGGCAAGGTTGAGCGCGACTCGAAGAAGGTCCAGAAGACCGCGGACACCTATGCTTCCCAATTGTCGACCATCCTGGCGCAGATGACTTCGAGCACGCCGTCTTCCGGTAAGTTCGAGAACGTGGAACAGGCTCAGGCGCAGTCCGCAGGCCTTCTGTCGGCCGATGACTTGATGCAGAAGTACGGTTCTCAACTCGATGCCTTGTTCTCGAAGTCGAAGTACGGCGGAGTACTCAAAGATACGCTTTCAAAGGGACTGGCCTTCTGCCAGGCGGAAGGCAAGAAGGCGATCCAAATGGAGTTGAAGCGCGAGGGCTCCAAGCTGCAGATGGCGGAGCTGGCGCAGAAGGATCGCGTGAAGGCTGCTCAGGGCGCTGCCGCCGGGCTGGCGAAACAGTGGGAGCAACCTTATCTCCAGATGAAGCAAGCCCTGCAGTTGAATGGTTCGGGCCTGGTGATGGCCGGCTGTGACAGTCAGGATGCCTCGACCCAGACCGCCTGCTTGCGTTCGATGAAGGACCAGCTGCGCGCCTACGCTCGCGGAACGAACAATGCCACGCAGTGCAGTCTTTCCGCGACGGCGAATGCGGCATGTCCGTTCACCGTGAAGGCGGAATCCAAGCGCGGGCATCTCGCCGCGGTGAATTGCAGCAGTCTGAATGACTGCATCACGCAGACTCAGGTGGCGGCTAACAAGATGAAGAAGGAAGCCGTCAAGTACGAGGCGGCTCGCACAGCTCATGCGCAGAAGGTCAAGGCCGAGTATATCGCGCAGATCCGGAAACAGGCCAAGACGCTTCAGGCGATGAACACTTCGCTGAAGCTTCAACTGGGGCGGATCATGAAGGGTGCGACCGAGTTCGGAGTTTCTCCGAGTGCCTTGCAGACGACGACCCGCCAAGGTGAGCCCATCGAGATCGATCAGGAAACTGGCTTGCCCAAGCCGCCCAGCAACATCTTGGACGTGATCAGCGGTCAGATGAACCCGGGGCTGATCAGCCTCGAATCCGGGGGCGTGGATGAGATCGTCTCAAAGGTGAACTCCTCCGTCGGCCCTGACCGGCAGAAGCGAGATGAGCTCATAGGCATCCGCAAGGCGATCGACGCCTGGGTGGAAAGCTGTAAGATGAGGCTGCTTGAGGAAAGAGAGGAGAGGGTCAAGGTGAGGGTCGAAGCCGCCGCGAGGCAGCTCGACGGGCAATTGCAGCAGATTCTGGAGTGCGGGCAAAATGCAGGTACCTGCGGAAACGGTGGGTCCCTGGAGACGCTAGCCGAGTCCGTGCAGGGTACGCTTTCAGCTTATCCGGAGCTGGGCGGTATTGACCCCGAGGTGATCCAAAGCTTGAGTTCCGGAGCCTCTGGGCTTTGTGCAAATTCAGGCGAGGTTGGACAAAAGACCAAGGGGGCTTGCGAGCGGGTCACTCGGAACGCGCTCAAAGCGGCCGGGGCCCTGCGGAAATCCGTGATAGACCCTGGTGGCGCCGCTTCGGCCAAAGACTGATTCAGGTGGCTTCGTGGGGAGGGCGAATCAGGCTCTTGAACCGCGCATCTGACGGCGTTAAAAGGTCTTCATGAAGATCTCTTTCTTGAAGATGCATGGGCTTGGCAATGACTTCGTCGTGATCGACGACCTGGCGAAGCCGTTGACAGAGATTTCCCCGAAGCTCGCGCAGCGTATCTGTGACCGGCGTTTCGGCGTCGGAGCGGATCAGATTCTCCGGCTCAAACGCAGCGAGAAGGCTGACGCCTTCATGGAGATCATCAATGCCGACGGATCCGTCGCCGAGATGTGCGGCAACGGGATCCGCGCCGTCGCCCTGTATCTCTACCGTCGTGGTCTCTCTCCTGGTCGTCAGGAGTACCGTGTCGACACGTTGGCCGGCGTGAAGACGTTGACCGTCCATCCTGGCAAGAGTCCCTCGGAAGACAGTGTCACGGTGGACATGGGGATTCCGGTTCTCGGGAGCGGCTTCCCGTCCGGTGAGCCGATTGACGTCGAAGGCGAGCCCTTCAAGTTTTTCGAAGTGAACGTCGGGAACCCGCATGCGGTTTTCTATGTGGATGATGTCGACGTTTTTCCGGTGGAACAGTACGGGCCGTTGGTCGAGCACCATCCCCGATTTCCCCGTCGCACTAATGTCGAATTCGTGCAGGTGATCGATCCGTCGCGCGTGCGCGTCCGAGTATGGGAGCGTGGCGCAGGAATCACGCTGGCTTGCGGCACGGGCGCTACAGCTGTCGGCGTCGCGACACTCGCGCGCGGCATGGCACGTTCTCCGGTGCGAATTGACCTTCCGGGCGGTGCATTGAAGATATCCTGGAACGGAATTGGCACTCCCGCCCTGATGGAAGGCCCCGCTGAAGAGGTCTTTCAAGGGGAGTTTATTGTCTGACCTGCCAGTTCCACCGCCGCGTCCCGATATCTGGACGCGTGATCGCCTGGATGAAAGATCGCTGTTGGCGTTCGACTTCGACGGCACCCTTGTTGATTTGCAACGGTCGCCGGACGACGTCACGTTGCCATCCGAGACGCACGAGGCGCTCGCTGGAATCGCCCCGCATGTCGATGTGCTGATTTGCTCCGGAAGGAGTCTTCCGAGTTTGCTGCGCTATTTGCCGCGCGTGCCCGGGCTTCACTTGATGGGGAACCACGGTCAGGATTGGTTGTTGCGACGCGAGGATGGGACGGAGGAGCACCGCGTTCGGACACCCGTGGCGTGGTTCAAATTTCATACGCGATTCCTCCCGCGGTTGGCCGATGTGATCCGGCAACACGGCGGACGGCTGGAAGATAAGGCGAGTTCAGTTGCGATCCACTTCCGTGAGTCGGGTACTGAATGGTGGCGTTCCGAGCAAGCTCGCGGGTGGCTCGAGGCAGAGGTGAGTTCGGCTGGAATGAGCGTGCTCCAAGGGAGTCTGTGTTGGAATGTCCTGCCCGCGGGTGCCTCCAAGGGGGAGGCGATTGCCCAGTTTGTCCGGGGGTTCGACTATCAGAACGTCACCTACTTCGGAGATGAGCCGACCGATGAGACGGTCTTTGCTCGAACGGATTTACCGCGATTCGTCGGCGTGAAGGTGGGGCCAGGGAGTACCTCGGCCGCCTTACATTTGCCGTCGGTGTCGGAAGTTCAGAAGTGGGTTGCAGGTTTGGCGCGGCATTTTAAGAGTGTTCCTTCGGAACAATTGAAATCGACCCGCCCCGTTCAA
This sequence comes from uncultured Bacteriovoracaceae bacterium, assembly GCA_964407515.1. Lineage (GTDB taxonomy): Bacteria > Bdellovibrionota > UBA1018 > UBA1018 > UBA1018 > CAYOWB01. The sequence goes on from CAYOWB010000168.1 coordinate 6,952, forward strand.
GAATTGCATACTTGATCTGATCCAGTCGCTCCAATCCCTGCTTCTCCCGTGCGGTTGTGAGAACGTCAGAGAGGTCGATCTTGGCCTTGTGCATCCGCGTTTCAATCGGTTTGCCGTTCTCGATGATGATCAGCGGTATCCCATCGAGCCAGAGTTCTATCCGCGGAAACCGTTGCCGGGCGATACTCATGAGGATCTCCGCCCCGATAAGTGTGACGATCAGTAGTGCGGCGTAGGTGATGGAATGGTTTTGACCGATCATCGCGTTCTGCGTCGCCTCGCTGACGATGAGAAGGAGGATGAAGTCGAAGGTGTCCATCTGTGCGACCGCGCGCTTGCCTGCGACCGCGAACAGGACCGTGAGAAAGGCATAAATAAACAGTCCGCGAACGACGGCGTCCATGGTGCTCTCCCTTTGCCGGCGGCGCCTGGAGGCTTAAGGCCAGCAGAATTGCCAGAACTTCATTTCCTTCCCGTTCTCGATTCCCAAGGTCCCTTGAATCAGCCCCGCTTTTTGCGGTTCATAGCTGAAGACCAGCGTTCCTGGAGCCTGGGAATCCGGCGTGGCGAATGTGAAGGTCCATCGATCGCGGGTGGCCGCGACGCGAACGGGCTGTGGGTGAATCGACGTGATGCGAATGCTGTCGGTGTAAGGACGGTTGAGCGATACCTGTGCCACGCCCCCGTTGACCGCGGAGGGGTGAAGCTCGATCCGGAGAGTCGCCGGCGCCTCACGGTTGACGAATGTGTCATAGCGGATCGTCGCAGGGGTCGAGGGAGTGCCTGACTCGCGAGTGGAATAGAGCCCCTGTCCGAAAAGACCCAAGATCCCCGCCAGGGCGAGGAAGCCCATGAAGACCCACGCGACACGCTGGATTCTCCAGATGCGATGTTGGAGCCGCATGTCTTGCTCCAGCTCGATGTGCGTTGTTTTGGATGGTTGACCGTTCATCTCATGTCCCTGTGTGTCGCCTCGTGGGCCGGTGCGACGTGAAGGAAGACGCTGCACGAGCGATGCCGAGCCGGCGGCGAAGGGGGGATGGGGTGGTGATGCGGTGTGCGGTGGGAGTGTGTGGTGGGAGTGTGTGGTGGTGTTCGCGGGGGTGGGGTAGCGGTTTACTTTCTCCGGCGGAGGAAAGAAGGAGATCGAACTTCGCCAGCGGAGGAAAGAAGGAGATCGAAC
>CAYOWB010000169.1:0-8109 GCA_964407515.1 uncultured Bacteriovoracaceae bacterium
CCTCCTACCCGATCCCGAGGGGTGAACAAAAAGTCCCCCGCGCGCGAATGCTTCCAGCAGGATGAACTCCCGAGGAGAGGAAGAAAAAGTCCTACGCGTGAACAGGGCAAAGCAAGTGTCCCGGGAAGAGCCGGCCCCCGCGTGAACAGGGCAAAGCGAGTGCCCAAGAGAGGACCCGGCCTTGGGTGGACGGGGCGATGAGCTGCAGCCGGGGAGGCTGGCGTCATCAATCGCTTGAGTTCGTGGCTCATGACTTCTATAACGAAGGCATGAGCCTCATTGTTCAGAAATTCGGCGGTACGTCGGTAGGCTCTCCTGAACGGATCCATGCAGTCGCGGACCGCATTCAGCGGGCTCGGGCCGACGGTAACAGTCTGGTCGTCGTGGTCTCCGCCATGGGGCACACCACCGACGAGCTGATCGATCTCGCCCATCGCGTCTCGAAGCAGCCTCCGCATCGCGAGATGGACATGCTCCTGACCGCGGGAGAGCGTATCTCCATGGCTTTGCTGAGCATGGCGCTCGTGGATCGTGGCGTCGACGCCATCTCCTTCACCGGGTCGCAAAGCGGCATCATCACGGACGCCAGTCATCGATGCGCACGCATCCGCCGTATCCTCGGAGACCGCGTTCGCGCGGCCGTAAGCGCGGGCAAAGTCGCCATCGTGGCGGGATTTCAGGGCGTCAGCGAAACGAAGGAAATCACGACGCTCGGGCGAGGCGGTTCGGACACCACGGCTGTCGCGCTTGCCGCGGCCCTTAAGGCTGATCGCTGCGAGATTTTTACCGATGTGGACGGCGTGTACTCCGCCGACCCGCGCTTCGTGAAAGAAGCGAAGCTTTGGAAACGCCTTCCGCACGACCTCATGGTCGAGCTGGCCACTCGCGGCGCGGGCGTACTGCATCCGCGAAGCGTGGAGCTGGCCAAGCAGTTCGGCGTTCCCGTTTGCGTGAAGAACAGTTTGAACAACAACGAAGGTACGGAGCTGGTACCCATGACGAAGCAAGAACATGGCATGGAAGAATTTCGCGTCATCGGAGTGACGACGGACAAGGGCAAAGCCCTCGTCACCGTGAAGCTGATGCGCCCCGGTTCGGTCGGCGCACTGTGGGGCAAGGCCTCGGAGGGACACCTTCTGATGGTCTCGCCGGTCTTCTCCGAAAACGAAGCGAAGTTCTTCGCCGACAAGGACTCCGAGTCCGATTGGCGCAAAGCGCTCCAGCAACTCGCGACAGATGGTTTCGTGAAGAGCTTCGAGTTCGATCCCTCCTTCGTCCCGGTATCCGTGGTCGGCGACCGGTTCTCGCAAGATGGCGCGGCTCTTTTCAGTATCATGGAGTCGCTCGTCGCCGAGGGAGTGCAGGTTCCGCTGGGCGCCTCTTCCGCACTCGCCGTAACCGTGGCCGTTCCCGTGCACAAAGCCAACGACATCGTCCAGCAGCTGCATCAGAGGTTCTTCGAATGAGTGAACGCAAGATCGCGGTGATCGGCGACGGATGGGCTTCCCTCCACGCCGTCGGTTTTCTTTCCCATGCCGGCGTGGAAGTCGTTTGGCTTCCTCATACCGGCGCGCGCTTCACGGCGCCGCTTCCGTCGCTCGCGAATGGTGCGGCCGCCGAAATGTGGCAGAAGCTCGCGGAGCGTTTCGAAGTGGAGTGCGGCCCGTTTCAGCCGGGCTCCTTCGTCCGCGAGTTCCGTAACAAAGCGTTTCGCGAACCCAAGTGGGTCACCGTGGATCCCGAACGCAGACAGGCGGAACTACAAGACGGCATCTGGGCTCCCGAATCCCGCTGGGTGAATCTGGAGGAGGGGCGCTTCACCCTTTCTCTCGCCGAGATCGAAAACGCCGTCCGGGAGAAGCTGGCCACCGCCGGCTCCATCAAACGTATCGAAGGGGTTCCGGTGATTGGGATCTCCGACGAAGGCGAGGGGGCGAGTCCGGTGAAGGTGACCCTCGGCTCCGGTGAGGAGCTTTGGTTCACGCAGGTGATTTACGCGGATCGTTGGTCCGTCCTCGGAGGGATCGCGGGTCTTCCCAAGCCCCTCTCTTTCACTCGCGGACGTGAGCCGACCGGCGTGCTTCAGGCCTCGTTCGTTCACTCCAACCCCGTCGGGGCAGGAGTCCTGGAGGGATTCTACGGGGCCATGCAGAAGGAAGCCGGCGAGGATCTCCAGCGGAACGTCTGGGGCCATTTCTTCGATGAAGGCCGCCGGAGCGTCTGGACCCTGGCCCTGTCTCCATCGGAAGTGGAAGACAACCACGAGATCGCCAAGAAGTTCCGCCGAATGAAGCAGGCGCTCGACAAGATGTTTACCGGAGCGACTTGGATGGCTGGCTTCCAGGGCGAGTTTCTTTCCACCGTACGTGACGAGTCGGTGCTCTTCGAAGAAGCCGTGTTGTTCACCGAAGGCGAGGCGCCGACCGAACCGGTGAAGGCGCCGAAGAGTGACCGGATTTTCTTCCTGACCGATGGTTACGGTCCATCGAGTTCCGCCGTTCAGGCGGGAGAACTGCTCTCCAAGCGCTTCGAACTGTCGCTGTAGCGCGCGAAGCGAGGACGGACGCCCAGGCAGTAAGTGTAGACCTGACTGGCGCCTTCGCGTTTGAGGGCCAGGGCGCCCGCCTTGAGCGTTTTCCCGCTCGTCATGAAGTCGTCGACCAGGACGACGCTCTTTCCAGCGAGCGCGCGCGCATGCCGCGGATGCACATCAAACTGAAGGTCTCCGGTCAGACGTTCCTGCAGGGATCTCTCGGCCTGTCGAGTTCGGGAGCCCTTTCCCGGCGTGAGAACTCGTGCGAAGGCGACGCCGCTCGTGCGGCTCAAGTGCCGCGCGATCTTCTCGACGGGGCTTCCCCCTAAAGCCATGGATCGAGTGAGTCGCTGAGGAACGGGAATGACGACCGACGCGGCGGACATGAACTCGGGCAGAGGAGCATCCGGTCCGAGGACGACCCGGTCGAAAGCCGGACCATGAGTGGTCTTCCAGCTCCGCAACACCGAGTACCCACGTCCGATGAGGAGATAGCGGGCTGAAGCACGCTCGATCCCGGAAGATTTCAGTGAAGCCCAAGGCCTGAGACACGATTCAGGCGGGCACTGGAGTCCGCCACAGTGCTCGCACAACGTAGGAGCGCGGAGGAGGGACTCGTGGCAGGGGTGGCAAAGCGGAAAGGTCGCGGTAGAAGCCCGATTCGAGCACGCCGGACATGAAAAGAGGAAGGAAAGCATAACGGCCGCTCGTGCTAGCTTCGTGCCGTCGCGCTTAGCGGTTCGAGCGAGCCACGGTTTCCATGAGGTTAAGCTGGATGTTCTGCCCGGTGAGCGGATCCTTGTAGAGCTCATCATTGATCCAGACCACCAGCTCCTGCCAGTAGTCCTGGCGGCAGAGCGTGTCGCCATCAGTCAGTTGGAACGCTACCGTGATTTCCGGAAACTGTCCGGTGAAGCGATGAGGCTCCACGTATTGAAGATCTTCGACGAAGATTTGCTGCTCGCGATGCGAGGATTCCCCCCGGTAGGTGGAGACGTGATAGTTGATCAGCATGACCCGGACTTTGTTTCCGGGCTGGAGGCCGTTGCGCCAAACGTTTACCCAGATCGGCGAAGCAATCGCCTCAAAGTTCACGGGTCCATTCGAGATCGTCATTCCATGCGAGAAGATTCTCCCCGAAGGGTTTTCCCAGCGGACCTGAAAGTCCAGGAGAACGGTCATAGTCTGTTGACGAGCCGGACGAACTTCGCGGTGGACGTGGTACCACTGCGGATCTTGCTGAACCTCCGCGTGAGCGAAGTTACAAAAAAGAAGCGACAGTAGGATCCAACTTCGATTCATAAGGCAGGGCCCCCGATTCCCCGTCGGGCATGTCCTACCAGAGTCCTGAGGGTTCGTCATGGTTCTTTAAGAGCGGTAGAGAAAATTTAACCAGCGATTCCCACATGTTGCACATTGCACGGACTCGTGCGGAGTCGCAATGCCGGTGTTTTTCGAGAGTCAAGAGGAGTCCGAGGAAAGAATCAGGTAGCCGAAGGCTCTTTGAATCGGTTCTGAGAACTGACTCATTACTTCGTTATTCGCAAGCCGGAGCACGTCAAGCTCACGCTCGCGGTTCGCGCGCTCGATGAGGCGGACCACTTCTTCGCTGAGTCCAATCAGTTCCGCGATTCGGTTCAATCGGCCTACGCCGTTTCGCTTCGGGAATCCTTTGCCGTCGCGGCGTTGATGATGCTGGGCAATCGCCTCGACCAGTGCTGGCTTGAGTCCGAACGCTTCCTGGGCAATACGCGCGCTCTCCTCGGGGTGCCGCGCATAGGCCTCTTTCTCGGCCGGAGTCATCCGGGCTTCATCCTCACTCATCAGCGCTTCGGACTTACCCACCAGGGCGATGTCGTGAATGAAGCACGCCAATCCGATCTGGTCATGCAGTTCGGGGCTGGCACCGAGGTGCTTGAGCACCAGTCCTCCGACAAGCGTCGTCGCCGTGGCGTGCTCCGCCGCCCTCAGGTCGCTCAGAAGCCGATGAATCGGCTCCGAGGAAGAGGAGATCTGGTCGATCAGCTGGCGGGTGTTGCTGACGAAGCTTCGAGCCGCTTGGACTTCTTCTTTTCTGAATCCGTTCAGAGCCAGAAAGGACAGGACCTCCGCACCATGACTGAGGGCTTGCTGAGTCTTCTGCAGTGCCGGGCAATCGGTGTCGAACAGGGTGACGATCAGCCGGTCACAGAACTCAAGGTACTTCTCACGGTCACCTTCGCGGATGTGGAAATCCTTGATTCCTTTCGCGGCGTAGGTCTCGATCGCCAGGCGGTCCAGGGCTTCTCCGGCCTTCCCGATCCGGACGAAGTGACTCTCCGAGAGCTTGATGAAAACATCGAACGAAAGAGGGGTGTCCCAGGCGATTTCCGCGATTCGTACGGCGGAGTAGCGTTCGGGCTTCGTCTCAGGAGGCGTATCGGCCTTCGGCGCCGCTAGGGCCGCCTGCTGTACCAATTCCTTGGCTGACAGCGGCTTGCAAGCCTTGCCCGCAAGTCCCAACTCCGCGATGTAGTCGTCATAGAGGAAGTCATTCCGGGAATCGAGGAGCAACCAGACCGGGGTCGTGGCCTTGTGGACCAAGGCGAGACGCACGAGAGAGACCCAGGCTGAACCGACCATGGGATTGATGAAGACAGCCGCGTAGGCCGTCTCTTTCTTCGTGAGGTCTCGCTGGGCGGTTCTCAAGGTCGACGCAATGACGAGGCCGACATCGCCGTCCAGGCGTTCCGCGCGGAGGGTTTCCAGCCACTTTTCGTCCCTGTCGATGACTAGGATCCACTTCTTCTGCTTCATGAAGGGTGCACCATGCCGGCTCCGGCAGTCGCTGGTTCTCCAATATTACCCTGACAAATGGTAACGCCGACCGCTAGCAATCCAAAGTGAATATTGGATGCGGGCGGCCGGCGCTCCTAAAATGAACCAGTTTTCCAAGAGCTCGCGGGCAGAGTGCTCAACCCAGGGAGCATCGAACCGAAACCAATCTTAGATTGCCAAGATCTGGGCGAGGTCGAGCGCGCCCTTCGAGAACGGTCGGTCCTTCTTCACGACATCGGCGAACGGGACGAAGACCACCTGGCCCTTGCTCACGCCGACCATTGAGTGCGACTTGCCGGCGAGCAGGCCCGCGACGGCCGAGGCGCCGAGCACCGAGGCCAACATGCGGTCATGTGCCGTCGGAACGCCACCACGCTGCGTGTGACCCAGGATGCAAACCTTGGGGCTGTAGCCGCGCTTGGTGAGATCAGTCGCGATCTTCTGCGACAGACCGGGGACGTGGCCTTCGGCAACCACGATGATGCTGTTCGTCTTTCCGCGCTGCATGCCGCGGCGGATGACTTCGTGGATTTCTTCCGAGGTTTCTTCCACTTCGGGGACGATGATCGTTTCAGCGCCGCCACCGATTCCGGTCTGAACGGCGATGAAGCCCGAGCTGCGGCCCATCACTTCGACGAGGAAGATGCGGCCGTGCGAGCTCGCCGTATCACGGATGCGGTCGATCGACTCGAGCGCCGTGTTGACCGCGGTGTCGAAGCCCACCGTGTCCTCGGTGCCGTAGATGTCGTTATCGATGGTGCCCGGGATACCGATCGTCTTCACGCCGGTTTCCTTTTCCAGGTAGTAAGCGCCGGTGAACGAGCCGTCGCCGCCGATAACGACGAGCGAGTCGATACCCTTGCGCTTCAATAAATTCGCGGCTTCACGGCGCACCGAGCGCTTATGGAAGGCGAGGCAACGGTCGGTCTTGAGGATCGTGCCACCACGCTGAATGATGTTCGCCACGCTCGTGACGTCCATGGGGAAGATCTGACCTTCGAGAAGGCCGCTGTAGCCCTTTTCGATGCCGAAGACCTTGCAGTCGTGGGCGATGCCGTAACGGACGACCGCGCGGATGGCGGCGTTCATTCCGGGGGCGTCACCACCGCTGGTGAGAACCGCGATGGACAGGTTTTTTTTCGTCACGGGGAGACGGGGTACAGTCAACATTTCAAATGTCCTCTCTCTTCTTCTGCTTTGTTATGCTTCGATCAGACTCTTGCCGGTGACTTCCTTGGGAAGCGTGAGCCCCATGAGTTCACAGAGGGTCGGCATGATGTCCTGGAGGCCGCCATCCCGCAGCTTACGGCGGGTGTTATCGACGCCCTCTGGGGCGATCCACAGGCATGGCACACGGTTCAGTGTGTGCTGAGTATGAATTTGTCCGTTTTCGTCACGCATCTCGTCCGCGTTGCCGTGGTCGGCGGTAAGCAGGACGTGATAGCCGTTCTTGCGCGCGGCGGTCACGATCTTTTCCACGCAGCCGTCGAGCACTTCAAGCGCCTTCACGACAGCTTCGTAGTTGCCGGTGTGGCCGACCATGTCCGGATTCGCGAAGTTCATCAGAATGAAATCGTACTTCTGCTGACTGATCCGCTGGACGCCGTTCTCGGCGACTTCAAGCGCGCTCATTTGCGGCTTGAGATCGTAGGTTGGAACGTCCTTGGGCGAGGCGATTAGCACGCGGTCTTCGCGCTCAAAGGGCTTTTCGCGGCCGCCGTTGAAGAAGAACGTTACGTGCGCGTACTTCTCCGTCTCGGCGATGCGGCACTGGCTCAGGCTGTGCTTCTCCAGCCATTCACCGAAGATATGATCCAGGTTCTGAGGAGGGAAGGCCGCGGGGATCGGAAGATTGCGGTCATACATCGCCATCCCGGCGAACGCCGAGAGCTTCGGCGCACGGCCGCGGTCGAAAGCGGCGAAGTTCTGCGAGACGAACGCTTCGCTGATTTCGCGAGCGCGGTCCGAACGGTAGTTGAAGAACACGACGCTGTCGCCATCTTGAACGGCGGCGGACGGCTGAAGGAGCATCGGCTCCACGAACTCGTCGGTCTTCTCGGCGGCGTAGGACTTTTCCAGTGCGGCGACCGGGGCGAGTGCGGTTTCTTGGATTTGTCCGGTCATCGCCATGTAGGCACGGGTGACGCGTTCCCAGCGCTTGTCGCGATCCATAGCGTAGTAACGGCCCGAGATGCTCGCGATCACCGCTTTGGTGCCCTGGTTTCCGTTCGGGCCAAAAGCCGGGTGCTGCAGCAACTGCTTCATGTAGCCGGCGCCCGAGTTCGGGGAGGTGTCACGGCCGTCCATGAAGGCGTGGATGCTGACGTTCGGGACTTTGAGCTGAGTGGCCAGGTCGATCAGGGCGGTCAGGTGCTCAATGTGGCTGTGCACGCCGCCATCCGAGAGGAGTCCCATGAGGTGCACGCGCCCCGTCTTCTTTCCGCCCGCTTCAATGGCATTGCGGAGAACTTCGTTCTTGAAGAAGGATCCGTCCTTGATCGTGCGCGAAATGCGAGTGAGGTCCTGGAAGATGATCCGGCCAGCGCCAAGGGTCATGTGACCGACTTCGGAGTTGCCCATCACGTTTTCCGGCAGACCGACGGCTTCGCCGTGAGTGATGCCGTTCTATCGGGGCCTGGTAACCTGTCCCCGTTCGAGCCGCATCACCCAGGGCGGGTTGAAGAAATGCGTGATGACGAAATCCTGCGCGAAGGCAGGCGACTGCCCCGCCACCAGATCGGCGCGCAGAAGGGTCGAGG
>CAYOWB010000170.1:0-1441 GCA_964407515.1 uncultured Bacteriovoracaceae bacterium
CCCGCGCTCATGTGCAGACCTGCGCTCATGTGCAGACCTGCGCTCATGTGCAGACCTGCGTCCCCTCACGCCAGGTGAAAGCGCAGCAGCTTCTCGGTCTCCTCGACCGACATGCCCTTCCGGGCGGCATAGTCGCGTACCTGGTCAGCCCCCAGCCGGCCTACGCCGAAGTAGAAACTCAGGGGATGCGCGAAGTACAGGCCCGATACACTCGCCGCCGGAACCATCATGTGGCTCTCGGTAAGCGTCATGCGCGTGTGCTTCTCCACTTCCAGGAGCTGAAACAGCAGCCGCTTATCCGAATGATCAGGACAGGCGGGATAACCGGCCGCGGGCCGGATTCCGCGATACTTCATCTCGATGAGCTCAGCCTTGGAAAACGCCTCTTGCCGCGCATATCCCCAAAGCTCTCGCCGAACCCGCTCGTGAAGCTCCTCCGCAAAAGCCTCGGCCAGCCGATCAGCCAAAACCTTCAACAGAATGGCGGAGTAATCATCGCCCCGGCGTTTAAACTCAGCTTCCAGTGCCTCGACGCCGCCACCAGCGGTCACGGCAAAGGCGCCGAGCCAGTCTTCCCGACCCGAAGATCGGGGCGCGACAAAGTCAGCCAAGGCGGGATTCGCGCCGCCCGCCTGCTTGTACTGCTGATTCCGCAGCGTCGGCATGCGCAGCCGTTCGTGCGAACGCGTCTCATCCACCCAGACGACCAAGTCATCACCCTCGGAACACGCCGGGAACAGACCCACCACGCCTTCGGCGTGCAAGAGACGCTCGCCTACGATCCAATCCAGCATCTTCTGCGCGTCATCGTAAAGTCTACGCGCCTCGGCGCCCTTCTCCGGATGCGCGAAGAGCTTCTCCGTGGAGCCGTGCCCGAGATCCCACGCGTAGAAGAAGTACGCCCAGTCGATGTACTCCCGTAGCCGCCCCAAATCGTAGTCATGAAAGACCGAGATACCAGGCTCCCGCGGCCGTGTGATCTCCGCTCGAGACCAGTCCGTCTTAAAACGATTCGCCCGTGCCGCTTCAAGAGAGATCACCTCCACGCGCTTCTGGCTCCGCTCGTGCAGCTCAATCGCCGACCGATACTCCGCCGCCGTCTCCGCCAGGAATGCCTCGCGTTCGCCTCGGTTCAGCAACTTGCGCACGACACCTACTGCCAGGCTGGCGTCTTTGACGTACACCACGCCAGGCGGGTACTCAGGCGCGATCTTCAGCGCCGTGTGGAGCAGGGAAGTCGTCGCTCCGCCCAGAATGAGCGGCACGTTGAAACCCTGACGCTTCATCTCGCGTGCCACGTGAACCATCTCTTCCAGGCTCGGTGTGATCAGACCTGAGAGCCCAATCACATCCGGCTTTTCTCGAACCGCGGCGGCGAGGATCTCCTCGCACGAAACCATCACGCCCAGGTCGATGATCTCATAGCCGTTGCAGCCCAGGA
>CAYOWB010000170.1:1451-8031 GCA_964407515.1 uncultured Bacteriovoracaceae bacterium
CTACCGCCGCGATGTTCTTTCCAATGTCGTGGACGTCTCCCTTGACCGTCGCCAAGAGGAGCTTTCCGGCCGAGCGGCTCCCGCCTCCCTGCGCGGCCTTCTCGGCCTCGATGAACGGAGTGAGGTGAGCCACCGCCTTCTTCATCACTCGCGCGGACTTGATGACCTGGGGCAGGAACATCTTTCCAGAGCCGAACAGCTCGCCGACCGCGTTCATCCCGTCCATGAGCGGACCTTCGATGACCTGTAAGGCCGCTGCGAAGCTCGGGCGGATCTCCTCCACGTCGTGCTCGATGAATGTGTCGATGCCTTGGATCAAGGCGTGTCGAATTCTCTCTCGAACCGGAAGCTCCCGCCAGGCGCTCGAACGCCCGGAGGACGCGGATCCCCGTGTCACCTCCGCCCCTTCGCGCGGTCTCACGCGCTCGGCGTAGGCCAGCAGCCTTTCTCCCGCATCCGGACGACGGTTCAGGACGACATCCTCGGCGAGTCCGAGTAGCTCCGGCTCGATCTCGTCATAGATCTGGAGCATGCCTGGGTTGACGATCCCCATGTCCATTCCCGCTCGGACGGCATGGTAGAGAAATACGGAGTGCATCGCTTCGCGGACGACGTCGTTCCCTCGAAAGCTGAACGAAAGATTCGAAACTCCGCCCGAGATATGCGCACCCGGGCAGTTTGCGCGGATCCATCGGCAAGCCTCGATGTAAGCGACCGCATATCCATCGTGCTCGGGAAGTCCCGTCGCTACGGCCAGAATGTTCGGATCAAAGAAGATGTCGCGTGCCGGGAATCCCATCGATCGCAGCAAACGATAGGACCGACCGGCAATCTCGATCTTGCGTTCATAGGTATCCGCCTGGCCCCTTTCGTCGAAGAGCATCACGATGACAGCGGCGCCGTAGAGACGGATCACACGAGCCTTGGCCAGGAACGCCTCTTCGCCCTCCTTGAGGGAGATTGAATTCACCACTCCCTTGCCTTGGAGACACTTCAGGCCCGCCTCGATGACCTCCCACTTGGAAGAATCCAGGACTACCGGTAGGCGCGCGATCTCCGGGTCCGAGGCCATCATCAAGAGAAAATCCGTCATCGCCTGGCGCGCATCGAGGAGCGCATCGTCCATGCAGACATCGATCATCTGCGCGCCGCCTTCGACCATGTCGCGTGCGACGCTCAATGCGACTTCGTAGCGGGACGGCTCACTTGCCGCCTCTTGAATCAGACGCAGGAACTTCTTCGAGCCGGCCACGTTGGTGCGCTCGCCGATATTCACGAATCCCGTGACCTCGTTCAATCGCAGGACTTCCAGTCCGCTCAGGCGAGTGACGCCATCCGCAGCTGAGTGGACCCGGGCCGGGTGCTTCCGGGCGTGCTGGGCCAGATGACGAATGTGGTCCGGAGTCGTTCCGCAGCAGCCTCCCAGAATGTTGACCAAGCCTTCGGACACGTAAGGCTCGACGTTGCAGCTCATTTCGTGAGGATTCTGGTCGTATGCCCCCAGCTGATTCGGAAGGCCCGCATTCGGATGGGCACTGATCCAGCAATCGGCAAGACGCGAAAGCTCCTCGATATACGGTCGGAGCTGCGAAGCTCCGAGTGCGCAGTTGAAGCCGATCGACCATAGCCGGCCGAATTCAAACTCGCGACTGTGCGCTAAAGAGGTCCAGAACGCTTCGACCGTCTGACCAGACAAAGTTCGCCCGGAGGCGTCCGTGATCGTACCGGAGATCATCAGAGGAAGATCTAGGCGCCGTTCCGACAGAACCCGGTTCACCGCGACCAGTGCCGCCTTGGCGTTCAAGGTATCGAAGATCGTTTCGATGAGCAGGAGATCCGTGCCGCCGTCCACGAGGCCGCGGACGCAGTCTTCATACGCTGCTTCCAGTGCATCGAACGACAGGGCCCGGTACCCCGGATTTTCCACGTCTGGAGACAGTGACAGCGTTTTACTGGTAGGCCCGATCACGCCCGCGACGAAGCGAGGCTTGTCCTCCGTGGAAAACCGGGCGCACGCCTCCCGTGCCAGGCGCGCCGCCTCGCGGTTCAATTCATACGCCAGAGCTTGCAAACCGTAGTCTTCCAGCGACACCGCGTTCGCATTGAAGCTGTTTGTTTCGATGAGATCCGCGCCGGCTTCGAGATACGCTTCATGGATGGAGCGAATGACATCGGGTCGGGTCAAAACCAGCAGGTCGTTGCAGCCCTTGAGCGCCACCGGGTGCGAGCGGAATCGAGTGCCTCGGTAGTCGTCCTCGCTGAGGGCATGGCGTTGGACCATCGTCCCCATGGCACCGTCGAGGATGAGAAGACGTTGTTGGGCCAAAGAGTCGAGAGTTTGCCGTGTCGACGAATCGGAGCGCATGAGCCGGAATGTACGGAGGAAAACAGGCCGTGTCCATGGACTTTCCACCGCTGGACTCATCTTTCATGTTTGCTATACTCACGTGGGGGACGGCATGCGGCTGAATTGCGCTCAAGTAGGGCTCATATTGAGTTGTATTTCGACAGTGAGCTGGGCAGGGCCTACTCCCAGTCCCGCTCCGAGCCTCAGTCCAGTACCGAGCCTCAGTCCAGTACCGAGCCTCAGTCCCGCTCCCACCCCCAGTCCAGTACCGAGTGCGCATCCACTGAGAAAGAAAGCGCCTCCGGTAACGGATGTCGTGATCGATCTCACTGGATTTCTCATTCAGGGCGTTCCCTCGGCCAACGAGGCGGCCATCGATAAGACACAGAAGATCCAGGTGGACGGAAAGCACTTCCGAGTCGCCGATTACGCCGTTGAGGCGATCCGAGAGCTTTTGAAGAAGCCAGGGGTCCGCATTTCCTTCATGAGCGACCAGCCGGCCGGCCTGACTGGCAAGATTCTGGATGCGATTCGTCTCGACGCGGCAAAGACCTTGAAGAACGTGGCGCACCAGATCGTAAGTGACGAACAGCTATCGAAAGATAGCGATGGAAAACCGATTCGCGATCTAGCCCGAGTCAGTTCCGATCTAAGCCGGGTCGTATTCGTGACTCCGGACTCCGCGCGTGTTCCCTCTGCACAGAAGGATAACGTAGTACCCTCCGGGTCTCCTTACTTTCACTACGAATCATTCGAGGCGGCACAGAAGGCGGCGGAGGAACTCAAGCGGACCGACGGGGCTGAATACGAGAAGAAGAAGGCAAGCTTCCCGCCCGACGAAGCGACCTGGAAGGCGCACCGGTATCGGGTGGCACCGGTGTTCGGTTTGCTGAACGATGCGATTCCGCTGTCGGCTGGCCCGAAGTCGCCTTGGCTGGGTTCGCTCCAGAAGCTTCGGCAAAACACGAAGGTTCAGTGGGGGGGGCGAGGACTGGCGGTGTTGGGCAACCAGATTCAGGTTGAACCGAGAAGTCGTGGGCCGAAGCTTTCCCCTCAGGCGTTCTGTGTGCAAGTCAATCCATGGCGGCCCGGCTGGAAAAAGATTCTTCCTTGGGTCGAGTGCAAGGAGCGTGTCACCACGCGTCCGAGATGGACGGACGCGAAGAAAACTCAATGTGCCGAAATGACGCTAGACGGAGCGTTCGTCGGCCAGCTCGAAGCGAAGGACTGTGCCTGCAATCCCGACGAAGTGGGATACACCCTGAAAAAGTGCACTCACGCTAAATGGAACGATACGACGGTACCCTTTGACGATGACGGGAAATATATCCCTGAGTGTGCTCCCGATACCTTGTATTCATGGAAGAAGCCCGAGTATGTCGAGACCTATGCCCGCGAATCGAAACCGGACAGGGTTCTTCCGATCTATGGGATCCTCTTCACTTGGCGTACTCCCGTGGGAAGTTATGGGTATGCGGACGGCTCGATTCGGATCAAGTTGAAGCGCAAAGCAGCGTTTAAGCTGATATCAGCCGATGTGCGAGACTGCGACAAGTTGAAGAGTATGGGCGAAGATGTCGATACCACGGTGTTCGTCGCGGTCCTGTATCGTCTTCCAGGCTATAGTGAATACATTCTTTGTTCTTCAGGGCCGGTAGAATCCTGGAGCTATGGTACTGAGGAGCACCTGCGGGAGATGGAGCGGGAGAAAAAGTGGGTCGCTGAGCACAAGCCAGGCGAGTATGACTTTCTTAAGCAGTTGACCAAGGCCCCTTGGGGAGACGATCAATCCTGTGGGATGTGTCAGTTCGACTCCCGTGACTGGACGCTGGGTGCCCTGGAGAAGCGGTTCCAGATGATGAAGGACCTGGTTTCTGAACATAAGGGACAGATCTTTTACTCCGCAGGAGCCGAACCGAACCGTCAGGCGCACTTTGATACGAAGGCTCCGAGTTACTTCAATCCCTGTCCCGGCCAATAGGAAGGTCGTTGCATTAGGTTAATCCAGTGCGCCGCATTCCGAATTAACACCGCGCTCCAGTTGCACGCCAAGCGAACGCTGGCAAAACGTCGCGAATCAAGATCTAATGAGCGTTCTTGGTGGGCGAAAGGAGCCTGGGTGAATGAAACGACTGGGTGAGATGCTGCTCAAGCCGGAGGCTTTCTCCGAAATCGTCATGGGAAATACCGCGCTCGTCCGCGCGATGCTGGAATCGGGCGTGCGCGTCGCGACGTCTTATCCCGGATCGCCGACGCCGGAGATCGCTGAGGCGATCTCCGCGCTTCCTCAGGAACGGCGCAATCTCTACTTCGAGTTCTCGGTGAACGAGAAGATCGCGACGGAAGTCGCGTTCGGCGCCTCGGTGAACGGCTATCTCTCGACGGTCTTCTTCAAGAGCGTCGGGATCAACGTCGCGGCGGACAGCTTCGTTCAGCTCGGGCACATGGCGCTCATCGGCGGAATGGTGATCATTCTCGGGGATGACCCGGGAGCGAACTCTTCCCAAAATGAACAGGACAACCGTCACTACGCCCGGCTGGCGTATATCCCGGTGTTCGAGCCCGCGACGGCACAGGAAGCCTACGAGATGTTCAAGGAAGCGGCCAAGCTCTCCCGCTCGAGGCAGATGCCGGTCATCCTTCGGCTGACGACCCATGTCTGTCACGCCAAGGAGAAGGTGAACTTCGCGCCGCTCAATCCGCCGAAGCTCATCGATATTCCCCGCTTCAATCCGGCGAACGGCCCTTACGTGCCAATCACGAAGGATGTGTTCCCGCTCAAGCGTCGCGCGCTTCAGAAGCTCACGGAATTCCGGGCGGAGAGCGAACGCTTCACGCAAACCGTGGATCACGGAAACCGCGAGCGTGGCGTGATCACGGTCGGCTGTCCTTTTCTCTCGCTCATGGACACGCTGGGAGACCTGCCGAAGAAGCCTGACATTCTGAAAATCGGCGTGGTCCACCCGCTGCCGCACGAGGCGATCGCGCGGTTTCTCTCCACGCACAGAGAAGTCAAGATTCTCGAAGAACTCGATGACTTCGTCGAACAGCAAATCAAGGCGCTCGCGTACGAGCGCGGCATTCCCGTGAAGATCATCGGAAAGCTCAGCGATGAGGACTGGATGGGCGAGTACACGCCCGAGAAGGTCGAGGAAGTGCTGAGAAGATGTTGGCCGGATCTGCTTCCTCCACCCAAGAAGCTTCCGGAGGTCTTCGTTCAGGCACCGGGACGTCCGGCGCAGATGTGTCCAGGCTGCGGCCATCGATCGGCTTTCCACGCGATCAAGATCGCTTTGAAGAAAGACGACATCACCGTCGCCGACATCGGCTGCCATAGCCTGGGATACCTGGAGCCCTACCGCATGGGACAGGTGCTCCTGTGCATGGGGCACGTGCTCGGAACTTCGGCCGGCCTCTCGCTCTTCAATGAGTCGCGGCCAGTGGTCGGGTTCATCGGGGATTCCACGTTCTTCCATGCCGGACTGCCGGGTATCGTGAATGCCATCTACAACAAGCATAACTTCACGCTGATCCTCATGGAGAACGGCACGACGGCGATGACCGGTCATCAAGACCACGCCGCGACGGGTAAAAACTTCCGTGAAGTGGTGGATAAGATTCCTGTCATGCAGGTGCTCAAAGGGCTCGGCGTGACGGATATCCAAGAGATCGATGCTTACCAGCAGGCCAAGCTTACCGAGATGGTGAAGGGCGCCGTGCAGCGTCCGGGCTTCAAGGTGATCATCGCCAAGCATCCCTGCATGTTGAAGTTCGTCCGGCAGGTGAAACGCTCCGGAAAGAAACTCCCGCCTCCGGTTCATGTCACCGAGAAGTGTGACAGCAAGCTGACTTGCATCACCGAGTTCGCGTGCCCAAGCTATCAGATCAGCGAGCAGGGGAAGGTCTACGTGGAGAAAGACCTCTGCATTGGTGACGGTTCCTGCATCCAGACCTGCCCCAGTGGCGCCATTGAAAGGGGGAAGACCGTATGAACATCTTTTTGATCGGAGTGGGTGGGCAAGGCATCGGCCTTCTCAGTGAGGCGATCATCCGCGCGATTGAGGCGGCAGGCATGCCGGTTCGTGGCGTCGACACGCACGGTCTCGCGCAGCGCGATGGGGTTGAACGGCACCAGCCCCCAATCCTGGCCCTTGAGCGCCAGCGGGTCGGGCGGCGCCCCCACCGACACGCCCAGCGCCAGGATGTCCTGCTCCAGCCACGCCTCGGCGCCGT
>CAYOWB010000171.1:0-1259 GCA_964407515.1 uncultured Bacteriovoracaceae bacterium
AAGGTGCCTGGCGCTTTTCTCACCCTCTCTGAGAAAAGCGCCAGGCACCTTTTTGTGGTATGCCACCCTCCATGTCCGAGCAGAAAGCGCCGCAAGAGTCCATGAGCATCCGCCCCGCCACATCTGATGACATCCAGGCCGTCCTGGAGATCGAGCGCCAGTGCATGCCGGCGCCGTGGACCGAGGAGCACTTCCGCTCCGAGTTTGACAAGCCCTACAGTCGCTTTCTGGTGATCACCGATGATGAAACGGATTCCATTGTGGCCGGGTTCATCGTCTATTGGCTTATGTTCGACGAGTGTCAGATCCTCGACGTCGCCGTCGCGCTTCAGTACCGCGGAATGGGCTATGGCAAGAAGTTGGTCCGGCAGGCGGTGTCCGAAGCCCTCAAGAAGGGGCTCAAGAAGGCCGTCCTCGATGTCCGCGTCAGCAATGATCCAGCGATTCAGTTGTATCAGGGCATCGGGTTCACGATTACGCAAAAGCGTAAGAAGTTTTACACCGACGGCGAAGACGCCTATCTGATGGAACTCCCAATTACTGAAGATCACATCCGTTTTTGAGACACGCCTGTGTCACTCCGCACTACACCCTGAGCGGCCTGGAATCTGCACTATTACTCTCCAACAGCAGTCGTAGAGTGGGATGTCGCCAGTCTTGACGCAATCGGTCAGGTTAAGACCTTTACACCTGGCCCCCTGGTAGGTAAGGTGCGGAGCGCTTTATGGCAGTAATGAAGTACTCAATTCGGTCGATGGGCCTGGTCCTGGCAACGGGACTCGGTATGGCAATCATGGGTGTGATGGTGAAGCCGATCGAGGCTGATCCCACCGATGATTTCAGCTTCCTCTTTTCCCGCGCCAACGTGTCGAGCGCGTACTCCCTGATGAAGGTTGAGAAGGTTGCCCACGTTTTCCGCGATCGTCTCGACGTGTTCCCCAGCTCCCAATCTGATAAATTGGCTCGTCATTTCCTTGAAGTATGCCGCAAGCACCGCTTTGATCCGGCCTTCATTCTTTCCCTGATCCAGGCCGAGAGCGGCTTCCGTATCGGCGTGGTTTCCCCCCGGGGCGCGGTCGGGCTCATGCAGCTCATGCCTTCCACGGCACAGCTCGTGGCCCAGCGTTTCGGAATCAAGTACCGTGGAGAACGCTCGCTGCGTGACCCGTTCACCAATATCGCGATCGGCGTGGCGTATCTCTCCATGCTCCGCGATCGTTATCAACATCTGACTTCTCCTTACTTCCATCTCGCGGCCT
>CAYOWB010000171.1:1270-2954 GCA_964407515.1 uncultured Bacteriovoracaceae bacterium
ACAACCTCGGCCCCTCCAAGCTGGATCAGCTCATGGCCCGGCCTAGCTTTAAGCCCACGGAAACGAAGAAGTACTACGAGAAGATCATGGATAAGGTCCCGCACTTCCGGTTCTATAGTGGACCGCAGGCCAACAACGACCAGATGAAGAGGCACCCGGGTGTTTGAACTCAGAGTTAAGACGCATTTCGCTGCCGGCCACCACATCGTGGGCTATCAGGGCAACTGTGCCCGCCCCCATGGCCACACTTGGATCGTCGAGGTGTTCATTCGCGTGAAGGACCTCGACCCGATCGGCATGTGCTTCGACTTCAAGAAGCTCAAAGAGGTCGTCAACGGAGTCGTGGACCGCTGGGACCATCAAGACCTGAACGAGCTGGATGACTTCAAGAAGGTCAATCCGACCGCCGAGTGGATCGCGAAGATCGCCTACGACCAGATCTCCGAGCGGCTGGCTTCCGAGAAGGTCGGCGTGCCGGCCGGAGCGAAGGTCCATCGCGTGACGATCTGGGAAAGCGAAAAGGCGTCGGCCACTTACTTTGCGGACTAGACTCGGCTAGGCCTTGCTTTCTCCCTTCAGGAATGGTTTTCCACAGATATGACGCGTAAACGTTCCGTGATCCTGCTCTCGGGCGGGCTCGATTCCGCAGCGAACCTCGCTTGGTGCGTGGAGCAGGACGAACCCGTTCTGGCTCTGACTTTCCGCTACGGCCAGAAGGCCCAGGACCGGGAAGTGGCGGCGGCCCAGCGTCTCTGTCGCTACTATGACGTCCGCCACGAGGTCGTGGAGCTGTCCTGGCTTGGCCGACTCGGAGGGAGCTCCCTCACGGAAGCGAAGAGTGAGATCCCTAGGCTGGCAGGTGCCGGGCTCGATGACCTCAAGCAGGCGACCAAAACCGCCAAGGCGGTTTGGGTTCCGAACCGTAACGGCGTTTTCATTAACATCGCTTCGGCGTTTGCGGAACGCGTGGACGCGGAACAAGTGGTCGTCGGGTTCAATCGTGAAGAAGCGGTGACGTTTCCGGATAATACGGTCGAATTCCTGAATCGCGCGTCCGCCGCGCTCGAGTATTCCACCCTGAAGAAAGTCCGCGCCGTCTCGTACACGGCGGAACTGGATAAGCGCGAGATGGTGCAAGGTCTGAGTAAACTCGCGAAGCTTTTTCCGTTCGATTTCGTTTGGAGCTGCTACGCGGGCGGCGAAAAGCCTTGTGGCGTCTGCGAATCGTGCAACCGCCTCAAGCGTGCGCTCGCGGCACAGAACTAGTGAGTTCAAAGGCTCGGGGAAACGCCTGGATCCAGAGCGCCGGGCAGTCAGGCTTGGTGGTCAGACTCGGCAATCAAGCAGGCGGAGGGAGAACAGTATGAGAATCACTGCGAAGTTTTCGGAACAGATGAGGCCCTACTCGGGTGAGCAGCTTCGGCCGCATTTCCTTCTCACGGAACTCGGTCTAAAGGGCTCCGCCCTCGGAGCGTGGATCGGCCCGTGCGACGTGAAGACCGAGCACCTGGTCGATTGGGAAGATCGCCTGGCTAACGACCACATCCGTGCCGCGTCGATGGTGCACTTCATCGGGGAGTTCTTCGGAGCCTCGCTGCGCGAGGGGGTTCTCCTTCAGCGGCTGCTCATGGCCACCATGGCGCAAAGCCTGAATGAGATCCTGATTCCGCGCGGAGTCGAACTC
>CAYOWB010000171.1:2976-3272 GCA_964407515.1 uncultured Bacteriovoracaceae bacterium
GATCTCTTCTGGAAGGGGCGCAAGGTCTCGGTCTCTATCGTGACGGCCTCGCCGGTTTCGCTTCTCCTTCATAGTGGCGTGAATATCGATCCGACGGGTGCGCCTGTTCCCGCAGCAGGCCTTGCTGAGATGGGAGTTGACCCGCAGGAATGGGTGAATCGACTGCTTCAGACCGTTTCGACGGAACTCGAGGGCGTGGACTGGGCTTGCGCCAAGGTCCGACCCGTGATGTAGTCGGCCCCATCCATATGACTTCTATTCCAAAACAAGGGGCGGTCGTTGCGATCGACGGCCCG
>CAYOWB010000171.1:3282-8020 GCA_964407515.1 uncultured Bacteriovoracaceae bacterium
CAGGCTCGGGAAAAAGTTCGGTCACTCGTCGTCTGGCGGAAGCCCTGGGCTTCGTCCACGTGGATACCGGGGCGTTGTATCGGACGATCGGCTTCCTGTTGATCGAGCAGAATGGCGTCACGAATCCCGGTACTCCCCAAGCGATGCCGAACGAGGCGATGGCCACTGAACTCGCCCGTACCGTTCACCTCGAATTCCGCCGCGATCCTTCCAAGAATCCGGCGAACCGGGTGCTGGCGGACGGCCGTGACGTGACGGATTCCATCCGCACCCCTCAGGTCAGCATGATGGCGAGCAAGGTTTCCGCGATTCCCGGCGTGCGCGCCGCGCTTCTCGGGTTGCAGCGCCGCTTGGGCTGCGTGGGCCGCACGATCCTTGAAGGACGTGATATCGGCACGGTCGTGTTCCCGGATGCCGACGTGAAGTTCTTCCTCATCGCGAGCGTCGAAGAGCGCGCCAAACGCCGGCAGGCGGAACTCGCCGCGGCTCATAAAGACGTGCCGTCCTTGGAAGAGACCATGCAGCAAATCATTGAGCGCGATCGTGGGGATTCCACTCGCGCCGTGGCGCCGCTCAAGAAGGCGGACGACGCCCTTGAAGTCGATACGAGCCACATGACGTTGGAGCAAGTCATTGCTACCATGGAGCGAATGGTCCGGGAACGTCTCGGGTCCAAGCTCTCGGGGTGAACGTGAATGCGTGAGCGGGCGGCTTCCAGAATTCTCGTGGTCCGGGCGGATCGTCTGGGCGACGTGATTCTTTCCACGCCAGTCTTCGAAGCCTTGAAGAAGGCTTATCCCAAGTCCCATATCACCGTGCTGGTGCGCGAGACGGTTGCCCCGCTTCTGCGCGGACTCCCGACTGTCGATGAAGTCCTGATTTACGATCCCGAGGGCGCCCACAAGGGGGCCGGCGGATTCTTCAGGCTCATGGGGGAACTCCGCGAACGTAAGTTCCGCGTCGCCGTCATGCTGCAAAGCCAGCGCCGAATCGCCGCGGCGATTTTCGGCGCGGGCATTCGGCACCGGATCGGTCCGTTCAGCAAGCCGCATTCCTATCTCTTCTACAATCGTGGACTTCGGCAGCGACGCTCCCATGTCGAGATGCACGAGGCCGATTACAATCTTCAGCTTCTGTATCGTCTTGGCATTCGCGTGCCGAGCCGGAAGTCGCTCACTCAGGTGAACGTTCCTGCCGAGGAGCGCGAGTGGGCCCGGCAATGGTTGAAGGAGCGTGGCATTCGCGTACCGGAAGTGGCGCCTCAGACGCCCCAGCTCCCGGATTCTCCCGAGGGCGCGCCTCAGCCCACGGCTCCGAAACCGGTTCCGGGCGAGCCGCTGGTCATCATTCATCCGGGCATGGGGGGCTCCGCGCTCAACTGGCCCGAGGAGTATTACGTCGGACTGGCTCGCGCGTTGTTGAATGAAGGAATCGCCGTGGTTCTGACTGGCGGATCGGCTGAGGGTCTTTTGCTGAACCGGGTTCGCGAAAAGCTCGCGCAGAATCCGCCCAGGCGGCAGGTCGTCCAATACGGCGGAACGGAAGCAGGCTCGATCGAGCGCCTGGCCGGACTCATGAGCTGGGCCAGCCTCGTCGTGGCGCCGAGCACCGGTCCTTTGCATCTCGCCGTTGCACTCGGAAAACGGGTCGTGTGCTTTTATCCGCCGATCCGTGTACAAAGCGCCGTACGGTGGGGCCCGTATCTCGCCGATGAGTCGCGTGCGTCGGTCCTCGTGCCCGAAGGGTATTGCGGGCAGGACTTCGAGTGTCGCGGCAATTTCTGTAACTACTATCCTTGCATGAAGAGTATTTCGGTTTCGCAGGCATTGGAGCAGTGCCATCGTCAGCTGGCTCAGGAGAAGAACGAACATGCGAATTAAGTCGATCAAACCGTCGGATTGGGACCGCAATCGTCTGAAGAATCTCTTGGTCGAGATCGAGGGCAAAAAGATCCTCGTCGTAGGCGATGTCGGCATTGACCGCTATACCGTCGGCACGGTTGAGCGCATTTCTCCCGAGGCTCCGGTTCCGATCGTTCTCGTTACTGAAGAGAAGCTGAAGCTTGGCTTGGCCGCGAACGTCGCGGAGAACGTGAAAGTCCTGGGGGGTGAGCCCTGGCTCACCGGGTTGGTCGGGGATGACCGTGCCGCCGATGACTTTTCACGCTTGCTGAAGTCGAGCGGAATCACTCCTCAGCACCTCGTCGTGGACAAATGCCGTCGCACCGTCTTGAAAGAACGCGTGGTCAGTGAGCGCCAACAACTCCTTCGTGTCGATTATGAGACCTTGCACCCGATTGAGGACGGTGTGGAAACGCGCGTCCTCGCCAAAGTCCGGAAGCTGATTCCGCGTTGCGATGCCGTGATTCTGGAAGACTACGCCAAGGGCCTGGTCAGCCAGAAGCTGGCCGATGCCCTCATTGCCGAGGCGCGGAAAGCCAAGAAGATCGTCGCCGTGGACCCGAACACCAAGACCCCGGTTCAGCGATACAAGCACGTGACCTTCCTGACCCCGAACACCAAAGAGGCCGAGGCGCTCTCCGGCATCGCCATTCGCGACGAAGAGAGCCTTCTCAAGGCGGGTAAGGCGATTCTGAAGTCGACCGGAGCCGAGCATCTGGCTATTACCCGCGGTAAGGACGGCATCGCGATCTTCACGAGGGGGAGTAACGAAGTTCAGTTGATCCCGACCTATGTCCGTGAGGTTTACGATGTTTCGGGTGCGGGCGACACCGTGATCTCGGTGATGACGCTGGCTCTATCCGCAGGCGCCAGCATGGTCGAAGCCGCCGTGCTCGGCAACCTGGCGGCGGGCGTGGAAGTCGGCAAGCGCGGTACCGCGACCGTCACGACAGATGAGATTCGGACGGCGATGGACTTCTTCGGAGCTCCCGCCCTGGCGTAGGTCTTCGCCTGAGTCCGCGCCGACTTCGACGAAGACCGTTTCTGCGAGTCAAGTCAGCGTCAGCTCCACCGGCCGTGTTCGACGGCAAGGAGGATGACCGACAGGAGCGCGATCGCGAACATCATGGGTCGCACCTGCCTGGCCCGCCCGGCCATGCAGTAGAGCGCCACGTGCGCGACCATGCCCCAGAGGATTCCCTGAGTGATGGAGAACGTCAGGGGAATCAGGACGATCGTGAGAAATGCGGGAAGCACATCTTCGAGCTTCTCGAGTGCGAGTCCTGAGACGCTCTTGAACATGAGCGCTCCGACGAGGATCAGGACCGGAGCTGTCGCGTAAGCGGGCACCATGGCGGCCACCGGAGCGACGAAAAAGCACGGAAGAAAACAGAGCGCCGTGAACACCGAGGTCCAGCCCGTGCGGCCTCCCATCTCAATCCCGGCGGAACTTTCGATGTAGGCCGTTCCAGAAGAGGTTCCTGCGAGTCCCGCGCCCAGTGTGGCGAACGCATCCACGATCAGGCCCTGTCTCAAGTTCTTTGGGTTTCCGTCCTTGTCGACCAGCTTAGTCGCGTGAGCCACGCCGATGAAAGTCGAGATCGAATCGAAGAGATCCGTGAAGAGGATCGAAACGATCGTCGGGAGCAGCGCGAGCTTCAGCGACCCGAGAATATCCAGCTTCAGGAAGACGCTGTGGAAGTCCGGAAGGCTCAAGGGCGAGGACGGGGCCGCGACGTAGCCCACGGCCCAAGCGCCGAAGGTCGTGGTCGCGATTCCCGCGAGGAAGGCGAAGGGACTCTTGCGGGCGAGAAGCCAGATCATGACCCCCATTCCGGCAAACGCGAGAAGCACTTTCGGATTGATATGTCCGAGCTTCACGAACGTAGCCGGGTCCGCGACGACGAGGCCCGCGTTCCGGAGTCCCAGGAAGGTGAGGAAGATTCCGATCCCCGCCGCGGCAGCAATGCGCAAGTTCATCGGAATCGCCAACGCGATCCGTTCCCGGATCGGAGTAGCGGAAATCACCAGGAACAAGACCCCGGCCCAGAATACCGCGCCCAAAGCCGTCGGCCACGGAACGTTCTGGCCTATGACCACCGTGAAGGTGAAAAATGCGTTGATCCCCATCCCCGGCGCCACCGCGAAAGGCAACTTCGCGTAGAGCCCCATGGCGAGTGTCATGACGAAGGAGAGAAGTACCGTGGCGGTGAGAACGCCCGCATGACTCATCCCGGTTCCCTCGGTTGCGAGGATCGCCGGATTCACGACAATCACATAAGCCATCGTGAAGAACGTCGTGATTCCAGCGATGGCTTCTGTCTTGAGGTTCAGGGGCGTGGAGTCCGTTGTCATCTCTTGATTCTGAAGGGGGAGCGACGCGGGGACAAGGGTCGGCTTCGATGATTTTTTTACGCTTTCGGTGTCGTTGGAGAAGGGTGGGGCTGACTATGCCTTTCCGCAACAAACCTGAATAGCAACTCAATTGGATCTGAATGACGTACCTGCTGTTTTCGTCCACACTGGACGGTTTTGCCGGGTACGTGGCAGCACGTACACCTGCTTTTCGTACAAAATGAACGGAAAACAGCGTTACGTCAGTTTCCGACCGTCGCGGCGTGATGCGATACCTTTGAGGTGGTGCAAGCCGTGCTGATCCTCACGAATGAAAGAAAGGGTCGGTCGTCCATCCTGCGAACGAGATCGGTGGTCAAAACACCCGCCGAGAAAGGACAAGGTGATGAGTGGAAATCAGTCTGCTGTTCGCAGTCAACGGTTCACCGTTCACCGTGAACAGAGAACAGAGAACAGAGAACAGAGAACAGAGAACAGAGAAC
>CAYOWB010000172.1:0-7913 GCA_964407515.1 uncultured Bacteriovoracaceae bacterium
CGAGCAGCTCCATCGCGAACGAGCTGATCACGCCACCGAGCATGGGCGCGGCGATGCGTTGCATCACGTCCGCACCCGCATTCGCGGTACTGGCCCACATGATCGGAAGCAGCGCCACGATGAGCGTCCCTACCGTCATTACCTTGGGCCTCACGCGCTTGACCGCTCCTTCATGGATGGCATGCGCCAAATCCGCGAAGCTGTTCAGCCGGCCTTCCTTCTTGGCCTTCTCATAGGCCAGATCCAGATACAGCAGCATGAAGATTCCCGTCTCGGCGTCCACTCCAAGCAACGCGATGAGCCCAACCCACACGGCGATACTCATGTTGTAATCGAGCAGGTACAAGAGCCAAACCGCGCCCACGGCGGAGAACGGCACCGCGAGGAGAATGATCCCCGTCTTCATCCAACTCTTCGTATTGAGGTAGAGCAGCAGGAAGATGATGAATAGGGTGATGGGAAGAATCAGCGTCAGCTTCTCGCGCACGCGCTGCATGTTCTCGTACTGCCCGCTCCACGTCAGGGCCACACCCGAGGGGAGCTTCAGTTCTTTCGAGATCAGCTCCTTGGCGTCCTTCACGTAACTTCCCACGTCTCGATCCGCAACGTCGACGTAGACGTAGCTGGAGAGCATCCCGTTCTCGTTTCGGAGCATGGACGGGCCGCTGACCATTTCGAGATCGGCCACCTCGCCCATCGGAATCTGGGCGCCCGAGGGCGTCGCAATCAGCACCTTCCGAAGGTCATCGAGATTGGACCGGTAGTCGCGCCCGTACCGGACACTGATCGAGTAACGTTCACGGCCTTCCACCGTCTTCGAGATCGGGTCTCCACCGACGGCCATCATGAGAGTCTCTTGAGCCTGGCCGATGCTGATCCCATAACGCGCCAGCTTTTCGCGATTGAACTTGAAGTCGAGGAAATACCCTCCCACCGTACGCTCCGCGAATACGCTGCGCGTCCCCTTCACTCGCGGCAGGAGCTTCTCAATCTCGATTCCCACCTTTTCAAGCTGAGGCAAGTCGGCCCCCAGCACTTTGATGCCGACCGGGGTACGAATGCCGGTGGTCAACATGTCGATGCGGTTCCGGATCGGCATCGTCCAGGCGTTCGTCGTGCCGGGGAAACGCATCTTGGAGTCCATCTCCGCGACGAGTTCTTCCCAGCTCATGAACCTGGGCGTGATGATCGTGAACGGCCCCTGCATCCAGCGCGGGAGGAATGAATACCAGCGTTCCTTCTCACGCCACTGATGCTGCGGCTTGAGCACCACGGTCGTTTCCATCATGGAGAAGGGAGCTGGATCGGTCGGCGTATCGGCGCGCCCTGCCTTACCGTAGACCCGCTCCACCTCGGGGAACGACTTGAGGATCTGATCCTGCTTCTGAAGCAGGTCGTGCGCCGCCGTGACGGAGATTCCCGGCATCGTGGTCGGCATGTAAAGGATCGTCCCTTCATTCAAGGGCGGCATGAACTCGGATCCGATGCGCATAAAGACGGGAATCGTGATCAGCATCGCGACGAGCGCGCCGATGATGACCTTGAAGCGATGGAAGATCACCCAATCCACCACCGGGCCGTAGATCTTGAACAGGAAGCGGCTGACCGGATGGTCTTCTTCTGGCACAGTCTTGCCCACCAAGACGGCGTTCCGCACGCGGGACAACCAGAGCGGCCGGAACGTCTTTGAGGTAAACGCGGTCAAGCTCACCCGAAGCGCCGGATCGAGCGTGATCGCCAAAATGGCGGCCACGAACATGGCGAGGTTCTTGGTCCAGGCGAGCGGCTTGAAGAGCCGGCCCTCTTGAGCTTCGAGCGCGAAGATCGGAAGGAAGGCCACGGCGATCACGAGCAACGAATAGAAGCTCGCTGGTCCGACCTCTTTAATGGACCGAATGATGACTTCCTTCACGTCCTCCTTTTTGTCGCTCCTCTCCCACTCCTCCATGTGTTTATGCGCGTTTTCCACGACGACGATCGCAGCATCGACCATCGCTCCGATGGCGATCGCGATCCCGCCCAGACTCATGATGTTGGAGGAGATCCCGAGCGCATGCATCGGGATGAAGCTGATCAGCACGGCGAGCGGCAGGGTCACGATGGGAATCATCGCGCTCGGGATATGAAGTAGGAACACGAGGATGACGAGACTCACTATGATCATTTCGAGAACGAGCTCATGCGTGAGCGTCTCGATGGCGCGCCGGACAAGGTCCGAGCGGTCGTAGGTAGTCACCAACTCCACCCCCGGAGGGAGCGAGGATTTCACCTCTTCCATCTTGGCTTTGACGGCATCGATCACGCGACTGGCATTCTCGCCATAGCGCATGACGACGATCCCACCGACCGCATCGCCCTCGCCGTCCAGGTCCGCGACGCCACGGCGCAGCTCCGGACCGACGGTGACACGAGCGACGTTCTTGATATAGACCGGTGTCCCGTTCACGTCGCTCAGGACGATGTTCTCCAGGTCCTGGACGTTCTTGACGTACCCGCGACCGCGGATCATGTACTCCGCGCCCGACACCTCGAGCAGACGCGCCCCGACCTCGTTGTTGCCCTCTTTGATCGCCTCGACCACCCGCTGAAGCGGGATCTTGTAGGCGAGCAGCGCGTTCGGATTGATCTGAACCTGATACTGTTTTTGGAACCCGCCGATCGACGCTACTTCCGCCACGCCAGGAACCGACTGGAAGTAGTAGCGCAGGTACCAGTCTTGTAAGGTCCTCAGATCCGCAAGCGAGTGTTTGCCGCTCCGGTCGACGACGGCGTACTGGTAGATCCACCCCACTCCCGTGGCATCAGGACCGAGTTCTGTCCGGACCCCCTCAGGGAGTTGCGGCTGAATCTTGGAGAGGTACTCGAGCGTCCGAGAGCGGGCCCAGTACGGGTCCGTCCCATCCTGGAAAATGACGTAGACGTACGAAAATCCGAAATCAGAGAATCCGCGGATGTCTTTGACCTTCGGCGCGCCGAGCAGCGAGCTGATGATCGGATACGTGACCTGGTCCTCGATGATGTCGGGACTCCGGTCCCAGCGCGAATAGATGATGACCTGCGTATCCGAAAGATCCGGAATCGCGTCGACCGGAAT
Source organism: uncultured Bacteriovoracaceae bacterium (assembly GCA_964407515.1). GTDB lineage: Bacteria > Bdellovibrionota > UBA1018 > UBA1018 > UBA1018 > CAYOWB01. The sequence goes on from CAYOWB010000172.1 coordinate 3,095, forward strand.
CTGCTTGAGCGAATACCAGCCGGCAATGACCGCCACTCCGACGAAGAGCAGCACGATAAAACGGTTTCTCGCCGAAAAATCGATAATCCTCTCAATCATAGTGCCGCCTCTCTCTTAATGACCAGCATGAGGATCGGGCTTGGCATCACCTTGTCCACCCCCATGCCCGGCATGAGGGCCCGCAGCCTGAGCCGACTGGACCGCCTTGAGCCGCGACTCGGAGTCGATCAGGAAGTTCGCGCTCGTCACGATTTGCTCGCCGCCCTGGAGCCCCTGGTCGATCGCGACCCACTCGCCCGCGTGCAGTTTCACGGTGACCCGGCGGGGGTCAAAGCCCCCCTTCCCGTCGGTGACAAAAACCCACGCTTCCGTCCCCGTATCGAGCACGGCATCGAACGGGACGACGACCTGCTCACCCAGCGGTGAATGAATCATCACATCGACGAACGATTCGGGCCGCAGCACCGTCCGGGCGCGTGGAACAAGAATGCGGGCCTTGGCAGTACGGGTGGCCGGATTGATCACGCGATCGACAGAGACCACCTGCCCGGCGAGCTTCTTTCCACCGAGGAACCCCGCGCTGATTTCGGCTGAAAGCCCAGGGCGCACATGGGGCAAATCCATCTCGTAGACATCCGCATAGATCCAGACGTCTTCGCCCGCCTTATTGATGAGCAGACTCGCTTCGCGCTCTCCGTCTTTTCCGAGACGCGCGATCTGCGGATCAGAGAGCCCGAGAATCCGAAGCCGCGTTTTAGCCGCTTCAAGCATGCGCTTGGCGGACTGACGGACTTCCGCGATCGGGGAATCCTTCACCCTGTCCACTTGCCGTAAGGCTTCCAGGTACTCGTTCTGAGCGGTGTACAACTCAGGGTCGAAGGCCAAGCGTCCCGCCGCGCGGATATCTTTGAAGAGCGGTCTCCGCTCCACCTTTCCGAGCTTCACGCCGATCATCTGCTGCCGGTTCATCGAGAGCTTGAAGGGCGCATGCTGAGAAGGCGTCGCTCCCTCTTCCGGCGCCGCGGCTTGGGGCTGCCCACCCGGCGCGGCAGCACCATGAGCGGCATGTTCATGCCCCGCGTGCGGATCCGCCTCGTCAGCCTGATCCGCCGGAACGAGATTCATCCCGCAGATGGGGCACTGTCCGGGCTCGCCGTTGCGGCTTTCTCGTCTGATCTGGGGATGCATCGGGCAGATATACTCGTTCTTCTGCGCCACGGCGGTCGGGGTCGCCGTCGCGTCATTTGAGGAAAGGTGTCTTTCTTCGACGTACAAGACACCACCAGCAGCCCTAAAACGACGGTCAACACCGCGACACTGACTTCCCGGACTTTCCAGTTTTTCATTGCTCCAATCCTCCTGCGAGCCCTCCGGCGGGCAGCGTGCTGACCGACGTACCGACGACTTCTTCGAGTCGCGTGAGCGACTGAACATACTGCGCGAGCGTGCGGTAATAGGCCATTCGCACATCATAGAGCGATCGCTCGCTATCAATCAGTTCGATAAAGCTTGCCCTACCCGCACGATAGGCGGCACGTGACGTATCGAGCATGGTGGAAGCTTGCGGGACGAGCGACGTCTCGTAGATTTTGAGCATCTTCTCCTGCGAGCGCGCCTGCGCATGAAGCGAGCGCGCTTCGGCGTCCGTCTCGCGAGTCATCTGCTCCAGTCGCTTCTCCGCTTCAACCAACCGCGCCCCCGCGCTCGAAGCTTCGCTCGTCTGCCGGGCGAAGAACCAGAGCGGGACGGACAGTTCCACGCCGACTTCGTACATCGCCTGCGATCCTCCCTGAAAGCCACGACGGTAAGAGAGCATGAAGTCAGGCGCGTAATTCCAACGAGCAAGACTCTTTCCTTTCTCCGCTTCCTTCACCATGAATTCTCCCTGACGAACGGAACGGGAACTCGTCCGCACGGCACGGGGAAGGTCCTCCGCCGCGAGCGTCAGCCTCGGAAGCGGAAGCTCGCCTTTCGGAAGAGCGACGTCTTCCCCCGGGTCCCGCGCGATGAGCGCATTCAGCATCGCACTCATGGAATCGCGCTCCTGCTTGGCCATGAGGTAATCGTTCTCGATCTTAGTCTGCTCGACGTGGGCCTTCATCTGGTCCTGCTGCGAAACACTTCCGGCCGCGTAGCGAGACTCCGCGATACGGGCCACTTCCCGAAGCGTCTCGCGTTGAGCCTCCAGGAGCGCCAACGTCCGCTCGGCCGCAAAGAGTCCATAGTAGGCGGCCAGGACTTTCCTCCTGACTTCGAGTCTCTTTGCTTGTGCGACCTGCTCCTCGCTATCCGCTCTGGCGCGCTGCATGGAGCCCATGACGAAGTACTTTGTCGGAAACATCAGCTCCTGCGAAACTCGCCAGGAGTCCATGACCTCGGCCCCCGTCTCCGGTCGCTCACGCATCCAGCCAATCCGTGGATTGGCGGGAGCATACTGGAGCCGCACCGCTGAGCGTTCCGCATCAACGCGAGCCCTTGAAGCCGCGATTCCCGGATTCGCGGACAGCGCCTGCGAGAGCGCCCCCTCCAGCGTCAGGACGGACCGCGAGTTCTCGGCAGCCGCACTCGTGAAGCCTACTGAAAACCCCAGAATGGCTAGAACGATCGCCAGAACCAGGATTGAAAAGCCCTTTCGCTCCATTCCGCCTCCCAAAGGTCAGACACCCAAAGGCGAACTGCTTTCAATTCACGCGCCTTCTGATGGGAATACGCTCCAGAAAACGTTTTTGTGACATGTCACAAATGCATTTCTCGAAACGTATTCCTCAACAAAAGGGCATCTGCCCGAGGAGGTCCCCCATGACACACCGACTTTCACTCCAGAAGAAGGGCTCGATCCGCAACCCTTACTACGGCCAGTCGATGCTGACCTGCGGGGAGCGGCTGGGGCGGTAGTCAGGTTACCCCACGACCCGGTGGACTATCCCGACGCTCTGAACCAAAATGGCCCCATGAACGTGGAAACGGACGAGTCATCCGAGTCGCTGATGACGCGTTATCGAAGCGGAGACAGCAGTGCCTTTGAGGCCCTTTATCAGCGGATCTCCCCGCGGACCTACGGATATCTGCGGCAACGCCTTCAAAGGACTGACGCCGTCGATGAAGTATTCCAGGCGGTGTTCATGAAGCTCCATCGGGCGCGGGATCAATACGAGGACGGAAAGCCGTTTCTCCCCTGGTTCTTCTCGATCTGCCACAGCACGCTGATTGACTTCACTCGGTCCGAAAGCCGTCAGCCGGTCAGCGTCGAGAGCGAGGAACTGGAAGCCGTCCCCGCGGAAGAGCTTCGCCCGGCTGGAGCGATCTCCGTGGAAGGACTTCGGGAACTTCCCGAAACTCAGCGTCGGGCCCTGGAGCTCCGGTATCAGGAAGATCGGAGCTTCGAGGAGATCGGCAGGGAAATCGGAACGTCGGCACAGAACGCACGGCAACTCGTCAGCCGCGCAGTGAGGAAACTGAGAACGTTGGTCGGAAAGGAGCGCCTGTCATGACTGCAACGGAACGGAATTCAGAATTCGAAGCCTTCATGAACGCCCCGGAGATCACTCCGCCGTCTGCCTTGAGCAGTCGGGTACGGGGACACATCCATGCCGACTTGAGTCCTTCTTTTCCCCGCGTGTTCTTCAAGCTGACGTGGATACAGGCGGCGATGGGCGCGCTCTCGCTTCTGGCCTGTCCTCAATTCGGAGTGGCGCCCCTTCAAAACCACGGACTCATGGCGGTCTACATGAGCCTAGGTCCCCTCGGCTGCATGGCCGCTTGTGGCGCGACGTTCATCGCGGGAGGAGCGATTCTCGCGGCGCTTCTTTTCCGCCCTGAAGAACTTCGTGCCATCCGACGCTGGAGACTGGCGCATTTCTCGCTCGTCGGAGTCACGGCTGCTCTGTTGCTCAGCCTCATGGGCGCGCCGTCGCAGCTGTCGGAAGTCGCGGCCTGGCTTGCCGGCGTCGTGGTGACGGGCTCGACTCTCATCGAGGCATCGCGAATCCGAGCTCTGTCACGGTAAGGGACCGGCGCGATTCGCCCGTGTCTTGAGCGGCCTCAAGCGCCGCCCAATCGGGCTTAAAGCTTTCGCGGAAGAGTTTCAAAACCCGCTCCACCGAATACCCTCCAGCGAGGAGTTCTTCGAGGGTGACCCCGCGGGTGCGCTTTTCCAGGCGTCCCCCATCGTCGCGCGTGATGAGCGCCGCATGAAAAACGGCGGGCAAGGCCGCCGAAGATCCTTCGAGATCGCGAAGCCAGGACTGCACCTCGCGCTGCTGGGACGCGACGTGCCCGAGGTCCCAAGCTCGAACGAGAAACGTGTAGTGCCCGTCGAGATCATCGATGGCGCAGGCCCAGTTGTACGAAGGAACGAAGCTTTCACGCGCGGGCCGCTCTCCCTTCTGGACGGGAGCGGTACGAGCCACGATGAAGTCGTCCGCCCCGCTGACGTCCGCCGCTCGAAAGCGCCACGCCAAGGTGGGATGCTGACACCTCGGCCACTCGCCGACCTCGCGACAATGTCCGTTATAAACGGGCCCTGGAGCCGCGAGCGGAGATTTCGTGGGAGCGTGCGGCGCGGATGCCGACTGCTGAAGCGCTTCGAGGACCTCTTTGCGGGAACAGAAGCAGGGATAGACTCTGCCATCGTCGATGGCTCTCAGGAACAGCCGCCAGTGCCGATCAGCGAGCGTGCTCTGCACGATGAGCTGATCGGGTCTCAGTCCGAGGGCAGCCATGTCGTCGAGTTGGTGCTCTTGCGCCCCAGGAACGACGCGTGGCTGGTCGATATCTTCGACCCGCACCACCCACGGAACCCCGAGCCGCCGTGCAATCT
>CAYOWB010000173.1:0-7799 GCA_964407515.1 uncultured Bacteriovoracaceae bacterium
TGCGTGAGGCTGCGCACTTCCCGGACGGTATCGCGCTTCACCTCCATCCGAGTCAGGTCGGGTTTCCGGCTGATCTGAAGCAACGAGACCCCGTATCCAATCATCGCCAGCGAGAGCCAGCCCGCCAGGAAGTAGATGAAGATGTTGAGGAGCAGACGCCGCGAGACCACCTGGGGGATGCGCTTAAGAAAGTCGACCATATCTTCGATGTTAGGGGACTTAGCGGACTCCCGCAAGACTGGCTTTTGTTACCGGATGCGCAGCGCCTTGCGCGCCCCCAGCGAAACGATGAAGAGCGCCATCGCCACGAGCACGATGGTCGCGCCCGTCGCGGTCGAGGTATAGAACGACAGGATCAATCCCGTGACGCCCGAGAAGAGGCTCATGCAGATCGCAATCAGGAAGTACTGAGGAACGTTGCGCGCCAGGTTGCGTGAGGCGGCGGCCGGCAGAATCAGAAGCGAGTTGATCACCAGGAGCCCGACCCATTGGATGCAGGCGGTGACGACCACGGCGACGACCATCGCGAAGACCATCTCATAGAGCCAGACTGGGATTCCGCGGCTTCGAGCCAGAGAACGGTTGAGCGAGACGAAGAGCGTCTTGTTGAGCGTCGCGAGCCAAAGTCCGACGATCAGTACGGCCAACGTCCCGAGCCGGGCCAGGTCGGGGCCGGTCATGCTCAGAATGTCGCCGATGAGGTACTTCGAGTACTTCGCGAAGCCGCCGTTGCGCGAAAGCAGGACGACGCCCAGCGCGACCGTGAACGCCATGCAAAGTCCGATCACGGTATCCATCGCCGAGGGCGCGTGTTTCCGCAGGAGGGTCACGCCGGCCGCAAACAGGATGGCGAAGACCAGCATGGACCCGAGCGGGTCGGCCATGCCGAGGACCGCGCCGATCGCGATGCCCGTGAGGGCGGAATGGCCGATCGCCTCCGAAAAGAACGTCATCTGGCTGTTGATGACCAGGCAGCCCAGCAGCGCGAAGAGCGGCGTGATCATCAGGATCCCGATCAACGCGTTCCGCATGAACTCGAATTCAAGCCAATCGAAGGGGAATCCTGCCGTCATAGCGGACCTCCGGGCGCTTTCCTGGGGCCTGTCGCATGACGGTGGGGATGGGGGTGAAAACCCAGCTCGCCTCGCACCCATTCATCCGAGAGAACGTCCTGCGGCCGGCCGTCACGGACCACCTTGCGGTTCAGGAAGACCATCCGGTCTGCGTATTTCGAGGCGCCCTCGATATCATGGGAGACGAGAATGACGGAGAGGTCGAAGCGCGTTCGCAGCTCCGAAACGGTTTTGTAGAAAAGTGCTGTTCCCGCCGGGTCAATGCCTGAGACAGGTTCGTCCAGGAGCAGGAGCTCGGGGATCGGCGTCAAGGCGAGTGCCAGGAGTACGCGCTGGAGTTCTCCGCCCGAAAGTTGTCCGAGCTTTTTGTTGAGCAGCTGCGGGCCTTCGACGATCGCGAGGCTCTCTTCCGCCGCTTTGCGGACACGGCTCGAATAGCCCAGGAAGAGGGGCCGGTACGAGAGCGTCGAGGCGAAGAGATCCAGAACACTGATCGGGGACGATAGATCGAAATCGAGACGTTGCGGAACGTAACCGATCCGCGGTTTTTCGATGCCGCGATTCGTGCCGTGATGAAACTCGAACTGCCCGGAATGTGGGATCTCGCCCAGCATCGCGCGAAAAAGCGTCGTTTTACCGGCACCGTTGGGGCCGATCAGCACGGTCAGTTCGCCGCAATGGATGTGAAGATTGACGTCGTCCAGAATGGTCTCGCCCCCGAGCCGGACGCCCAGGCGGTGGATCTTCGTGCAGCAGGACTGACAGTTCGGACAGCGAGGCTTCATCCAGTTACTTCAATGCTTTCTTCAAAATTTCGAGGTTCGACTCCATGGCTCGAAGGTAAGCGTCACGGACTTCCTTCGGTGATTCCGGGCCGGTCACGGCGGGGTCCAAAGAGTAAAGCGGGACCTTTGCTTCCCGGGCGATCGTCTCCGCGGCTTTGGCAGAATACTGAGGTTCGCTGAAAATGGCATGCACTTTCTCTTTGCGAATCATGCGGATGGTTTGAGCTAGTTCGCCCGCGCTCGGCTCCGTGCCCGGTTCGCGTTCCACGACGCCCGCGATTTGAAGTCCGAGTTCCTGGGCGAAGTAGGGGAAGGCTTCGTGGAGTGTGATGATCTTGCGTCCCCGCGCGAAGTCGAGCTCGCGATGCATGCGGTCGTGAAGGTGATTGAGGCGTTTGACGTATTCCGCGGCGTTATTACGGTAGGCCGCCGCGTGAGCGGGATCGGCCTGAGCCAATGCTTCGGCGATGTTTTTTACCTGCTGAGTCGTGTTGCCGATGCTGACGAAGACGTGCGCGTTCTCCTCGCCGTTGCGGTCGCGAATCGGCTTGATTCCCCGGCTGGCTTCGATCGTCTTCAGTTTGGGCGCTTGTTTCAGGGCTTTTTCCAAAAAGCCTTCCATCCCGAGGCCGTTGATGATCAGGACATTGGCTCCCGCCAATCGCGTCATGTCTTCGGTCGTCAGCTGATAGTCGTGAAGACATCCCGTGGTCGGGCGAGTCAGATTCAGGACCTGAACGCCGGGGATTCCTCCCGCGACATTGAGGGCTGAAACGTAGAGAGGGTAGAACGAGGTCAGGATCTTGAAGTCCTTGGCCAGTCCCACGCTCGGGATCAAAACGAAGAGGATGCAGGGGAGGATAGCCGCCGGGAGGCTCCGAAATCTAAGCATGCGCCATCCATAGACCCCGGCGAGCGGATTTGCAACGCCTCATATCCGAGTGATTGGGTCCTGAATCGTATCGCCCATGGCATCAGTTTGGACTGGCGAGCCGCACAAACAGGCGATAACTGGGGAGAAAAATCCTCTCAAATGCGTTATAACGAAGTTTATGAGTGAAGCGAACAGCCCGAACACCAGCACGGAAGTGAAAACAGCCCCGACCAATTTTATCCGCCAGATCATCGATGAGGATCTGAAGACCGGAAAGCACCAGAGCATCGTGACTCGCTTTCCTCCTGAGCCGAACGGTTATCTCCATATCGGTCACGCCAAGTCGATCTGCCTGAACTTCGGCCTCGCCCGTGACTACAAAGGAAAGTGCAACCTGCGCTTCGACGACACGTACCCGGAGAAGGAAGACGTCGAGTACACCCAGGCCATCGAGGAAGATGTGCGCTGGCTCGGCTTCTTCTGGGGCGAGACGCTTTGGGCGTCGGATTACTTCCAGGCTTGTTACGATTACGCGGAAGATCTGATCAAGATGGGTAAGGCTTATGTCTGCCATCTCAATGCCGAACAGATGCGCGAAACGCGTGGCACTCTGACAGAGCCCGGTAAGGAAAGCCCGTATCGCAATCGTTCCGTGGAAGAAAACCTCGACCTCTTCCGCCGCATGCGCGCGGGTGAGTTCCCCGATGGGCATTGTGTCTTGCGCGCCAAGATCGACATGGCGTCGCCGAATCTGAACATGCGCGACCCAGTCCTGTATCGCATCCGCCGCGTGCCGCATCACCGCAGTGGGACGAAGTGGATCATTTATCCCATGTACGATTATGCGCATCCGCTCGAGGACATGATCGAAGGCATCACGCACTCCATCTGCACGCTCGAGTTCGAAGATCACCGTCCGTTCTACGACTGGGTGCTGGATACCTTGAAGACGCGCTGTCATCCGCGCCAGATCGAGTTCTCGCGCCTGAACGTCGACTACATGATCATGAGCAAGCGCTACCTGCTCGAGCTCGTGAAGGAGAAGCGTGTCTCCGGCTGGGATGACCCGCGCATGCCGACGATCAAGGGGCTGCGCCGCCGTGGCTACACGCCGGAGTCCATTCGTGACTTCTGCGAACGCGTGGGCGTGACGAAGAAGGACAATTGCATCGAAATCGCGCAGCTCGAAAACTGCGTGCGTGAGGACCTCGATAAGAAGGCTCGCCGCGTGATGGCGATCACGAAGCCGCTCAAGGTCGTGATTGAAAATTATCCGGAAGGGCAAGTGGAGGAGTTCGATTCTCCCTATCACCCGAACGATCCGGCGATGGGAACGCGCAAGGTTCCGTTCTCGCGTGAGCTGTACATCGAACGTGACGACTTCATGGAGAACCCGCCGAACAAGTTCTTCCGTCTCGGACCGGGACGTGAAGTGCGTTTGCGCTACGGCTACTTCATCAAGTGCCATGACTTCAAAAAGGACCCGACGACGGGCGAAGTCACGGAGCTACGCTGCACGTACGACCCGGAAACGCGCGGCGGAAACGCGCCCGACGGACGCAAGGTGAAGGGCACGATCCACTGGGTGTCGGCGAAGCACGCGCTTCCGGCCGAAATCCGCGTGTACGACCGTCTGTTCGTCGACCCGGCGCCGGGCTCGCACAAGGATAAGAACTATAAAGAGTTCCTGACTCCGAAGTCGCTCGAAGTCCTGAAGGGCTTCGTCGAGCCGAGCCTCGCGAACGTGAAGCCGGAAGAGCGTTTCCAGTTCGAACGTTTGGGTTACTTCGTGGCGGACCTGCGCGACTGCAAGCCGGGCTCGCTCGTCTTCAACCGCACGGTCACGCTCCGTGATTCGTGGGCGAAGGAAGCGGCCAAGCAGTGACGCTCAGGAGTGATGGAGAACGGCTGATCCTGGACGGTTCTATTCAGCGCTTCGTTTCGAGGGCGTCGACGTGCGGGCGCCTCGAGCGGCATTTCAAGAGGCGTTTCGACTCGGCTGGCAGGTTGTCTTCAGGCGCTCGAACGCGTATCCGGGTTTTTTCAGTCGCGGTACTGAATTCTGTGGAGTTACCTTCCGCGTAATAGCCGCGCGACGGTTTCTTTCGTTTCAGATGGATCCATCCCTTGTAGCCGGCAGGAGTGCCGGTGGCAAACCTGCATCGGATCCGTTTCGCCGGTTTCTCCTTGGAACACGTGCGGGTGGATGCAGCACTGGCGTGCGTCGGCGCCCGAAACCCGAATGGGCCCCTTGAGCCAGAGGAGCGCGGCGGAAAGCGTCTCACCGAAGAAGGCCGGGCTTTGAGTCGCCATGCTGAAGAGCGAGGGGAGTCGTGTGCCGATTTCCTTCTCTTCTCCAGCCGTCAGTTCCGAGAGCGCCGTCATACAGGAGAGTGCGACCGCCGTTCCCGAAGGCAACGCCTCGTCACTGTCCGAGGGGAGTCGCTCCAGGATGTCGGGTTGATCGGCCGTGGTGAACGCATACCCGCCTCTGGGCGAGAGGGTGAAGTCCTGAAGAATGCGGCGGCACCAGTTCATCGCATCGAGAGTCCACTCTCGAAGAAGCTCGCGGTCCTTGCGATCACGCGCATCGGCCGTACGGCTTAAGTCGAGCGCCGCCTGTGCGAAGTACGCATAGTCGGGCAAGTAGGGGTTCAGTCGCGGCCCGTCTTTTTCGATGATTGCGTGAAGCGAACCCGGGAGCTTGCCCGAGGCCCGGCGCTTCAGCGTATCGTAGGCTTGCCGTGCCCTTTGGATCAGCTCCGTGCCTCTCGCTTCACGGCCATATTCACGCAAGGCCATGCCTGCCCAGGCGAGTCCGCTGACCATGAGTGTGTTCCAGCGGGTGAGAATCTTATCGTCACGGCCGGGAGGTGTCCGATGACGGCGGGCCTCGAAGAGCTTGCGGCGCGCCGATTCAAGCCTGAGATAGGCGGCGTCCTCGGAGAGGTTTGCCGCCTCGGCGGTCTTCGCCAGTGAGTTGCTCTGGTAAAGCACGCCGTCGTCGAGGCCGAAGAAGTGGGAGGCGATCCGGTACTCGTCGGTGTCGAGGATTGCTTGCAGTTCTTCGCGGGTCCAGAGGTAGAACTTTCCTTCCTCACCTTCGGAGTCAGCATCCTGACTGCTGTAGAAGAGGCCTTCGGGCGAGGTCATCTCTCGGAAAACGTAGCCGGCCGTCTCGTCGAGGATGTTCAGGTAGAGGGTCTCGCGGTCGAGCGTGATGCCGTTGGTGTTCAGCGCTTTTCGGGTCAGCAGGACTTCGGCGTAGAGCTTGAGGAGGAGCGCGTTGTCGTACAGCATCTTCTCGAAGTGCGGCACGTGCCAGTGCTCGTCGACGGAATAGCGGCAGAAGCCGCCTCCCAGCTGGTCGTAAATCCCGCCCTTGGCCATTCCGTTCAAAGTCGTGACGACGGCGTCGCGCGCCTCAGGAAGATCGAGGAGGGTTCCCGCGCGCCAAAGGTGCGTGAGCTGGCTCGGATTGGGGAACTTCGGGGCGCCCTGAGCGCCGCCGTGCACCGGGTCGTAGTCGTCCGATACTCGAGAAGTCAGTTCGCGGAGGGTTTCCTCGTCCGGTTCGACCTCGGCGCGGACCGCCGCGGATTCCAGTGAAACACCACTTGAAATGACACGGGCGAATTCGTCCGCGCTTCGTTGAATCGCCTCGCGTTGCTCTTGATACGCGATACGGACGGCTTCGAGGATGCGGGGAAAGCCCGGCCGTCCGTGCCGGTCTTCGGGCGGAAAGTAGGTGCCTGCGAAAAAGGGCTTCAGCTCCGGGGTGAGGAAGACGGTGAGCGGCCAGCCAGAGCTTCCGGAGTAGACTTGCCCGGCCATCTGGTAGAGCTGGTCGAGATCCGGGCGCTCTTCGCGGTCGACCTTGATGCTGATGAAGTCACGGTTGAGTTGTCGCGCGATGTCGCCGTTCTCGAAGCTCTCGTGGGCCATCACATGACACCAGTGGCAAGCCGAGTAGCCGATGCTAAGGTGGATCGGCTTGTTTTCGGAGCGCGCTCGCGTGAAGGCCTCTTCGCCCCAGGGGTACCAATCGACCGGATTGTTGCGATGTTGTTGGAGGTAGGGGCTGCGTTCCTGCGTGAGACGGTTGGGTGGCATGCTGGTTCATCTAGCAGGACTCATGCGCGCGCCGCCCCGTTGCGCTGCTTTTCTGCTGTTCGTCCTGGGGAAGCGCGCTAGAATTTGCCCATGGTGATGAGGATCGTTCTCGCTGGGGTGATCGGTTTGACGGTAGCGACGCTCGGCGCTTTGGGGTACTTCGGCGCTTTTCGGAAAATCGAGGTGACCGAACGCGAAATGGGGCCCATGGTGCTCGTCTACGAAAACCACCAGGGCGCCTACCATAAGATCGCCCCGGTGATGGACCGTGTCTTTCACCGGCTGAAGAATGAGGACAAGATCGAAACGACCCTCGGCTTCGGAGTCTACTACGACAAGCCAGGCACTCTCCCTGAAGAGAAGCTCCGTGCCGTGGCTGGCTGCATTGTGGACGGAGCGACCCCGGAGCTCGTGGCCCGTTTGAAGTCCAAGTACAAGGTGGCCGAGTACCCCCGGGCGAGGGGAGTGTACGCCGAGTTTCCCTTGAAGGGGGTGCCGTCGTTCCTAGTCGCGCCGATTAAGGTTTACTCCGCCATGGCCAAGTATTTGGAACAGCACCAGCTCGTCACGGCCCCATCCCTGGAGATTTATGATGTGCCGGGGAAGAAAATCGTGTTTTTCATGCCCATAGGCATCGATCCGAAGAGTCTCGAACGCTTTTTGGAATAGTGCAGCGGAACTTTTTCGAGCCCCCGCTTGAACGCTGGAAAAGATTAGGTTATAGGTTTTCTCACCAATCATTGGGAGATCGTCCAATGGTAGGACAACGGACTCTGACTCCGTTTATCTTGGTTCGAATCCAGGTCTCCCAGCCAAATGTCAAGCTGTTCGAACCCGGGATTGCAGGTAACTGCTTCCCGGGTTCGGCGTTTCCGTGTGCTGATTTCCCGGAGAGCCGATCCCCGCGTAAACTGGATTGCGAAGGATGTAATGCAGGTTTGCGATCGTAAAGTG
>CAYOWB010000174.1:0-6602 GCA_964407515.1 uncultured Bacteriovoracaceae bacterium
GAGCGGGAACTCACCCAGGAGTTCGGCGAACCCGACGATGGCGTTCATGGGGGTGCGGATTTCATGACTCATCATGGCCAGGAACTCACTCTTCGCTTCGCTGGCCTGTTCCGCCGCTTCACGTGCGCGATCCAGTTCCTTCTCCATCTGATAGCGTTCGGTGATGTCGCGCGCGATGCCACAAGTGCCGATCACTTCGCCGGATTCATTCAACAGGGGGCTTTTGCACGTCTCGATCCAGCGGACGTTCCCCGGGAGAACCAGCTGTTCCTCGAACTTCTTCTGAACGCGAAGCCGTATGACTTCGCGGTCGTCCGCCTGGTATTTCGCGGCGAACTCTCGCGGCCAGAAGTCGAAGTCTGTTTTGCCAACCAGCTGGTCGTGTGAGTCGACGGCACAGGCCTTCAGCATGGCCGCGTTTCCGAGGACGAAGCGCCCGTCCCGGTCCTTGATCCACGCGATGTCGGGAATGCCGCTGAGCAGGGCGCGAAGAAGGGCTTCGGACTCACGCAAGGCCGCGTCGGATAAGTCGCGCCAACGCTGATAGCGCCAGAGCACGTATTCGATCACAACGGTCCCGAACAGAGAAGCGAGAGATACCGTGACGACGTAGCAGACCCAGGAGGGGGCGAAGCTTTCCATGGCTTCGCGGGCGAACTGGTACAGGAAGGTGGTGAGAGCCACCAATGAGAATACGCCCAGTCGGACCCATCTCCGATTCACTCCCGTTTTGCTAAAGGCGCTTCGCAAGACGTTCAATGATTTTCCTCGCTAGATTGCGTTCGGTCACTCCTTCCATCTGAACCAATAATCCGGGACTTGTGAAGTTAAAATCCGTCGCCTTGCCTTGAATCAGGTCGACTGCCGCCATTCGGATCCCGGTCGAAGCCAGATGTCGCCCGATTAGCCGAGTCGCGCGCAGCTCGGAGGGTGAAAGGCGGGTGGGGACCAGGGAACCACCGCGGTCCATGTCGATTCGGAACTCTCCGGTTTTCGGAAGCTTTCGGGCGGCCGCCAGAAGCCGGCCATCGAGGAACCAAAGACGTTGTTCGCCCTTGCTGATTCCCGGGAGAAAACGTTGGAGCAGGACGGGACGTTGGAACCCGTCGGAGGCGTCCTTGAGCAGGCGCTCTGCGTGGCGGATGGCTCCAGAAGTATCGAAGCGAAGCAGTTCCACGCCTTTGCTCTGGCACTCGTGCATGGGCTTCAGAACGGCTCGGCGGAGACGGCGTCCGAACTGGAGGAGCGGTTCTCGCTCTGAACTGACGAAGGTTTCCGGCATGAGGCCGTGCTTCATGAGGAGCCCCGCTTCTAGCTTTTCGCTTGCTCCGCACAGGATCTCGGGGCGGTTGATGAGTTCGCAGCGGCGTCGATTTTCCCGCGCCGCGAGATCCAGAAGCAGCAGCGGATGCAGGTACGCGAGGTCAACCGGGGGATCGGTCCGATAGACGACCTTGGAGTAGGAGGCAGGAGTCTGGACGCGGCTCTTTTTCAATCGGAAATCCGCGGATGTCTGGCGCGAGCCGTGGATGTGAATGAACTCATGGATAGCCGCCGAGACCGAATGGCCATCCCATCGGACCGAGCGGACGTCGCACCAAAAATTTCGATAGCCGAGCGCCAGGGATTCTTGCGCCAGGCGAAGGGTGGTGTCGTTCGGATGATCCAGCGTTTCCCAGGGATCGGTGACCCAGAGGAAGGTCGGCTTCATGGCGAGGGCCTCAGCTTACTGGCGACTTCCTCGGAAATGGCGAGGAGCTGCTCCGCGGCGTGCCCCCAGGCTTTCCTCAGGGCGTCCTGTCCGGTTTCGAGCGTGTCGAGGGTCTGCAGACGCGCTTCGTGCTCCGAAATGTAGTGCGTGATGTTGCTAGGTCCGGTTTCGTGGGACGCGTCTTCCAGGTCGTCCGCGACTTGGAAAGCGAGGCCGAGGGCAGCGGCGAACTTCGCAATCGCGTTTCCTTGAGTGCTGTTCTCGGCGATTCCCGCCAAATCACTCGGAATCAGGAGCGATGCGGAGAAGAGCGCTCCCGTCTTGAGCGCATGCATGGCACGCAAGTCGGAGACCGGTGATTCCGGTTTCAGCAAAGGCTCGGCCACTTGGCCGGCAATGACGGCGCGGGGACCCATCGCCCAGGTGAGGCGCTTGAGTCCAGCGATGAGTCGTTCAGGAGCGACGTAGGGTTGGGCGTCGAGGAAGGCATCCATGGCCAAGGCGATCAGGCCGTCGCCTGCGAGGAGAGCCGTGGCTTCGCCGAACACCTTGTGGTTGGAAGGACGTCCGCGGCGGAAGTCGTCGTCATCCATGCAGGGTAGATCATCGTGAATCAGCGTGTAGCAGTGGATCATCTCGATGGCGAGCGCTGCGGGAATGGCGGCCCCTCGGGGGAGTGCGATCATCTCCGCGCAGGTGAGGAGCAAGCGGGGACGGATTCTCTTTCCCGGCGCGAGCAGGCTGTACTTCGTCGACTCAACGAGGTTTCGCGGGACTCGTGAGTCGTTGACCAGATGACGATCCAGTGCCTGCGTCAACTCCAGTTCCAAGTCGACCGTTCTTGCGGAAAAGCTCATGGGACCCCCGATTGGTTATTTGGCTTTGACCGGGGTGGGGATCGGGCTCACGATGGGTCCTGTCAGCTGGTACGAGTACGTGCCATCCGGCTGCTTGCCGGCTCCCAGAAGGGCGTCAATCAGGCCGAAGGACTTCAGGACTTTCTGTGACAGTCCGAACTGGACGGTCAGATTGAGCATGCTCGATTCCCATTGTCTTCCGAGGGTGACCTCTCCGGACGCTGTGCCGGTGATGTCATCTTCGGCGTTGCCGGGTTTGCCGAGCCTCAGAGTCTTCACCAATGCTTTGCTGTTTTCAAGGCGGACGTTCAGCTGTCCCGTCGAAATCGATAGGCGAGGAATGGAAAAGCCCTGAATGCGCTGCGCATCGATGGCGATCTTCTTCAGTTCGAGGGCGACATCGCCGGTCAGACTGGACGGAGTCCCGGGGTCTCCTTGGATCGTTCCGGTTCCCGTTACGACCGCAGAGCCTTGAATTCCTGCCGCCATGGCGAGCACGCCGATCTTGCCGAGGTCCATCTCCTTGGCTTCAAACGAAACGGCGATCTGGTTGGTTCGATAGCTGAAGGAGCCTTCCAGGGTCCCGCCACTTTCGCGGATCAGGATCTTGCCGCCGGGCTTGGCGACGAGCAAAGAGAAGATGGACGGAGAAATCCGGATTTCATCGATCTTTGAGGGCGGGGCGGGCGGCGGCGGCGCGAGGGTAACGCCTTTCATCTTGTAAGAGATGCCCCAACCTAACGAGAGGTCGCTCTCGTCCGCGGTCAGCGTGATTCCACGGCTGCTCAAAGCGGAGGAGATGCTTCCCTGGATGAATCCCCGGACCTTGTCCTGCGGCAGTTTAAGCAGGGTGAACAAGAGCAGGAGAAAGATCACCAGAAACGTCCAAGCGAACATCTTGAGGATCCGCTTCAGTCGGGAGGGGGCGTTTTGCGTCGCTACGTTCGTTTGGGTCTTTTCGTCCTGTAACATAGGGGGCGTGGACATCGATATTTCTCCTGGGCGGGCTCAGCTGGGCTGCGCCAAGGAGAATCCCGAGATGGAAAGAACCGCGTCGAGATACCCCGTGGCTTCGTTCTTCGTATCGATGCTGAGTGCGCGTAGCTTCACCGGCCTGGAGCCGTTCTCCAGGGAGTTGATGAAGCGGATGACCTGTTTGATATTCACCTTCTTGAGGGTGACATCCATGAGTGTTTCCTTGGTTCCACCCTCTTTGGGCGCGTCCTTGGGCTGGGGCGCGGTTTTCTCGTTTGCCACAGTCAGCGCCGCCTTGTCGATCCCTGACGAAGTCGCGACCTGCTCCAGGAACGGCGCCCAGGGGCCGTTGCCGCCATTCTGAGTCCGAGCCCCGGCCG
The DNA here is from genome assembly GCA_964407515.1 of uncultured Bacteriovoracaceae bacterium. GTDB lineage: Bacteria > Bdellovibrionota > UBA1018 > UBA1018 > UBA1018 > CAYOWB01. The sequence goes on from CAYOWB010000174.1 coordinate 3,924, forward strand.
GAGCGGAATCCTTCAGCTGGCGCATCTCGTTCGTCGCCGACTGAATCAGCGTGACCAGCTCATTCTTTTCGGTGAGTTCCTTCTTCACTCCGCGTACCTGACGGAGCCGATGACCAGCGTGGCGACTCCGGCAAGGAGAAGGATGGCGAAGGTCGCCTGAATGTAGGTGCGGCTCTGCGGGTCGGTCTCGTCCCACTTCGCTTTCAACTGTTGATACCAGGTCTGATCCGCGAGTTTTTCTCCGACGCTAGAGAACCAGCGTGACAGAAACGACTTATTCTCCATAAGCGGCCTCCGAGGGCTTTCCAGAGAAGGTAATCTTCCAGCGCTTCGCGCCGCCGTCCGGGCCGGTCACTTCTTCCATTTTGGATCGCTGCATGCCCTCGATCTTCGGAGCCAGGAGACCCGCGAGCCGTTCGGCGACCTGAGGATTCGCCACGAGAAAGGTGACAGTCACGGTTCCGGCGCCGGTCGGAGCATAGGGATCCGCGGGCGAGGAGCCTACCTGAAACTGCGTCATGTCCACGACGACGTCTCGAGGGATAGACTGAGACAGATCCTTGAGGAACGCGACGGGCGAGTGCGGGTTGGGGCCCAGAAGCTGCCGGAGCTGTCGCTCACGGTCGAGTTCCTTCTTGATCGCATTCCGAAGGGAGGGCGTGTTGGACAAGTAGTTGCGAACGCCGCTCGACGAGATCTGCCCGAAGAATGAGCGGATGCCTTTCTCAAGCTGCGCATCGGCCTGCTTGACCTTGGCGCGGTAGACACGGCCTTGGACGATCATGCTGGCCGTGAAGCAGACCAGAATCAGGGCGAGGGCCGCCAGCGGGCGTTTCAACGCCTGCAGGTTGATTTCACGGCTCTTCCCTTGCTTATCAAAGCGGCCGCGACGGAGATTGATGGCGGCATTACGTTCCGCTCCGACCTGACAAAGGGCCAGCGCGGAGGCGAGCACGAACTCCGTGTCGGACTGCTCCGAATAGGTCACGCCCGATGCCGTGATGGAGCTCAAGCCCTGCAGCGGGAAGGTTTGTGTTCCGAATTCTTCTTCAATGAGGCGACGCAGACCCGGGAGGAGTGAGGCTCCGCCCGCCACATAGATGGCGCCTAAAGTCTGGTGCGTCACACTTTTACAGGTCAGTACGGCCTGATGCAGTTCGCGGAAGAGTTCCGACAAGCCTTCTTGAATGGCCTGCGAGAACTCCCTCTGTTCCGGAGTCGCTTGTTCTTCCTGCGAGTAGGGAAGGACGAAGCCATTGTCGATTTTGGTCTGTTCGGCTTGATCCACCGGGACGCTGTAGCGGGCTGAGATCGTCGTGGTCAGGTCCCTGCCACCCCACGGAATCTCGCGCGACATGATCGGCGATCCGCGCCAGTGGAGGTAGAATACCGTGCGGGTATGTCCCATCTGAACGAAGAGTACCGGCTCTTCCTGCGCTTGAGGGCTCAAAACCCGATTGAAGAGGACGCGATACGCCCACGCTTCCGTGGTCACTAAATCCGGGTCGATTTCAGCGGCCTTCCAGAGCTCCAGTGCGTTCTCGATGTGGGTGGACAGCGTGCTGGCGACATGGACACGAGTCTTCTGACCGGCCTGCGAGAGTATGGAATAGTCGTAGGCCGAATCTTCGATGGGGAAAGGGAGGTCATCCTCGAGCTCGAAAGCGATGCCGGCCTGTATGGCCTTCCGGTCCTTGGTCGGGAGTTCGAGGTTCCGGAACGTCGCTTGTCCAGCTCGGAGCGCCATGGAGATCCGGTCGGGAGCTTTGGGCAGGGCGAGCATCAGTCGGCGTAAGGCCTCGGTGGCCGTCTCGTCCGGACGGACATCGATTTCATGATGTTCATGGATCTCGTAGCGCCCGAAAGCTGACTCGAGTTCGACGGCTTTGATGCTGGTGGTCCCAACGTCGATTCCCAGGATTCTCATGTGCCCCTCTCTATAAAACTCTCATGAATGTGACCTTCAGGCCAGCGTCCGGTTGTTTTCCCGGAAGAGGCTGCTGTCCCTCCTGCGGGTTCGGGGCCGGCGGGGAGGACGGTTGGGTGGGATCGGTTTTCTGGGCGGAAGAGGGGGAGGTCAGGGTGACCCACGCTTCGATGGTTTTCACGGCCTGATTGACTTGGGCCCGGACCGTGATTTTGAAATTCTGCTCATCGGTAACGAGGCGGATCCCTTTTTCCTTCAGGGTCTCTTTGTAGCGGTTCACTTCCGCTTCGTCGTGGCGGAAGAGGTCCGTCTTGTCCTTCAGGTAGGCGAAGAAGTCATCCGGCTTCTTGAAGGAGTGGTCTTCCTCGGTGGAATCCCGGTGCTCGAAGAACGCTTTGACGTCTTCGTCCGTGATGCCCGGAAGCAGCGCGCGAAGCGTCGGTTCCTGCATCGTATTGATGTTGATCCCTTGCGTGTAGCTCACGGTGAGCGCGGGCGAGAACAGGTTGTAGAGGGTGTCGTCCATTCCGTGGATCATGTGCAGCTCGGAAAGCGAGTAGAAGGGCGCCCTCTTGTGGCTGATGGTCTCATGGCCCGTGGAGGTTTTCGGCTCGTGTCCCGGATCCGCCCAGCTTGCGATCTGATCGACCAGCTCCTCGATCTTGAGGTCACGATACTCAGCAGCGAAATCAGGGTCGGCCTGCATCTTGGTGTCGAGGAGGGTCCGCAAGTAGTGCGCGAGGCCCTCCTGT
>CAYOWB010000174.1:6612-7748 GCA_964407515.1 uncultured Bacteriovoracaceae bacterium
GGCTGAAGCCTGTCGGTCCCGTCACGCCCTGAGTCGGAGTCGGGGGCGGCCCGGGTGGGGGCAGTTCTTCTTCGTCATCGTCGGCGCTTTTAGGGTCGCCGGGGTTCTTGGGGCCCTTCTTGTCATCCTTCGGCTGGAAGGTCTCGAGAATGGAGTTGAGGTTGTACTTGGACGACTCGGACTCGATGACCGCCGTGAAGCTGCCGTCCAGCCCGGTGCTCTTCTCGAACTTCTCGATCCGTTCTTTGTCGCCGGGGCTCATGCCCGCGATCTTGGGAATCGGCCACATGAACGGAAAGCTCCAGATCTTTTCCAGGGTCTGCTTGGGAACGATGGAGGGGCCTCCGCCTTCTTTCCCGCCGCCGCCTCCGCCGACTTGCTTTTTGACCTGTTGATAGGCCTTCAGGCGCAGTAGAGAGATCTTGAATCCGCTCTTGGCCAGGTAGAGCGCTTTGACTTGGTCGAGGCCGTCGAAGGCTAGGCGTTGGTTCACCTGGGCTACGTAGGTGAACTCGGTCACGAGGACGGCGAGCACGGTCATGGCCGCTAGCACCATGAAGAGCGCGATTCCCGACTCGTTCTTCTGCCTCCGGGGTGTTTTAGGTGCTGGGGTTGATTCCACGCAGGGGCACCTCCGGTTTCATTTTGTAAACGCCCTCGAAACGCAGCCGGCTGGGGCCGACCACTTCGATCGTCACTTCGATCATGTCAGGATACGTGTCTTTGTAATCGGGATGATCGCTGTCCCAGCGGTCTTCCCAACGGTCCTTTTCCTTCCGGTAGTAGCGGAAGCGGATCTTCTTCACGCCTGCCAGGAGCGGATAGGTCTTCCGCATCTTGTCGGACTTCTCATCCTTCTCGGTCTCGAAGGCGTTGGGCGAGGCGATTTTGGTCAGGACGGATGTTCCTTCGAGTTTGTCCTCGGAGCGGTCCTCCTGCATCTCGTAAATGACCTTCTGGAAGTCGCTCTCGGGGGAGTCCTTGTAGATGCGAACATTCGAAGTCGAGATGAACGACATCTTGTTGGAGGTCCCGACGAAGCGCGAAGGGCGGATGCGCGTTCTGTCCACGGCCGTGCCCCAGAACTCGCTCGGCTGCGTGCTCATGATCTGACTCATGTCGTTCGCGTCGGGCGG
>CAYOWB010000175.1:0-2967 GCA_964407515.1 uncultured Bacteriovoracaceae bacterium
GTATCAGGTGGTGCCTGCGGTGGGCGGGGGCTTACGCCTGGCTTCAGGGGTGGTACGGCTCGGTTACGCGCTTCATTGGGTGAACAAAGCACAGGGCGACGTCACGGTCCCGTACGGGACCGAGCCGATGGGCTACAATCAACTGCTTCCCCAGGGCGGTGCGCTCTCGCACAATGTCGGCTTCGCTCTGACGTTTCCGACGGCCTATTTGCCTTCGTTCAACTTTGTCGCGCGGAACGTCTTCGGCGCCAAGTACACGATGGCAAGCATACTTCCCCTGGCTAAGAACTCGCCCGGACGTCCTGCTGACGAGCCGATGAGTTTCGATGCCTCGCTCAGTATCCAGCCGAAGTTCGGCGGGGGAGCGTTTTTCAATGTCGTGGTGGAGTATCGGGACATCACGAACGTCAGCGAGGAGTCGATCTTCGGCCGTGCTGCCGGAGGGATTGAGTTCTCCTTCAGGAATCAGTTCTTTTTGAGAGGCGGTTGGAGCGGTGGTTACCCTTCGGCCGGGCTTGGTTTGAGGAAGAAGACGGCGGACTTCTCCCTCGCTTGGTTCAGTGAGGAGATCGGCGCTTCTTATCATGACGTCAGGGATACGCGCCTCATGCTTCAGTATCAGATCAGGGCATTCTAAACGGGACAACAAGGAGCTACGCAATGATCCTGAATTTGACGGTTCAGGCAGTGGATAAAGCAACGGAAAAGGAATGGACGAGGGAACTTGCGAACGCGACGTTCGGTATGCCCGAGGTCGCTGTGTTCGCGGGAAGCGCTCCGGCTGAGAGCTCTCAGATCGTATTTCTGGTTGGCACGTCCACAGAGGTCGATCAGATGCTGACGTCCCTGACTCGGAAGGGAAAGGCGGTGTTCCTGATTGTCCGCGACAGCGATCCTGTTCCGACGGCGTTTCTCGAGGGCAAGGTGGATGACATTCTGGTCTATCCGTTCCGGCCGTTGGAGATTGTCAGCAAGTTGAGCCGGTATCGGCAGATTCTGATGTGGGAAGAAGTGTCGCACATGAACACTTCGTTCCAGCAGTTGTTGGAAGGATTGAAGGAAGACCTTCAGCTCGCCGAGCGGCTCCAGAAGGGGAAGCTCCCTGTGCGTTTTCCCGATATCAAGGGCTTCAAGGTGACGAGCCGGTATCTGGCCGGGCTGCGATCGGGCGGCGACTATTTTGACATCGCGGATTCGCGTGACGGCTCGCGGTTCTCGATCATGATGTCGGATTCCTCGAGCTACGGACTTTGCAGCTCAGTCATGTCGGTTCTGATGAAGGTCGCGATGAAGCTTTCCATCGAGGAAGTCCGATCAAGCGCGGATACCGTCCGGAGCATCTATCGTGAGCTCGCGATGACGCTGAATGAGAAGGATCGGTTCTCTCTGTTCTATGGCGTCGTCAGCCGGAAGGATCTTTCGCTGAAGTATCTGAATCTCGGGACGTCCTGCGCCTTCTACAGTCCGAAGGATGAGCCATTCCGTGAACTGTCTTCACAAGGTGCGCCGCTGACTCGGTCTTCGGGATTTCCGACGGGCAGCCTTGAGGTGGAGATGGCTTTGCAACCGGACGACCGGCTGGCGTTGATTTCAGATGGCTTCGTGGAAGCGGCGGGTGGAGCCCGAGAGGTGTGCGCGCTCTTGGATCGCTTTCGGAAGAACGAGGCGGTAGACTCGGTGAATGAACTCGTCTATCGGGTGAAGGGAAAGTTCACCAACCCGGATGAGGACATGCCCGAGCAAGACTGCACGGTGATGGTCTTCGATGTGGATTCGCGAGTGATCCGGCTGGCGTCCCGTTAAGCCTTTGAGCTTAGGCTAACGCGAGCTGAGAGCGCGATTTCAGGATCTGCTTCAGGAATTCTTTAAGTCGTTTCATAGGGCGATGCCATCCGAATAACGCAGGATGGCGAGAAAAGCAAGACGGCGGATGGGGCGCAATGACGGTGGCTGAATTTTTTTACAACCAGCTCGACTACGTCTTCTTCATCTACGGCAGCGCTTTTCTCCTGCTCGGAGTGGTGAGCTTCACGGCCGTGGCGACTCGCCCGGCACTTCGGCACTGGCGCTGGCTTGCTTACTTTTCTGTCCTTCACGGGTTCGGTGAGTGGTTCGAGATGCTTGCCCTTCTGTTCGGAGAAGGGCCTGGATTTCAGGTTTTACGCATCGATCTCGTGGCACTTTCATTTTTGTTTCTCTTTGAATTCGCTCGGGTCAACTGGGAGGTGACCACTGGACGTCGGGTCTCTCGCTGGACACTCGTGGTGCCTTTTCTTCTCGGAGGGGTCGGCGGTTTCTTTGGATTGCCGGAGCTCAGCACCTCGGTTCGATACGGAATCGGATTGCCCGCGGCGCTTTGGGCCGGGGTTTCTCTTGTCGTCATGGACAGGCGAAGCGGCGAGATTCGAGGATGGCTGACTTTCGCGGGCCTTGCCATGTGCCTGTATGGAGTTTGCAGGCTCGCGCCAGGGTCTTCCGTGGTCTTCCCAGGAGGGAGCCTTGATCGGGGTCTATTCTGTGCCACGATCGGGATGCCGGTTGAGGTGTTTCAGACAGGGCTCGCGCTTCTGGTGGCGTTTCTGGTCTGGATCTACTTTTACAAGCTGGTAGCCCTTGAGGCGAGGGTCGCCGGGATCGACCTCTTTCGTCCACGCATGCACCGTTGGGCGAGTGTCGCCTTGGGGTTCATTGTGTTGGGATGGGTGGCAGTGGACAAGAGCAGTGGTCTTGTCTTCGAGGAGTTTCGCCGGTCTTTGCAGCAGGAGATGTCGATGCTGGGTGCGTCGTTCGACGGCTCGCTCGTGGCCACGTTGAGGGGGGTGCCCAACGACCAGACTTCGCCTGGATACCGTGTACTGCACGAGAAGATGCGTGACATTCGAAAGCGCGGGCCGGGCTTGGCTTGGGTTGCTCTGATCGGGAGACGCGCAGGGCGGGATGTCGTACTGGTGAGTTCGAGGGAATCCG
>CAYOWB010000175.1:3015-3311 GCA_964407515.1 uncultured Bacteriovoracaceae bacterium
GGGTTTCCGAGGTGCGGTTGGATGGATTGGTGTTTCGGAGGTTGCATCCCAATCCGCAGATCTCCGTTGCCGCGCCGATTAGGGCTGGTGACACCGGTCGAGAGGGTGACCGCTTGGCGATCTCCATGGGTGTCGCGGATTGGCGCCGATCCGCCTGGCCGCATCGCATGGGGCCATTGGGAAGCGTGCTGCTGATTCAGCTGCTGATCGGGGTGTTGTATCTTCGGCAACTCTCTTCCTGGCGAACGTTGATGGTTTTGAGAGAGGCCGCGACACGTTATCGGACACTCGCGGAC
>CAYOWB010000175.1:3344-4303 GCA_964407515.1 uncultured Bacteriovoracaceae bacterium
GATTTGAATCGGACCGTGGGGTTCGCCAACGCGCGCGCGACCCAGTTCTTCTCAAATCTTCTGGTGTCGGAGGCCCCGGTGGTGGGGCGGCCGGTCCGCGACATGCTCCCGCTCGAGCTATCCAATACGTTCGACACGGTTCTGGACAGTGCCGTCAGGGAAGCGGTGACGATGCATCGGGAAGTGCAAGTGAAGGTGTCGGATCGTCAGATCTGGTTCGGGGTTTCTTTGTCCCCCGTTTTCGATTCAGTAGGAAAGATCACCGCTGTTCTTTGTATTATGCGGGATATCACGCTGCTGAAGCGAACCCATGAAGTGCTTGAGCGCAAGGTGACAGAGCGTACGGAGGAGCTTCAGGCCGCCATGGTGCAGGCGGATGCCGCGAACCGGGCGAAGACGGACTTTTTAGCGGTGATGAGTCATGAGATCCGGACGCCGATGAACTCGATTATCGGGTTTACGGATCTCCTGGCTACCACCGAACTCGATGCGCGCCAGAAGGATTACGTCGAGACAGTGCAGGCGTCTTCCGCACGACTGCTGCATCTTCTGAATGACGTTCTCGATTTCACCAAGATCGAGGCCGGGAAGTTGGAGCTCGTCGCCGAGCCCTTCGATCTTCCGCAGCTGATGAATGAGGTAGCCAAGGCCTACGCTGCGCTGGCTGCCGGGAAGGGGCTCCGCTTTCAGGTGGTGCCGCCGGCTTCCACTCTCGGAATGCTTGTGGGTGACTCCGGTAAGATCAAACAGATTCTGATGAACCTAGTGAGCAACGCGCTGAAGTTCACTCAGCAGGGGTTTGTCCGACTGGAGGCGGCGGCGGAGCCACGAGGCCCGGACTCGGTGCACTTGGTGTTCCAGGTCATCGATAGCGGCGTCGGAATTCCTGAAGAGAAGATCGGTATGTTGTTTCAGAAGTTCGCGCAAGTCGATGCCTCTTTGACTCGCAGGTACGGCGG
>CAYOWB010000175.1:4313-5330 GCA_964407515.1 uncultured Bacteriovoracaceae bacterium
ATCGATCAGCAAGCGGCTCGTGGAGTTGATGGGTGGACAGATCGGTGTTGAGAGCGAACATAACGTGGGTTCGACCTTCCACTTTGAGCTGACCCTGCCGGTCGCCCGGTCCTGATTCGAATTCAGACTTCGAGGCGTTTCACGCGGAGGTGCTCGGCGAGCTCCATGCCGGTCGCAAGCGCGGAGATCCGTGCAATCGATCCGTAGACCAACTCTAGGACCGGTTCCGGCTCGGCCTCGTCCGCATCCGACCAGCCCTGTTGCAGATCGGACATGCATAGTTTCTTGAACACCATGCCTGCGGAATTCAGATTGTCCTCGACTCCCCGCTCGGTGTTTGTCCTCAGAAATCCACCGATCAACGTGTCGCCCAGCAGGTAAATCACTGGTTCGGCTGCCAGGCGATCCACAAGAGTCGCGGTCGGCACCCCTTCCTGGACTACGACACTGTCGATGTGTTTCTTGCCCTTGCCGACACTCATCTTGTTCTTCGTGCGTCGGTTCATGTGCTGCAGCTCTTCGGCGGAGTGTACGACCATGATTCCCATGCCGTAGGTTCCGGCGTTGTTCTTCACGAAGGCGAAGGGCCGCCGATCGATCTGGTGAGCGTGGTAGGCCTGTTGCGTACGTGAAAGGACCCGTTCGACAGCTTCGGCGACGCGATCTGTTCCGACCTCTTCGTTGAAGTCCACTTCGTCGACTTCCTCGGTGTCGACCTGGATGAGCCAAGGATCGATCGCGATGAGATCCGCGAATTCCCGTGCGAGCTGGTTGTAGAAGCGGAAGTGTTCGCTCTTCTTTCGGGAGTGCCAGCCGAGGATGTGGCTCGGGAGAACGGGCTGCTTCAGGTGGTCCAATTCCTTTGGGTAACCTGCTGAGAAATCGTTATTCAGAAGAATGATGTCCGGCGTGAAGTCGCCTGCAGTGAGCAGGCCGTCGTTGATCTGAACGGGATGCGCCGACAGTGTCTTTCCGCTGGAGGTCTGAAGGGAGATCGGTGCTTCGGGAGAGAGTGTA
>CAYOWB010000175.1:5358-7746 GCA_964407515.1 uncultured Bacteriovoracaceae bacterium
ATCGAGGCCCGCTTCCGAGAATACGCGCAGGAGAAAAAAGAGGTTCTCGGCGTAATGCAGGTTCTGGGTATGTGATTCCGGAATGATCAGAATCCGTGCCGGAGCGGGGAGCTCCTTGCGTTCGGTGAATTCGCGAAGCTTCTCGAGAGCGACCTTCGAGGCGTTACGTAGATCGTCCGGGCAGATGTTGTTGAAGCCGGCCGGGTAGAGATTGCTGTCGACCGGAACGATCTTGTGTCCCGAGTCACGAAGGTCCACGGAGCTGTAAAACATCGGAGGAAACTGGCGCGCGTGTCTTGCGAACCATTCCTCAACGGCACGTCGGTTCTTCTGGATCTGATCCGCAATCCGTTTCTTGATCGCTGTTCCTTCGATCGTGGAAGCGTGGGGGAGTGCGGCCGTGCTGGCTGCGTTATGAAGCGGGTCAGCCTGAGAAGGTGACATGAGGGCTCCTCTTAAGGACGAATATCCGTAAGCTGCTGTACCAGGCTATTTATCTCCGGATCGGTTGTCCTGTGAAGCTCTTCTTTCCAGGTGTTTATAAAGTCCAGCAATTGCGCCCGCTTGGCCTCGAAGTCACCTTGGAGCAGCTGCGCCAATTCGACGCGGTACCGCTTCTTCTGAGCAGCAGTTCTTCTGCCGGGAGGTAGCGGAGGCTCGGAGCAGGCGCGGGCGTAGAGTCGAAAGCCCTCGATCAGGTCGGCTGCGGCGCGTTTGGACCAGTAGGGGTTTTCCGCTTGGAGCGTGAACTTGTATTCGAGTGCGGCCTCCACCAGGCAGGTGCCGCGTCGCAGGTATTGGTCGCGCGCTTGACCTTCGTTCATCTTGCCTCTTCCCGGCAGGCGTTTGCAGACTTCGTTCCGGTGACGCAGGCTCACCGAAGCCAGCTGCGCCTGGAGCGGGCGCAGGATGCCGGGGTCCGTCAGTTTCGAGAGTGCCGATCGAGCATCGGCAATCGAGGCTTCCGACTCCAGGTGACGATTCAGTAGAAGGAGCGCTTCTGACTTAAGAAGAAGCGCTTCAGCGAGCCAGACCGGGCCCTTTGGGTCTTTAAAGCCGGTCGCCGAAGTAGCACGGACGACTTCGGTAGCGGTGAGAAACGCTTCGTGCCCTTTTTTAAGGTCGAGATAAGCACGCGCCAGAAGCAGGCGGCCTGTGTTTGCCTCCGGGGCCATGTTCTTCGCATCCGTGAAGTAGCGCAAGGGACGGATGGCGCGAGCGGGCTGTCCCTTTTGCAGGAACGCCGCGCCGAGCAGGCGGTGTGCTTCGGTGTAGTGCGGAGTCGCGGGATAGCGTTCGATGAGCCGCTGCAGTGGAATGACTGCCCGGTCATGGCGGCTGTTCTCGAAAGCGGAGCGCGCGTCATTCCAAAGAACCTCGGCGTCCGTGATCCTGGCGGAGCCGACGCTGGAAGGAGCGACCGGCGGTTCGGAGGGCTCCGCGGCCCATGTCCAAGGACCCGAAAGGGACATCGTCAACGGAGCCGCGGCCAATAGAGCCGTGAAGCATCGCCAAGCCATGTTCTGAGAGTAGCCTAGATCGAAGGGTCTTGCATTTTCGAAATGGATGCGAACAATTCTAAGGATAGACAAAGAGAGGACACCTTCATGCGTTTCTATACCCTGCGTTGCCATTCCCTGATTGCAGTCTCCCTGTTGATCGCGGTCGCCTTTTCGGCCGCTGGTTGCGGACCGAAGGCGTTCACGAAGGGTGAGTACGACGACCCGACGAAGGTGGTTCTCTTGGACGATAAGTTTAATGAGGCCGACATGCAGCAGATGGCCGATACCGTCATCAAAGCGATGGTCGCCTGCGGGCATGTCGCCAATGCCGCGAAGCCGCCGGTGGTAGTCGTCGAGAAGGTCGCGAACCGTACGGAAGAGCATATCGACACCGTTTCGTTGACGGACAAGATCCGGACAGCGCTGATCAAGTCGGGCAAGGTCCGCTTCATCAATAAGACGGAACGTCAGACTCTCGAAGAAGAGTATCAGTACAACGAGGGCGGAGCTGTTTCCGGCCATACCCAGAAGAAGCGTGGCAAGCAGGTGGGCGCCGACTACATCCTGAGCGGTGCTCTGGCGACGAACGTCCAGCAGGTCGGAAACGATAAGTACATTTACTACAAGCTGACGATGAATCTCACGAACCTCGAGGAGTCGACGATCGATTGCACCGAGGAGCGTGAAATCCGCAAGAAGTACCGCAAGCGTAGCGTCGGTCTATGAGACGGTGGCTCAGACGAGCCGCGCCGACCGTGGCCGTTGTCGTGGCGCTCAGCCTCGTCGGCTGCGCCTCGGCCCGGATGTCAGATCATGAATCGGACCGGCTCTTTCGGCAGGGCGGGTATGAGGATGCCGCCGAGGAGCTCCGGGAAGGCGGCAAGCA
>CAYOWB010000176.1:0-4401 GCA_964407515.1 uncultured Bacteriovoracaceae bacterium
TCCGCGACCGCCCGGCAAATAGCCTCCTGATGCGGCCGAAACGCCTGAAAACCGAAGCGATTGCGAAGAACTTCGTAAAGCATGGGTGCCGCCACGATACCTTGCCCGCGCCCTTGGGTGAAGCGCGAAAACGCATACGCGCCAGTGCGAAGAGAACACCCCGTGGCTCACTTTCCCGGAACGATTTGCTTTTACCGGATGCCAATCGATGGCAGCTTCGGGAGAAACCAAAGGAGAAGCAATTCCGATGACGTTCCAAAAAAGATCCCTAATTCTGTTGTCCACGCTTACGACCTTCACGAGTGCTTCGGCCTTAGCTGCTGGCTACGAGAAGTCCATCTTCTGGTCCGGGCGCTACGCTGGCGTCGCGGGTGCCGCCTCGGCGATTGCGAACGACGCCCAGTCGCTGTACTTCAATCCTGCCGGTCTCGCGCTGAGCCGGGGACTGCAGATGTCCGGCGCCTTCACGCCTACTTTCAGCCAGTTCAGCGGCCCTCTCACCAATAGTACGATCGTGGACGGCAACCGGGGGTTCTCTCCAATCGGCGGCGTCTTCCTGAGCTATCAGCCGATAGAACGTCTCGGCATTGGCGCGGGCGTCTACGTCGCCGGTGGAACGAAATCCGAGTTCAAGGACGTGGATTTCGCCACAGCGGACTACGATACCTCGTTTACCCTGAAGCCCGCGATCAAAGCGAGCTTGCAGATCACAGAGGTCTCTGTCGGCGCGGGTTACGGGATCACGGAAGAATTCCGCGTGGGTCTCGCCTGGCGTATGGCGATGGTGAAGGCCGAATTGGGATCGGTTTCGTACATTCCTGCCAGCCCAGCGGGTAAACATTTGACCGCATTGGACCTCACCGATCTAAGGACCACTCGTTACAACGGGTTCCGGCTTGGTGCGCAGTACACTCAGAGGGAAGGATTGTGGGGACTGGGTGCAACCTGGCGAACGCCCATCTCCTTCATTGCGAAGGGCAATCTTTCCGCACAGACGGAAGGAAGTGCCGTGAACACGACTCCGACTGCTCCTGTGAAGAGCACTGCGGAGGCTATCAACGAGTTCCCACATCAGATTACCCTCGGCGGCTTCATGTCATTCATGGAAAAGCGCCTTCGTTTGATTCCGGAGTACACCTGGACCCAGTATTCGGTGAATCAGCGTCTGAGCCTGAACGGCACTTTTTCTCTCCCGACGCTCGGAGCTCGTTCACTCAGCCCCATCGAGCAAGGCTGGACTAATCAAAGCAACTACAAGCTGGGTGCGGAGTTTACACTTACCCCCACGACAACCCTGCGTGCCGGTTATGTCCTGACGACGCAGGTCACTCCTTCCGAGCGCGCCCGCATCACGTTCGCCTCGCCCGGCAAAGGGCACACGATGACTCTCGGCGCTGGCACGCACTTCATGGAGGGCAAGCTGGAACTCGACGGCGCGCTGGAATACAGCTTCGCCAAAGGTAACGGCACGTCGACACTCAGTACGACCGGCACCCCCACCGTGAACGGCGAATTCAGCACGAACGCGATGGTATTCCACACCGGCGTCTCTTACCGCCTCTGAGCCGACAGTCGGGATCGACGATCCCGGGGGCGTTCGAGTATAATGACCCCATGTTCAAGTGGGATGACAAGCTAGCCATCGGCCACGACACCGTAGACTCGCAACACCGGAATCTCGTCGAGATCCTGTCGGCGATCGAAGAAGGCAAAAAGTCCGGCATCCAGAAAAGCCAGATGCTGGTACACATCAAAGACCTGCTCGACTACAGCGGCTATCACCTCCAAACGGAGGAACAGATCATGAAAGCGCAGGCTTATCCCCACATGAACGAGCACGTGAGGGAGCACGATGAATTCCGCAAGCAGGTCACGGAGTTCGCCCAAAGCTTCCAAAGCGGCTCTCTTCTCTCGACCGAAGTTTTTACGTTCCTCCGCTCCTGGCTTCTGAAGCACATTTCCGGAACCGACCGCCGCCTCGGGACCTGGCTTCGGACAAACACCTAGACAGGATGACGCACTGCTATACCATAAGGTGGGGGCCACCTTTTTGTGAGACCGCCCCTCCGTTTTCGGCTATAAGGAACGCATGGGAGCACAATGGAAACACGCCGGTCGCGTCTCGAACTCGAGCAAGCGCGGGGCGTTAATCAGCAAGTTGGTAAAAGAAATCACGGTTGCTGCGAAGGTGGGTGATCCGAACCCGGATAACAATCCAAGGCTCCGCGCGGGCGTCGAGGCAGCCAAGAAAGCCTCCGTCCCCCGTGATACCATCGAACGCGCCATCAAGAAGGGAGCGGGACTCCTCGATGAACAAGTCGTGTATGAAACCGTCTCTTACGAGGGCTTCGCTCCACACAAAGTCCCTGTCATCGTCGAATGTCTGACCGATAACAAGAATCGCACCGCGGCGGACATCCGTGTCCTGTTCCGAAAAGGACAGCTCGGTTCCATCGGCAGCGTGACCTGGCAGTTTGACCGCCTCGGCGTCGTGGAAGCGACTCTGCCCAAAGCTGGAATCGACATAGAAGGCGCGGCGATCGAAGCCGGCGCCCAGAACGTTGAGCCGCTGGAAGCGGAAGAAGTGCCGGCCGGACACACAGGCGCACGCTTCTTCTCTGACCCGACGGACCTCGACTCCGTTTCCAAAGCACTGACTCAGTCAGGCTGGACCGTCACGCTGTCGGAGCTCAGTTATATTGCTAAGTCGTTCACTGAACTCTCCGACGAGCAGAAGAAGGAAGTCGCCGACTTCTTGAACTCCGTCGACGAGCACGACGACGTTCATCGCGTCTACGCCGCGATGAAGTAAGCCGCGTCATTCCTCGCGCTTTCTTCTCAGAATCACTTTAGGTGCCTCTGCCTGTGTCGGAGGCTGCACCGTCTCAGGTTGCGCCTCCGGGGCCGCGCGCCGACGAGCGGGCTTGTCCTCGCCCGAAAGTACCCGGGCCCATTCTTCTTTAGAGGGTGCGCGACGCTCCTCTGCCCAGCTTTCGCGATGATTCATGAGCGGCACATGCGCATCCCAGCAAGATACCGTGCAGAACACCAGCCCGGTTCGCTTCCGATTACAGGTGGAAACATTGCAGACCCAGTATAGGGCACCATACGAAATCGGCTTCTTGCAACTGTTACAACGCCGCCAGGTATCCGGGGTCTCAGATGTCGTGCTCATTCGTCTATTTTCAGCTGATTTCGTGCTCAGGACAAGGACGGATCGATCACCTCGAAGGCGGCTTTCCAAGTCGCCAGTGGGTCGCGCCGAAATGTAGGGCATCCTTGCCAAACCGTTCATTAATTTGATCCATCAGCGAGGATACTTGTTCCCGACGCGTATCCTGAAACAACGAAGGCGTGTGAAATTTTTCAGGAACCAGCCCCGTCAGGACAACTCCCACACCGAAGATAGCGCCCTTCGGCAGATCCGGCCAAACGCTCACAAGTGCATCCAGAAATGCCAGCGTGTCCTGCGTCTCCACGACGCCCATGTGCTTCTTCCAACTTGAGCGGTCCCTGAACCTCACGACGACTTCGATCCCGGAAGCATAGAACTTCTCCCGGCGCATACGCGCGGCCGCCTTGGCAACTAGGCGCTTTAAAGTACTCAGCGCATCCGTAGGGTTTCTTTCCTCAGGAGGCAGTACATGAGACTGGCTGATGCTTTTTTGCTCGCTTTCGACTTCACCGAGTTCATGCCCTCTGAGCAGGTGCCAAAGCTCCTCCCCTTGGATGCTTCCCCATACTTGCCGGAGCTGAGGTGCGTTCAGCGAGAGCAGCTTCTTCATGGTGTAGATACGTCGCTCATTTAAATGCGCTTCCATTTTCGCCCCTATCCCAGGCAAGTCCCTCAGCTTCAACGAGAGCAGAATATCCGGAAGATCGCAGGGCCGAATCACAGTCAATCCATCCGGCTTCATCATGTCACTCGCGATCTTGGCGAGGTAGCGATTCGGTCCAAGTCCGATTGAGCACCGGAGCGTGGAGCCGACCTTCTCACGAATCTCACGCTTGACTCCCATCGCCAACGCTTCTGCCGCCGATACCGCGGTCTGACTGCCCGTCAGGCGACACGCCAACTCATCAATGGAAAGAACCGCTTCCACCGGAAGGCAGGACTCGACCACATCGACGATCGCGTGATGATACCGGGTGTACTCCCGATACTGTCCCTGAATGAGAATCAGCCCCGGACAGAGCTTCTTGGCCTCGGCGACACGGGTCCCCGTCTTCACTCCGCACGCCTTTGCCTCATAGCTGACCGCGATACAGCACGTCGTATCAGCCATGAGCGGCACGACGGCGACCGGCTTACCGCGCAAGGCAGGATCCCTCTCCTGCTCGACGGAGGCGAAGAACGAGTTCATGTCCACGTACAACGTGTGGAGCACGGCCCGAACACTC
>CAYOWB010000176.1:4515-4799 GCA_964407515.1 uncultured Bacteriovoracaceae bacterium
CAGTGCGACGTACTGGTCATCGGAGCTGGAATGGCGGGGCTCGCCGCCGCGGAGTCTCTCACCCGGCATGGTCTGAGGGTGCAAATCCTTGAGGCCAGAGACCGGATCGGCGGACGCGTGAAGTCAGTGGACACCGAGAATGGAGATGTACTTCCGATCGAGCTGGGCGCGGAGTTCATTCATGGCGAATCCCGGGAGACATTGACACGCCTGACGTCGGCCGGAATGAAATCCATTCCATGCAGCGGGGCGTATTTCACCAGTGGATGAAAAAGCGCGGCAAA
>CAYOWB010000176.1:4809-7744 GCA_964407515.1 uncultured Bacteriovoracaceae bacterium
GTCTCAGTGGACCCGGTCGGAGCCAGGGCTCAAAGCCACTCCCGATTTCTGGAAGCGCATCGACGAAGTGTTCTCGAAACTGTCCGAAGCGAAAGATGAGCGCCCGTTCACTGAGTTCCTCGAAGCACGATCCGATCTGCCAGAAGAGGTAAAGAAGCCCGTACTCGCATATGTTGAAGGATTTTATGCCGCTGACTCCTCGCTGATTGACCAACGTGCACTCGCTACCACGGAAGCCCAGTCTCGCGAACCTGGCGCACGCGACTTAGGGCGTCCTTCGAAGGGATATTCCGCTTTGGCCGAGGTTCTACGGGATTCCGCTGACTCCTCGCGACAGCTCCTGCTCCTGAGTACCGAAGCACTCGAGATTCGATGGAAGCGGGGCTCGGTCCAAGTCATCTCCCGCGTGCGGGGCGGCGAGGGACACGTCGTATTCGAGGCACGAAGCGTGGTCATTACCCTCCCTGTCTCGATCTTGAAGTCGTTTCCCTTCGCACCAGCCTTGCCCGGTAAAGCGCGGGCGTTTGACTCAATCGAAATGGGTAGCGTGATCAAGGCGACCTTCGAGTTCGAAGAAGCCTTCTGGAAGTCGAAAGTCGCTCCAGACCTCGGATTCCTTCATGACCCCGAACAGGAGTTTCCCACCTGGTGGACCACCTACCCTATCGACCTTCCGCGTCTGGTAGCTTGGACTGGCGGCCCGACCGCGGCGAAGCTCTCTCAGCTGACCGGCGCGGCTATCTTGGATCGGGCCATCGCGTCGCTCTCGCGGGCAATGCGGATCCCTGAGCCCAAGATCCGAGAACAGCTCGATTTCGTCTACATGCACAATTGGCAGACCGACCCCTATTCCAAGGGGGCCTACAGCTACGTGAAGGCCGGCGGATATGACCATCAGGCGGAGCTCAGCCGCCCAGTCGAAGACACCCTTTTCTTCGCAGGAGAAGCGACCGCCGTGGGCGTGGAACGAGGCACCGTCGAAGGAGCGATTGCCAGCGGCCTTCGAGCCGCCGAAGAGGTCCGTCAAACCATGACGCTGAACAAAGCCGCCTGACACCTTGCGGAACTTCATTTGCATCCCCTCACGGCATGAAATCCAAATCAGCTGTTACGATCGACCATAATGAAATTCGGAATTGGGCTGAAGCACGTGGAGGCAAACCTTCGAAAGTGATCGAGACCGGAAGGGGTCACGATCCGGGGTTGCTCAGAATCGATTTCCCGGGATACCGCGGAGAGCACAAGCTTCAGGAGATCTCCTGGGACGAATTCTTTGAGAAATTCGATGAGAAAGGTCTCGCCTTCCTCCACCAAGATCAGACCGCCTCGGGCGGCACCAGCCGATTCTTCAAGTTGATCTCACGCGGTTCGCTGGCACAACCGGCGACACAAGCGCGGGCTCTAAACGACGAGGAACTCGACCTCCTGGAAGAAGACCTGGACGACGAACTGGAGAGCGGCGAAATCACCGCGCGTAAAAAGGCGGCTTAACGCAGCAAGACACGACCCCTGCTAGACACTGCTGTAGGAAAAGGATCGACTTTTCGGGTAATTTTCCCTATACGGCAACGCTCGGTCCCTGGGCAGGAGGTACGCCTTGTCTCAAATCAATAAACCAGTCCTGATTGTCGAAGACGACGAAGTGATCCGCGAGAGTCTCGCAGAACTGCTATCCAGCGAAGGGTATGAGACCTACGTTGCGGAGAACGGAAAGGTAGCCCTCCAGAGGCTCGGAGAGATCGGAAAACCGTGCGTGATCCTGCTCGACATGTTCATGCCGGAAATGGACGGGCTGGAGTTTTTGAAGCAACTCCACCGCGAACAGGCCGACGTGGTCGCCTCGCTTCCCATCCTGGTGCTGACCGCCGCGCCACTCACCGGAACGATGGCAGAACAGGTCCGGCCGATGGTTGAGGGTTTCATCAAGAAACCCGCGGACCTTGATGACATCCTTCGGATGGTAGGAAATTTCTGCCGCTAAGGCGGGGCCGCTAGACGGCAAACTATTCCCGTTAAATTCGGAGGGCCGACGTCGATAAGCACTATGTATCCAGGGAGGGATCGCAGATGGCTCACACGACTCGGAAACAACAGGCTACGGACGCTACGGTTGAAGTTCTCTATCAGCGCATGGGCAACAAATGGTACGCCTTCTCGCTGATCGACGACGAAGTCTTCATGGGTGAAGTGCCCGAGGAAGCGATCTCCGAGATTCAGGAGAACACCGATCCGAACACGGACAATAAGCAGCTCGGCATTGCATGAACACCGCTCGGAAAAGCGACCGTGCTTACCTTCAGCTTCTGAAAGAGAAGACGGCGCAACTCGTGGAGCAATGCCCCGAAAAAGCGGCGATCATTCTTTCCGCCTGGCTCAATCAAGGCCGGAGCGGCGATCGAGGTAATAGCAAACCGTCGGAACGAAATCATTCCGCCAAGAAGAAGAGCGCCTAACTACTGATTTCATCATGGAGAAGCCCGCCCTCATCGGCGGGCTTTTTCTTTTTCAGTATCCGGCACAACGCAGATGCAAAACGCACGTCCGCCCGGCAGCATTCGCTACCAGGCGTCGCAGATCGTGGATGGTTGCCTAGAGGTAGAAAACCGTCACATCCCCATTATCTTTGTGGGCGTGTTCGGAATAGAGCTTCAAGAACTTCACGAACTGAACATAGGCCGGGTAGGAAGACAAAGTCCGGTCTACAGTACATCCGTAACGGACGTAGCGGACCCCTTCAACAATGGCGGGGCTGGAGTTCTGAATCGTCGCATTGACGGCCAGATAGGTGTCTTGGCTGAAATACAGGCGAAGAGGAATCTCCCTCATGTCATTCGGCCAAGGGGACTTTTCATCAAAGCGGGCATTGAAGGAAAGGCCATCCTCGCTCACATCGACGAGTTCGATCGAGCGCATGCGCGTATGCGCCGTAACGCAG
>CAYOWB010000177.1:0-7637 GCA_964407515.1 uncultured Bacteriovoracaceae bacterium
GGCGTTGCCCGACGGCGGTCAGGCTTTGGAGCTTGAAGGCGTCGCCCTCTTTCTTGAAGAGCCAAGGCGGATTGTGCCCCGCGCTCGCGTAAGTCAGCGTTCCGTCGGCAAGGTCGACCACGCCCATGAAGAACGTCATCATGATCTTTCCCCGGGCAGCATCGTGCACCACGCGATTCGCGTACGACAGCATCGCGCCGGGAGAGAAGCTGAACTCGGCGTCCTCCTGCGCAAGCTTGTGCATGACGCTGAAGCAGCTACGGGCGGACGCGGTGATCAAGGCGCTCGGAAGCCCGTGCCCCGTGGCGTCCGCGATCATGATGCACATCTTGCGGCCAACGCCGAAGAATCCCCACCAGTCTCCACCGCACTCCGCGGCAGCCTGATAGTGGCTGTGAATCTCGATCAGGTCACTCTCGAACCTCTGGGGGGGGATCAGCGTTTGCTGGACGGTCGAGGCGATGGCCAGTTCGTTCTCGAGCTGAACCTTGCGGACACTGGCCGCGATCAGGTCGTGAATTTTCTGGGACATGGCGACGAAGGAGGTGGTCAGAACGCCGATTTCGTCGCGGCCGCGAGCCTTGAGCTTCACGTCGAAGTCCCCGGCGGCGACCTTTTTCGTCGCTTCAAACAGGCGATTCAGAGGGGCGGTCAGCGTTTTCGAGAACACGATCGCGAAGACGATGGCGGCGCCAATGGCCATCAGTCCGAGAACGATGAATTTTTCGGTCAAGGCGTAGCTCGCCTTCATGGCCGTTCGCCAGTCGGTCTTCGTGAGCACGATTAAATCCAGGCCGGGTTTCACGAAACCGCCGAGGTACTGCGTGTTGTTGAAGTCGTATTCCTTGGTGCCGGTTGAAAACTGGCTGGCGACCGCCGTGGCAAACAACGGGTCATCGCTCACGTTCTTCTTGTTGAAGAACTCCGTCGGATCGTTGTTGAAGAGAACCCAGCCTTCGCGGTTGGCGACTGTGAGGTTAGACGCCTTCAGTTCCTTGGCAAAGCCGGCCAGGGGGACGAAGCCAATCGCGATGGGAGCTCCGTTTGCGTTGTCTTTTAGTTTGATGTCGGCCATGGCGATGGCCAGGACCGGAGTTTTGCCGATCTTCGAAGCGTTGAAGAAGGCGTAGGCGTGTGTCAGGAGTTCGGGCGCCCCGATCCTGAGCACTTCGGGTGGGAGTGCCAGTTCTTCCTTTTTCAGGGCCGTTCGCTCGAGAAGCTCGGGCTTGAATGACTGAGCAAGAACGTCCAATGTCCCGGTCTGAGGGTGGAGGAGCCCAGTGATGATCCCGATCACTTCGGACTGGTTGTTCATGACCGGTTGCAGCGCGGCGTCTTGATTGTCGGAGATCGGCTTCAATGGATCCACGGAAGCCAGCGACATGCGAAGCGTATTCAGTGCGTAGCGGGCTTTGTTGACGAACTCACTTCCCACCAGCATGGCTTCGGTGGATTGGAGCTGGTAGGTGTAAGCCCGCATTTCTTTTCGGAGCAGAAAAACGGTCGAAGCAGTCAGGAATGCTACTGAGACGAGAAGCAGCAAAACGACGCTCACAAGCAGTTTCGTGGCCAGGGAGAAGGAGACCTGACTTTGCTGTTGCCCCATAGGTCTATTTTCACTAAAATTTTTACTCAATTCAACAAATTGGAGTGGTAGTCCGTGCTAAACGTCATCAAAGAACAAAAGGGCAGCGTTTTAGTGGTTCGGCTGGCGGGTTCCATCGAGGAAAGCGTCAACTTCGATCAGCTGATTGGCCCTCCGCCGGCTGAACTTCATGTGGTTTGCAAGGAAGTGCCGCGAATCAACTCGATCGGGGTCAAGGCCTGGATTCGGTATTTCCAGTCCGCGCAGGCAAAAGGTACGAAGATCAGTTTCATCGAGTGTTCCACGGCTATTGTCGAACAGATCAACCTGATCTCGAATTTCACCTGCGGCGGACAGGTTGTATCGATCTTTGTCCCGTTCTCCTGCACCGGCTGCAAGAGCGAGCTCGTCGGTTTGTTCAAGACCGATGATTTGAAGAAGATGCAGCTGAAGCTGCCGGACTTGAAGTGTTCCAAGTGCGGCGGGAAAGCTGTTTTTGACGATATTCCCGAGGAGTACTTCGGGTTCCTGGTTCGTTAAGCGAGAGAGGGACCTTGGGCAAAACGCTGCTACTGATTTCAAAGCGTCCCGAAGATCAGGCCTTCGCAGTCGAGGTGGCCGTATCGGCCGGCTTATCCTTGATGAGCGCGCCTACCTACGGGGAGGGCGTCGCGATGATCGCGGAGAACTCTCCGAGCGCAATTCTCGTCGATGCATCGAGTGAGAAGGACTATCAGGAGTTCGAGACGGCGGTTCAGACGACCCTGGGGTTGTTCTCGGATAAGATCAGCGCCAACGCGATTCACTTCCTCTCAAACGAGGACCTGGAGAAGGTTCCGTATCTCATCCAGAGTCCCCTCTTCGGGCACTTTGTCCTGAGGAATTACGGCGATCCTCGTGATGCCGGTCAGCATTACGGGCGAATCGTCAAGGCGACGACGGGAGAACGGGCTTTCGGGCTGGATCTTCTGCTCAGTACCGGGGCTAAGATTCAGAATGTGAAGCTTCAGATGTCCAATCAGAAGCAGGAAGCCGTCGAGGCGATTCGGAACTATCTCGTTGCGGCTAAGTTTCAGACTCGCATGGCCACCGCCATTGCGAATGCGGTCGATGAACTTCTGATGAATGCGATCTTCGACGCGCCCGTGGACTCGGTGGGGCGTCCGACTTTATCGACCGCTCCACGCAACACGGTGATCAAACTCGAGTCGCAGCAAGCCGTGGAGATGTCCGTCGGTTACGACGGAAAGTACGTCGCCATCATGGTTGCCGACTTGTTCGGCAGCCTCGATAAGGGCAAGCTTCTCAATCACATCTCGAAGATTTACACGGAAGAAGAGTATAAAGTCAGGACAGCGGTTGCGGGTGCCGGCATCGGCTTAGCCACGGTATTCCGTTCCGGAGGCAGCTTCTTCTTCGTGAGTGAGTCGCGGGTGAGGACCGAGGTGACGGTGTTCTTCCGCCGCTGCGATAGCTTCCGTGACTTCAAGGACCAGTTCCGATTCATCTCCACGCAGTTCTATTTCTAAAGAGGCATTCTCATGGCTGATACTTCGAGGAAATCCGACGCAAAGTCGAAGAGCAAGGTCCGGTTGCGCACGACATTGAGCGTGCCGATCGTATTAGCTTCCACCTCTCCCCGTCGCCGTGACCTGATGAGCCAGGTTCGCCTGCCGGTTCACATGGAAGTTCCCACTGCCGAGGAGAAGGCCAAGAAGGGGGAGTCCCCCAAGGCGATGGTTGGACGTCTTGCGGTGGAAAAGGCCCAGTCCGTCATGTCGCAGTGCCTTTGGAAGTTCGGCTCGGCGTTGATCATCTCCGCCGATACGATCGTGGTCGCGCCCAATGGTAAGACGGTGCTTGGTAAGCCGAAGAACGAGAAGGATGCGCTTCGAATGCTGAAGATGCTCGCGGGCAAGATGCACACGGTCTACACCGGGTACTGCGTCCTTTCGGTGAGTCGCGGCTTGCAGCCTGAGACGATTGTTCGGGTCGTTGCTTCCAAAGTGAAGATGCGCCCGCTGACTCTTGAGACGATGAAGAGCTACATCGCAACGGGCGAGCCGATGGACAAGGCCGGGTCTTACGCGGCTCAAGGCATGGGCATGGCGCTGGTCGAGGAGATCCGCGGCAGTTACACCAATGTGGTAGGGCTCCCTGTGGCTCATCTCCTGATAGACCTGGAGAAGAAGTTCGGCCTCACGTTGTTTGAACGAGGAATCTAAGATGTCGTCGGTCGACCCTCGACTGATTCGTGAACGTTACGGTGAGATTCGCGAACGTGTTCGTGCGGCCGCGGGAGCACGCGCTGATGAGATCACGTTGGTTGCGGTGAGCAAGAAGCAACCCGTGGAAGCGATTCAGACGTTGTATGAGCTCGGGCATCGCGACTTCGGCGAGAACTATGCCCAGGAGTTGGCGGAAAAGGCCGAGGAGCTCAAGAGACGGGGGTGTTGGGAGATACGCTGGCACTTCATCGGCCATCTTCAGACGAACAAGGCGAAGATGATTGTTCCACATGTGACGACGGTGCATTCGGTGGATTCTTTGAAGCTTGGTACCGAGCTCGCTAAACGCTGGAGGGCGGCGGGCCGTGATGGCCGTTTGCCCGTCTTCGTTGAGGTCAATGTGGACCAGCAGGAGTCCAAGGTCGGAGTGGTTCCCGAGACGGTGCCTTCGTTGGTGCGCGAACTGGCCACGGTGCCGGAGCTGGTGGTCCAAGGCCTGATGTGCATTCCTGATCCCGAGAGGGGGCCCAGTGGAGAGCCGTTTGAACGGTTACGCTGGGTTTCGAAGGAATGCGGCGATGCTACAGCCGGACAGCTGTCGATGGGGATGACCGATGATTTCGAGGTCGCCCTGGCTCACGGCGCGACGCACATTCGCATTGGAACGGCGATCTTCGGGCCACGAGTCTAGGTCAAAGGGCCCTTGGCGAACCGCCGGGCCATGTGTTAAGGCTGGAGAACAGTCAGGGTGCCCGTAGCTCAGTTGGATAGAGCGTCAGCCTCCGGAGCTGAAGGTCACAGGTTCGACTCCTGTCGGGCACGCCATAAAACAAAAAGGGATCAGAGCGAAGCTCTGGTCCCTTTTTGTTTTACCGCATAGGCCGAGACGCAAGTCGGTTACTGGCCCGAGGAGCCGTAGCCCGTCGATACTTTGCAGAAGTAACGATCAACCGTGCCTGGAGTGAGCGTGTAGATGCCGTAACGGCCGTTCACGAGGCAGCAAGTGTTCGAAGGAGGAGACTTCGAAACATGGATCGGCGATGAGGAACAGATGCCTGCTATCGCCTTGGAGTTTGTTGTGGTGTTGTGACTCGTCGGAGCCAAAAACAACGGTGCTGCAAGAATCGGAAGGATCAGTAGTGCGTTTCTCATGTTCTATTCCCCGCTAGAGGCTGTTTTCGTTTCTCTTTATTGTAGCATGGTTGGGCCTTGTGCCAAGAGTACTGCCCGGGGCTCTCGTTGAGACATCGAAACGCGGCGATGGTCGTCCGTCCTCTCGCCTCATTACCAGTGGGCCTGGACCGGACTTCTCGTTCGGATCGTTCTTCATTCAAAGGCACTGTTTTTCTCTCGACTGCAGCAGACTTCTGACGTGGAATAATTGTGTGGACGACATGGGGAAGGTGCCTTGGGTTCTTCTGGCTGCTCTCGCTTTTTTGGGGTTCTGTGTGCCGGTTGCACTGTGGGCCTGCGACTTTGACGTTGTTGTGACTGGCGCGGCAGGCGACCGGGGATACATCCGTGTCGCACTTTTCGAAAGCAGCAAGGGCTTCCCGGATCGGGTGGGTCTGTCAGTAGCTAGAGCACACGCGGTTCCGCGGGGTGGGCGGGCATCCGTCCGCTTCACCGGCCTCCCCGAAGGCAGCTACGGGGTCAGTGCATTTCATGATGAAGATGGGGATGGCCAGGTGGATTCAAGCTTCCTTGGCATTCCCAAAGAGAAGATCGGGATATCTAACAATCCGGAACCGAGAATCGGACCTCCCCGCTTCGAAGATGCGAAAATCCAGTGTGTCGGCCATGGCAGAACGCTTATGATAGAACTTCGGCAGATTTAGGAGAGGTCTCATGGCGAACAGGAAGAAAGTGGTCGTGATCGGTGCTGGGCCGGGCGGTCTGAGTGCCGCTATGATTCTGGCTCACAAGGGTTACGACGTTGATGTGTTTGAGAAGCAAAGCTATGTCGGCGGGCGTACCTCCGGATTCACCGAAAACGGCTTCACCTTCGATCTCGGACCTACCTTTCTGATGATGATCGACGTGCTGGAAGAGCTGTTCCAGCTCACGGGAAGGAAGACGGCGGATTACCTGGATATTCGTCCCATTGATCCGTTTTATCGGCTGGTCTTCGGGGATGGCCGGACGTTCTATCCGACACATAACCCCGAGTCGATGCGCCGGCAGCTCGAGACGCTCTTTCCCGGCAGCTGGGAAGGGTATCTTCGCTATCTGAGTTCGGAGAAGAAGAAGCTCGACAAACTGATGCCGTGTCTGAAGGTACCCTATGGTTCATTGCTGGATTACCTGCGCCCGCGTTTTCTGTCGGCGCTCCCTTACCTCGACGCGCACCTGAGTCTCTTTGACCAACTTGGAAAGTACTTCGAGCCGAAAGATCTCCGGATCGCCTTCACCTTTCAGGCTAAGTACCTGGGGATGTCTCCTTGGCAGTGTCCTGGAACTTTCAGCATGATTTCCTACATTGAGCACGCCGGGGGCGTGCATCACCCTATCGGGGGGCTGCACCGCATCTCCGAAGCGATGGCAAAGGTGGTGCGGGAGGAGGGCGGACGTATTCATCTTTCCTCCGGCGTGGAGGAAGTCCTGGTGAAGGAGGGAAGAGCCGTCGGCGTTCGACTGCAAGACGGGAGAACGGTTGCCGCCGACCGCGTCGTTCTGAACGCAGACTTCGGCCATGCGATGAATCATCTCTTCGACCGCAAGCACTTGAAGCGCTGGAGTCCCAAGAAGCTCGTTGAGAAGAACTTCTCGTGCTCCACCTTCATGCTCTATCTTGGTTTGGACAAAGTGTACGACGAGATCGCGCATCACAGTATTCTCTTCGCTCCCGATTATGAGAAGAACGTCCGCGAGATCGCCGAGACGCAGACACTCTCGGATGAGCCGTCGGTTTACGTGCAGAATGCGTGTGTTACTGACCCATCGCTGGCGCCTCCAGGTAAGTCGACTTTGTACGTGTTGGTGCCGACGCCCAATAACCGGAGTGGTATCCCGTGGGATGAGGTGAAGGCCTCCTACCGTGAGAAGGTGCTTGATCTGCTTGAGTCGCGTGGCGGCTACAAGGACCTGCGTAAACACATTGTTTACGAGCGAATGATCACGCCGAAGCAATGGGAGTCGGAGAACTTCGTACATCTCGGAGCGACATTCAACCTGGGGCATCAAGTGTCGCAGATGCTCTATTTCCGTCCCCACAACCGCTTTGAGGACGTAAAAGGTTGCTTCTTGGTAGGGGGAGGAACGCATCCAGGAAGCGGACTCCCCACGATCTTCGAATCGGGACGGATCTCGGCGAGCCTGATTCTCGAGGAAGACTTCGGATTGAGTGCGGTTGGCACGCCCGAGCCGGAGCATGCCACTTAGGCAGCGCGGTGTCTGACGCCGTCCGGTGGGCAGGGGCTAAGCACGCGGATTGCTTCGAAGGACATCATGACTCCACAAACCGGTGCAGCTCTGAAGAAGGAACAGTTCTCGTCCGTCCGTGAAGCGTTTGATTCCTATTACGATGCGTTGAATCGCGTCTTCGAGGGAGACATGGCGTTGATGGAAAGCGTGTGGTCACACTCCGATGACACGCTCTTCCTTGGATCCTTTGGCAGCCGGCAGAGCGGATGGAAGGATATCCGCGATCAGTATGTCGATCGCTTCATGAAGCTGAGGGGGCGCATCACGGCGGGCGATGTCAAAGTTATTGAGTTCGGGGATACGGCCGTGGCGACCTGTTGGGAGCGTGGCAATGTTTCCAATGGCGACGGGAACGCCGTCGCTCTCGCGCAACGCGCCTTGAGTGTTTTTCACAAAGAGGG
>CAYOWB010000178.1:0-7410 GCA_964407515.1 uncultured Bacteriovoracaceae bacterium
GGGACGAAGAACTCGATGACTTCGAATTGCACGGTGAACGGCAGGGTGACATCCAAATCCTCCTGGTCGACTCCGTCACACCAGAGCCACCGCTGTCCACGAAGCGTCCTGCGCCCCTGTTTAACTCCCTCAGCCGACGGCTTCTTGAAAGAGACTCGAAGGGCTTTGGCCGATTCGGTCACCGAAATCTCGGCTTCTTCTTGAACCTCGACAGTGCCGTTCGTTTCGATGCGATCCACATGGCGGACTGGCAGGATGCAGGCCGGATTCGAGACTGAAGCGCAGGAGCACTTGCCGACATCTTCAGTTAAACCGATCATGAGTTCTTCGACCTTGAGTTCAAGAGTGCCCTTTCCGGGCTCCTCAGAACTCAGCCGAATACTCGTGGTCGTGCCCCAGGAAAGCTGCGTCGTACGAGTGATCCAGGAATTCGTCGGGAAGGGCTCAGTTTTCGTTTCTTCTATCTTCGTCTTCTTAAGGTATTCGATCGTTCCGACCCAGCCGGCCTTGGGAGGGCATTTGGGCTTACTGATCGGCTTCCCGCTGAGCAGATCGGAGCTGAGCCCCCCACTGGGATCTACGTGGACAGCCATGCTGGCCAACTCCTGCCGAAGAGAATCATCCGCGTTTTGGGCCGCGCCCTGAATATACTGGCGCGCTTTGGCCCACACTTCGCCGCTATAGTTCTCGTCACTATTCAACAAGCTGGCGCTGCGGCCCATGTCGATCAGGTTCTTCAATTCACCGAGCGAAGGGGGGCATTCCATATTCCGGTACTGATGCATGAACTGACGCCCCATCGCCTGCCCCACCTCGCCGAGATAATTCGGAGCCTCGGAGTCCAGGAGGGCACGATTTCGGCTGATCTGGAGGATTTTTCTGACAAGCGCGGGGTCGAGATTGCCCTCTTTGGCTTGCCGGTGCATCTTCTTGCTCAGCTTGGAGAGTTCTTCACCCGCCCAATCCGAATAGGCGCGCGCTGCCTTGTTAAAGGCTTCATTGGCCGCAGCTTCATCACCGACGGCCGCGGCGCTCTTAGCCACCTTCACGGAGTCGGCGAAGTAGGCGTTCATCTGGTCTTCAGAAAGCGCAGAACCCCGGGCTTTGGTCTGGAGCATTCGGTCGAGTTCATCGATCGCCGGACGAACCAGAGCCCTGGCGCGCCCCCGCAGCACCTCGGCCTCAGCTGGGTTTATGTAATCGTAGAAGGCAGCATCCGCAACGAGTTGCGCCAGCTCAGCCGCGAGCCGACTCGTCCCCGCGGTACAGATCTCGGAAGGACCACTGACCGCGAACTCGTGTTCCGGATAGCCGCTGTCTTCCTCGACCAGCTCGCTGAACGCCTTGAGCTTCTGAGCTGACTCGGTCTCCCTGAAGCCCCAAGGAGCTTCTTCATGTCCCTCGCAGTTGAAGTCAGGAATCCTGAACTCGGCGGAGGCCGACGAGACCGTCATGAAACCCAACAGCACCACAGCAAGAAACAGGCTATTCTTCATAGCGACCGTCCATACCAGAGAGGATTCAATAACGGAACAAGATTAACGCAGCGAGACAACGCGAAGCGCCCTCACCGCGCCGTGGGATAGGTGTGCCGCGTCTGCCAGGCCTTCATCAAAACGCCCGCCTCTCGCACGAAGAGCAGAAAGAAGACGGCCAGCAGGATCCAGAGAAGGACCCTCAACCCAATCGGTCTCTTAGTCATACCCCCTGCCTACCATAACGCAGGCCCCGCATCAGGCACTTTTTGCCTACTAGCGCCCCCTCTCGGAAGTCAGGCATAATGAGAGCAGGAGAAGGCGACGGAATGCCATCCAGTATTAAAAACTCCGCTACTGAGGAACTCCGCCTCAAGAATTACCTGGCCCAGATCCGGGACAAGAACCGTCTTGAAGCTCGGGAGATCGAAGAAAAGCACGAAGACCAGGTTGAACGCCTGATCGAGAACCATTCGGTCCAGCTCGACAGCCTCAAGCGCGCTTACGACGTCCAGATCTCACAGGAGGCCGAAAATCTCGAACAGCGCCTCCACGACATCCGCCTTCGCAACGAGGAGCGGGTCAGGGAAGAGCAGGCCGCGGCGGAGAAACAGCTGGAGCAGGTCCGCACCTCGAATAAGTCACGCATCGAACAGTACAAGAAGAACGCTGACGCTCAGATGGAACAGCTGCGCAAGGAGCTGAAAGCCTCGGCGGAACAAGTGCACGAACAAGCGAAAAAAGCTGCCAGAAGGCAACGGGAGGTTTCCGGCGCATGACGTACCCCAGGAATATGTCGGGAAATTTGAGGAAACAAGCTCAGCAACCGGAAGCTGCCCAGTCTGCTCCGAACGGCGAAGAAAATTCGATCCGCATTGACGGATTCGAGCAGGTTCTAGAAATGCTCAAGATCGCGGATCCGGAATTCCGCGAGTCGATCCTGCGCAGGCTCGCTGCCCGCGACAAGGACCTCGCCCGCTCACTGCGCGCCGATCTCGCGCAGTAGGGCTTTCCAGAAGTCTATACGAGAGTTTTGAGCAACTCGATCGCATGGCAAACCCGAATGCCCTCGGGTGAACGATAGTCCTTCGTTCCCTCGGCGTAAACCTGCCAAGCTTGCACCCCGGGAAACCGCGCCACCAGATAGCGCAGAGCCGGAGAAATGCCTTCATCAGAACACTTGGTTTCAATGAAATGGGTGGGACGCCCATCCTCCATCAGAACGAAATCGACCTCACGCTTATCGACGTCTCGAAAGTACCGGACCTCGATGTCGCGACCTTCCGTGTCTTCCCGATAATTCGCCCACTTCAATAAATGAGAGGCCACAAAGTTCTCGAAACGAGGTCCCGGCTCGCGCACGAGGGACCAGTCAAAATGATAGTGCTTTCGCTCCTTCTTGACGGCCCGAATGCGCGGAGCCCCAAACGGAGCAATACGAAAGATGGCGTACATGCGTTCGAGAATCTCAGTCCAATTCTTCACGGCCTTGAAGCTCACCTGAAGGTCCTCCCGCAGGGCATTCAGGGACAACGGGGATCCGACACAGTCGGGCAGGCGGGTCATCAAGAGTTCGAGATTGCCTAAATCCTGGACCTGCTCAAGTCCCTGCAGGTCCTCGCGCACAAGGCGAAATCGATACTCGCGTGACCAACGACGCGCTTCGGTCTCAGAACCGGAAAAAAACGGCTCTGGAAACCCGCCCAGTTTCAAAAGTTGATGGAAATCGTCGCGTCCGCGCAATCCGAGCTCGGCGACAGAGAGCGGATGCATGCGAAGGTAGTGATACCGTCCCTGCAATGAATCGCCGCCGCGGCGGTAATAGTCCAACCGAGCACTACCGGTAACCAGAATCCTCTGCCCCGCACTGCGCGTATCAAAAAGCCCCTTCAAGTAGTTCCGCCAAGCCTTGTACTTATGGATTTCATCGAAGATCCAGAGCGACGAATTGGGAAGCTCGCGCCGTAGAATCCGATCCCGGCCGTCGGCCGAGTCCCAGTTCAGATAGCCGCTCTTGGCGCCTGAAAGAGAACGTGCGAACGTAGTCTTCCCCACCTGCCGCGGGCCCCCGATAAAAACCATCTTCCGCTCAAGATCCTTGCGAGTCTGGGCACTGAGATAGCGTTTCTTTGCTTCCAAAACCATGAATTGAGAATACTACTATTTTTCCCAGTAGGCAAATTTACTCGCGAGTCTTTTTGCCTGCAGGAAAATTCACTCACCCGCTCACTGCGCGCCGATCTCGCGCAGTAAAGCACCGAAGCGCAGTCCGCGAGTACTGACCGTCACGCTCTTGAAGTCGAGGACTTCCATTGCCCGCCAGAGGATCATGCTTCCGGCCAGCAGGACGTCTTCCCTGCCCTTTTCCATTCCCGGCAGTTCACGCCGCTCGGCGACTGTCCGGAACTTCAGCTCCTCCACGCAGCGATGCACGTCCCCACGGGAAAGTTCAAGGGAGTCGAGCTTCGCGGCGTCATAACGCTCGAGCGCGAGATGCCAAGCTCCGAGGGTCGTCACGGTCCCTGCCACGCCGACAAGCTTCGTATCGGACGGAAGCGACTTCCGCCACTCGGTCAGCCTCTCCAGCTCCGCGTCGATGGCCTCCTGGCAAGCCCAGAACTCCTCATCCGTCACCGGATCGGACTTCAGAAAACGCTCGGTATACCGGACAGCGCCGATATCGAGGCTCTGCCCTCCCCTCGCGGACATGAACTCCGTGCTGCCGCCGCCGATGTCGATGACCGCGGAGCGCTCAGGCGACATTCCTGGGAGCAACCCTCCGTAAAAGGTAAACGTCGCCTCGTCATCTCCTGAAATCGTCTTGAAGCGGAGCCCCGTCTCACGCTGAACACGTTCGAAGAACTCCGCGCCATTTCGGGCATCGCGCGCCTGACTCGTAGCCACGCAGCAGGCTCGAGTCGGGTCAACCCCGTGGGAGCGCATCTTATCAACATAGCCCCGCAACGCAGCCAACGTACGCTCACACGCTTCGGGGGCGAACTGCCGGTTCTTATCCACGCCCTGTCCGAGCCGGACGACGGTCGACTGGTCATGTACGACCTTCGTGACCGCTCGGGCGACCTCGTCGCACTCGGCAATCAGCAGCAGACAGGTGTTCGTCCCCAGATCGATTGAGGCACGCACGCTTCGCGAGGTCATGAGTTCCTTCACTTTCTATTGCAGTCGCTACCCGCAGCTAGAAGCCGAACTTCTTCCGAAGATCTTGAACCGCGTTCTTCACTTCGGGCGAGACCGGAATGTTCTTCACGGCCTCCTCGGCTTTCTTCACCAATTCAGCCTTCGCCTTCCCCTGGACTGAGCGAGAGACGTTGGCGAGCGCCACCTTTGCGAAATACTCGGGCACCTGGCCGTAGGAATAGCACGGCTGGCTGCGAGTGCAACCGACGTGTACCGAAAACTTCACGGGCTGGCTTCCGTCCGCGAGAATGGATTTCACGTCCACTCCCTGAATGTTCACGGAAAGATCGCGCGCGTGCGTCAAATTATAAGTATCAATGACTTCCCAATCCGCCTCGACCGATTCATCGACCATGCCGAGCGAAGTCCGGCCCTTCAGGTCGATTCCGGAATTCGGCTCGGCTTGCGCGACGAAGTTCGGAAGCGAAAGCTTCCCGCCTGCCATGACGAAGTCAGAGCTGATCACGGCGTAACGGGAGTCCTTGGCGACTTTCGCCTGCAGCTTTTTTCCGCGTAACGCCGGGACCTAATTGGCCACGCCCTCGATGGCATGGTTCACTGCCTCGAAGGCCATCTTGCTGACGTCAACCGTCGCGAACACGGCCTTCTCCACACGGAAGCTTCCCTTCGCCTGAAGCATCGCCATCATCTTGGGATAGTTCAGACTGGTTCCGTTTCCGGCCACCTTGAGCGACAGCTGGCCACGGACGGTATCTTTAAACGCGGCGTACTGATTCGCTACTGCATCACTGAGCTCAAGGCCGCTCAAGCCGAACGAAAAACGATAGGTCGGCATCGGAGGCATGAGCTTCACGTCGGCCGTCCCCTGCAACGAACCTCCAAAGAGAGACGCCTGCAGGCTCTCGAGCTGGGCATTGAGATTCTTGAGCGAAAGCTTGGCCGTCACGGCGCTCATGGGAATGCCCTTCATCTTGACGCCCTTGAGGTCCGCGGTGAGAGTTCCACTTGCGGCGACCACCGGAGGGAGGACCGCCAGACGGGAGATCATCGCGTCATTATCCTCTTCCGCGGGAGTGACTCCGACGGGCGAAACAGCCGTCGCGCTGGTCGTGACGACCTTGACGTCCTGAGTAGCCGGAACTTTCGAATTCTGCGGCGAACCGGTCTTCGCCGGCACCTTCGGATCAGGCCAGGTCACCCACTGATCCAGATCCATCGAGCTCGCCGTGAGCTGCAGAAGAATCTTCGGCTGAGCGAAAGATCTCACCGAACCCTTGAGCTTCATCTCCGTGCCGGGCGCTTTCAGAGAGAGCGCCAGATCCTCGATCTGATCCGTCGCGATCCGGATCATTCCATTCACCGTCGGGCGCGCCTTAAGACGCGCGTGCTTTCCGGTGACACCATCCAGGCGGATCAAGCCCTGGTAATTCAGCTGGTCGGAGGGACCATTCATCGAAAACTGAAGAGACATCACGCCAGCGGGCTCGTAGGCCTTGAGGGACGGCATGAGCGATACCCAATCCTTGAGTTCGATTGAGTTCGACTTCAGTTCCAGGTCGACCACGGAAACGGGCTTTCCCTTCTCCTCCAGCTGACTCAGGCGACCGCTCGCCGACAGTTCCGCATTGAAGAATCGGCCGACCAGCGACTCGACCACGAGGTCGCGCGCCCCCACACGGAAGTGCGCGTCGGCATGAAGGGCAGTCCCCCTTCTCTTTTCGAATGTACCAGGCAACAGGATTTCCAGCTGATCGAGATCCAGCTTCAGCTGGGTGTCCACCTGGTCGAGCTTGCCATTCTGAACCGCGACCTGCGCCTGTCCTCCGAGCCGCACCGGGCCCTTCAGCGTGAGATGATCGCCGATCCGGCTATCGAGCTGAGCCCAGAGTTCCATGGCCATTGGACGGGAAAGCGAGACATCGTGCAGCACCAAGTTCAGATCTCGAACGGTGAGATCAGTCGCTTTCGCGGCGTCCTGATACCGCATCTTCGCATTCCGCAGCTCCATGCCCAGCCGCGCGTTCACGAGCATCGCGGGGAGCACTAGGCTGGTCGGCTTGGCCGGCTCAGCCGGTTTCGTGGCATCGACGCGCGACTCAGAACGCATGAGGCTCATGACATTCAGCTCGCCTTTCGCGTCGCTCACGACTTGAATCTCTGGCTCATTCATGTTGAGGGTGATCACCGGCGATCCCTTCAACAATGAAAGCCACGGCACATCGAAGTGCGCGTCTTTGACCGACAGAACAGGTGAGGCGGCCGAGAGTTTGACGCCATCGATTCGGACTTGAATCCGGCCCCAGAGCGAAAGTTTGAGTCTTCCGAGCTCCAGTTTGCCCTGAATCCTCTCATTCACCGCCGCGACGATCTGCGGACGGTATTGGTCCACATCCACGACAAGCGGAACGATAATGGCCACAGCCACGAAAAGCAGGAGCAACGCTCCCGCGACCGACCCGGCGATCACGGCAGTTTTCTTGAACACGGGGTTACCCTCCGATCGACAGCTTCTTGCGAATCAATTCCTGAAGCAAGGCGGGATTGGCTTTTCCGCCGGACTTTTTCATGAGCTGTCCGACGAAGAAACCCATCAGCTTTGTCTTTCCAACCAAGAGGCCGGCCTGGAGTTCCTGGGCCTGCGCAGGATTGGCCGCCAGCACTTCCTCAACCAGCGGCTCAAGCGCGCTCGTATCACTCACCTGCTTGAGGCCTTCGCGCTCGACGATCGCCGAGACCGCCTCACCGCTTTTCCACGCCACGGCGAGAGCCTTCTTGG
>CAYOWB010000179.1:0-7393 GCA_964407515.1 uncultured Bacteriovoracaceae bacterium
GGTGGTAGGCCATGTCGGGCAGACGGTAGGTCGGTTCGCCGGTCTTCTTGATGAGGCCGAACTTAAAGTGTTCGTAGTGCTCATCGCAGAAATTGAAATGCTTCGGCTTGCCCTTGCAGCCTACGGCATGACATTGGTCCGGCAGAGGCTGATGTCCCTTGCGGGTGGGGAGCGTCTGCGTCGGCGCATGCGAGTGCTGCTGCGGCGCCTGTTGGGGTTTAGAGTCTGTCTTCTTCTCGGGTCCACCAGTAGGTTTGGTCATTTCTGAAGCCTCCTCAATAAGCTCACCTAACGTATCGGTGAGGGAGGAATAAACTTTAGCAGATTAGTCAGGTATTGAGTTAAGTATTCAATAACATGAGGAAATGACGCCTTTCACAAATCCAGAACAATGGGAAGGACGACGGGCTTCTTACCGCCGCAGTTCTGCTTGAAGAAGCGCCGCAGGTGGATGCGGACTTCTTCCGCGAGGTCAAAGTCCGGTGCGTTCGCCGGCTTGTTCTCGTAGCTATCGATGACTTTGCGGGCGATTTCCTTGGCATCGTCCACCAGCCAGCTCTCCATGTCTTCGCTGGCAATGCCTTTGGTGAAGATCTCCGGGCCGGCGATGATGGTACGGCTGTCCGCTTTACGCACGAGCATCGCGAAGACGATTCCGGTTTCCGCCATCTGGCGGCGGTCCTTCAGGACTACCTTCGAAATATCGACGCCGTCGCGGCTCTCGACGAGGATGCGCTCGGTTTCCAGTCGATCGACATGGCCGAACGAGTTCGGAGTCAGGCTCAGAACCGCCCCATTCTCGGCGATGACGACGTTCTCCGGAGGGATGCCCACTTCTCGTCCGAGTCCGGCGTGGTGAACCAGGTGGCGGTACTCGCCGTGAACCGGCATGAAAAATTTCGGCCGGACGAGTTCCAGAATCTGCTTCAGCTCCGCACGGCTTGCGTGACCGGATACGTGGATGTCGTGCACGGCCTCGTAGTAGACCTCGGCGCCCTGGCGGAAGAGGTGGTTGATCATGCGGCCGATGGCCTTCTCGTTGCCGGGGATGAACTTCGAACTCATGACGACGACATCGCCGGCACCGAGCTGGATCTGCTTGTGTTCGCCCACGGCGACCCGGATCAGTGCGGACCGGCTCTCTCCCTGGCTGCCGGTGGAAAGTACGATCACTTCGCTGCGCGGGAACTTCTCGATGTCATCCAGGCTGATGAGCAGGGGTTCGAGGTTCTTGAGATAGCCCGCTTCGCGGCCCAGGCGGACGTTCTGTTCCATGCTGCGTCCCGAGAGAGCAACGCGTTTGCCCAGTTTGCGGGCGATGTCGAAGACCTGGCCCATCCGGCCGACATTCGACGAGAACATCGAGACGATGGTGAGGCCCTGGGCCTTTTTGAAGATCTCTTCGAACTTGGCCATGATGATCTTCTCGCTCATGCTGACTTCCTGGCGCTCGATGTTGGTCGAGTCCGACATGAGAAGAAGTACTCCCTCGTCACCGGCTTTTCGGAGGACTTCGAGGTCCATCATTTTTCCGAAGTGAGGAGTGGGATCGATCTTGAAGTCGCCGGTATGGATAATCTTCCCGACTGGCGTTTCGAGGATCAGGCCGTGCGCGTCCACGATGCTGTGATTGACGGCAAAGGGGCGGACTGTGAAGCTTCCGATCTGGATCGTGCTGGAGTCGTCGTAGACCCGCACGTCAGCGTTCACGGACTCATGTTCCTTCATGCGTTCGCGGATCAGAAGCGACGTGAAATGAGAGGCGTGAACGGGAGCCTGGATGCCGGCTTTGAGCAGGAAGGGGATCCCGCCGATGTGGTCTTCATGCCCGTGCGTGATGACGATGCCTTTGACCTTCTCGGCGCGCTCCTTGAGATAGGTGAAGTCCGGGATTACGAACTCGACGCCGAAGTGCTCGAGGTCGGAGAAGAGTAGGCCGCAGTCGACGATGACGATCTCGTCGCCCCATTCGAAGGCCGTGCAGTTCATTCCGATTTCGCCGAGCCCGCCGAGCGGGATGATTCTCAATTCTTGTGCGGGACTATTCAACGGAGGAGGTTCCTTCTTGTGGTGTGGCCTGGCGGGTGTCGCGGCCGGATAACTTGGCGAGCATTTCGTTGACGCGCGCCGAGAGGACTTCGGCCGCGATATCGGTTTCCTCGCCGACGGAGATGTCCGCGTACTGTCGGGTCGGTTCGAGGAATTCGTGATGCATCGGCCGTACAGTGTCGTAATACTGACGGATGATGCTATCGAGCGTGCGGCCCCGCTCACGGACGTCGCGATGCAGGCGGCGGATGAAGCGGATGTCGGACTCGACGTGCAGGTAGACCTTCAGATCGAAGAGGTTGCGGATATCCGGATCCCAAAGCGTGAAGATACCTTCGAGAAGGATCGTCTTGCACGGACCTACTACGACGGTGTCTTGAACCCGGCGGCTGATCTTGTAATCATAAACCGGAACACGGACCTGTTCGCCAGCGCGCAGGCGTTCGAGATGATCGCGGAGAAGCGGCCAGTCAAAGGCGCCGGGATGGTCGAAGTTGGGCTCGCCATGGATCCGAAGCTCAGCGGGTGGAGCCGGGAGATAGTAGGAATCCTGATGCAGCAAGACCACGTCGGGGCTGTTCACCCGGCTCATGATCTTCTTCGCGAACGTTGTTTTTCCGGAACCCGACCCGCCGGCAATACCGATTAAAAACATCTACATGCTCCGATTTGGTTTTCCCCCTGTACCATATTTTCGACGAAAATGGTCCTTTTGCTTGTAGAGGGCGGGGATGAGGTTGTAGCCGGCCATGAACCGTTGTGCGGCGGCTTCCTTTTCCCCTTTTCCGTCGAATGGAAGGCGCAGGATCGAGCCTCCGGGAATCCTCTTTCTTCCTGAAAACACGGCGTTATGGAGACCGGGATTCAGTCTTTCGATCTCCTGGGCATCCAGTTTCAGGAAGCTGCAGAGGTCTTTGAGGAGGATTCGATCCGGGATTTCCACTTCGAAGAACTGGAGCGGTTGAGCCCGCTCGACTTTCCCGAAGTACTTTTCCGCGTTCTTTTCCACCTCCACTGCGGCGAGGAAGCTCGCGAAGAAGTTGCTGCTCGCAAATCCGAAACGGCGGCTTCGGTACTCTTGAATGAGTTCTTCGAGGTCTTCGGTGCCGGTCTTTTTCACGGCGCGGGCCATTCCGTGGGGGCCGTGATTGTAGGCGGTCACGGCCAGTGGCCAGTTCTTGAGCATCTCGTAATTCATCTTCAGAAGACGTGCTGCCGCTTCGGTCGCGCGGATCGGGTCGTTCCGCTCGTCAATCGCGTCGTTGATTCTGAGGTAGAGGCGTCCGGTAGACCGCATGAACTGCCAGATCCCACTGGCGCCGACTTTGGAACGCGCCCGGAGGTTGAAGCTGCTTTCAACGAACGGAAGCCGCACGAGTTCGAGCGGCAACTGCTCACGTGCGAAGATCTCCTCCATGTGCGCCAGGTAGCGGCCAGACTCGCGCATTCCTTCGAGGAAGCGGTCCTTCTGCCCGAGTTGGAAGCGGAGACGTTTGCGACTTGTGGCTTCGATGAACTTGTTGGGTTCGTTGATGTCCTGGAACATCTCGAAGACTTTTCTCTCCTCTTCGGTCATCCGGGAAGGATCATGACGCTTGGTATGGACTCTGCGAAGAATCTCACGCCACTTCGTTTTCGCGGCTTTGATCTTCTTGGTAGGATGCGCCACGGAGCGCAGGTCAAGAACTTCGTAGACGCGGTCGATGTACTTAGCGTCATGAATCACGCCTTCCTGCGTGGTGTACTGACTGTAGATCTTGATCCAGAAGTCGACGTTCTTTCGCAAAGGGCCTGCGACCATGAACGGGTCCGCATTCTTGGGGCTTCGCAGATGCGGGCCCGTGGCGGTCGACTCCGAAGTCGAGAGCGGCATACTGAATGCGGCGAGGGGAAGCGACCAGACCAGTAACGCGAGCAGTGTCGGATGCATGGCCTCAATATGTTAGTTTGGGTGGCCATGGGAGGCAATCCTTTGATATGCCTTCAGCATGAAGCGGGTTCTCTGTCCTCATGTCCCTCGTCCCGATCTCCCCGCGCGTCTCGAAGCCGAAGAAGCGCACCATCTCAGTCATGTTCTCCGCGTCCGCATGGGTGATCGTGTTCAAGCTCTTGATGGAAAAGGAAACATGGTGAATGCCATTGTGCTCCGTGAGGGTGAGCACGTGTACCTTCACTATGAGTCCGAGGCCGGTGGCGCTCGTGCACTGCCGGTCGTTCTGGAGGTGGCCATCCTCAAGGGCGATGCGATGTCGTGGGTGCTTGAGAAGGCCGTGGAACTGGGAGTGGCTGAAGTCGTTCCAGTCCTGGCCGAGCACTGCGTGGTCAAGCTCGACCGGAAGGGGCCTGAGGCTTTCATGGACCGATGGCAGAAGATCGCGGATCAGGCGTTGAAGCAGTGCGGTCGCACGGAAAGAATGACGGTCTCGGCTCCGCGGACGCCTGCGGAGCTCGTCAGGGATACTCCCGCGCAGCATGTCCGCGTGTGGTTCGATGAAGGCGACCGGGAGCGGACGCCCTTTCTGGGGGACTGGCTGCGACAGAACGAGCCGTCCGTTCGTGAGGCCGGAGCGATTCGGATTCTCACTGGTCCCGAAGGGGGTTGGAGTGATCGCGAGCGGCAGATCCTCCGCGAGGTAAATCGTCTGTCTTTGGGGCCCCAAGTGCTGCGCGCTGAGACGGCCGCTCTCTTCGGAATCTCCGTGATTACTGCGTTTTTGCAGACCCGTTCCCGGTAATTGCGCTTGACAGCTTCAGTCGCTTAACGAGATTTTAAGGTTTATGGAAAAGCAGCAAATCCAATTCAAGCCTCTCTCTGACGGACTGGGATTTCATCCGTTCTCGGACGGCCTGCCTTACGCGCCTGTGACGAAGGCGCCTCGCGCGCAGTCGCGGCCTCAGCCGTCGTACTCGCGGGGGAGCGGTGCGGTTGCTGCCGGACCTCCTTCATATGCGCGGGTCACCGTTCCTGTTGCCGCGCAGACTCGCGCTCGCGTGACGGCACCGGCTCTTGCCGTGCAGCCCCAGGCCAGTGCGATTGCAGCGACGGCCGAGCCGACGTTCGGTTTAGGATACCTGCTGAAGCGCTTGATGGCTTTTCTGTTCGATACAGTGGTCAATACCGGACTTTGCGCGGGCGGGATGATGCTCATTCTGATGAAGGAGAACCTGGAGTTCGCCGTCATCTTCAATCCGGCTTTGGTCGCGATCGCGGCCGTATTTCTTTCGATTTTCAACTGGGCGCTGACTGCCGCGCAGGAAGTAGCCTTCGGGACGAGCCTCGGAAAGCGGATCTTCGGATTGCGAATCCAAGGCGGAGCATTCGTCATTCTCATGCGTTCGGTCTGTTTCTTGCCGAGCCTGGTGTTCTGCGCGATGGGCATCCTCTGGGCGGTCTTCGATCGTCGCAAGCGGTGTTGGCATGATGTCGCCACGGGCGTGCAGCCCATGGAAATCGCACGTTTGTAGAGGTCTTCATGAAGCCCGCACTTCCCCGGAAGCTCACCTCCAAGGTTAAAACGCCGCGTGCCCTCGCGGCGCTGCTGAGAAAACTCAGGAAGGGGAAAAAGCTCCGTGTGGTGTTCACCAACGGCTGCTTCGACCTGCTTCACAAGGGGCATGTGTCCTATCTCGAACAGGCACGCAAGCAGGGCGAGATCCTGGTCGTCGGGATGAACAGCGATGCTTCGGTGAAGCGTCTGAAGGGCCCCTCGCGTCCTCTGAACTCGCTTGCTGACCGCATGGAAGTGATGGCGGCGCTCGAAAGCGTGGACTACGTGACCTGGTTCGAGGAAGATACTCCGCTCGAATTGATTCTGCAGCTCAGGCCAGATGTTCTCGTCAAGGGCGGCGACTGGAAAGTGGCGCAGATGGTCGGGGCCGCCGAGGTCATCTCCTGGGGAGGAAGGGCTAAGTCGCTTCCTTATATCGAGGGTCGGAGCACCACCCAGCTCATTGAGAAGGCGCGCCTTCGTAAGTGACTCCCGGGCCCAGGCACTAGGCAAAAATTTCCGATTACGCTCGCTCGCGTTCCCGATCAAAATACAGTTATGGACGTGGGTGGCCTTTCAAGCGCGGCCCGTAGCCGCGAAGAAGACCTGATCTTCGAACAGTACAACGAGCTTCGCTCCAAGCAGGCCGCATCGCTCGCGGCGCTCGAGGAAGAGCAGCACGCGGAGTTGAAGCAGAAGATCAAGGCCCACCGTACTCGAATGGAGGAGGCCGAGAAGGCCTTCAAGGTGGAGATCTCGAAACAGGCGCAGGAGCACGATAAGGAGCTGTCAGCGCTTCGCAAGTCTTACGAAAAAGAGATCACCGAAGAGAAAACCGCGCAGGAGAAGGAATTCGAAAAAGTCCGCGAGCGTGAGCGCGCGAAGATCGAAACGTATCGGCGCAATCAGGAAATGGTCCTCGAGAAGATGCACGAGAAGTATCGCCTCGCTGCTGAGGACATGGAGAGAAACTCAACGTAGCAAGACGCGGCGCTTCGTTCAGGCGCTACCGGCCAACGGCTCGGTCGTGCTGTGGGTGCGGATGAAGGTGAGAAGCTGCTCGTGATCGAATGGCTTCTGGAACCAGTGGTCAGCGCCCAGGCGCCTGGCCTGGAATTCGATCGACTGGCTTCCGGAGAGAAGAATGATGGCCGGGCGCACGAAGCCGGGGCGTGATTGCATTGCACGGAAGCGATTCATGAAGTCCTCGGCGCTGATGCCGTTGGTGTGGAGGTCCAGCAGGACGACATCGTACGATTCGGCTTCGAGCTTGGTCAATGCATGCTCGCCGCAGTCCACGCAGGCTGCCTCAAAACCTTCGAGTTCGAAGAGATAAAGAAGCGCTGAACGGATGCCTTCGTGGTCTTCAACAACAAGAACTTTCATCGCAGGGGCTGCTATAGTCGTCCATGAATAGGTTAGCAAGGAAAAGGTTCTGAAATATCAATCCAAGCGACGCGCTCAGCGTCGCAATTTCCCTCTGGTTCAGCTCGTTGACACGCCTTCCACAGCTGCGATAGGCCACTGGGAGTGGATTCCGAGAGAAAGACGCATGAATGGGCTGAAGAGAGAGACGGCGGAGTCGTCTTGCATTTGGTGATTCAGCCCAAGGCTTCCAAGAATCAGATTGTCGGGCCGCATGGTGAGCCGGCTCGCCTCAAGGTTCGCGTGGCCGCGCCTCCGGTGGACGGAGAGGCGAATGAGGAGTTGATCGCATTTCTCGCGAAGAAGCTCGGAGTGCCCAAGTCCTTTGTCACCTTCCTTCGTGGACAAACGGGAAAGCAGAAGGATCTCTTCTTCCAGGGGATCTCCCTGGAGGCCGCGCTGGGAATCTTGAACGAGTCTTAACTCACCTT
>CAYOWB010000180.1:0-737 GCA_964407515.1 uncultured Bacteriovoracaceae bacterium
CAAGACAAGCGCGATGGGACGTATTCTTCCGGTAAGGCCCCCCGCCCATGCGAAGGCGAAAACGGCGAGAGGATAGAAGACCTCGGGGTGAACATCGTAGCTGATGAGCTTCCCCGCGTGGCTTGAAACGAGGAATGCGAAGGACACGATGAGTGCGGCAAGGGATCCGGCTGCGGGGCGAACCAGCAGACCCAGAAAGAAGCCGGCGGCCGCGATGGCGAGCGGACCGAGTAACAATGCGGTCGTCACGGAGCCGATCAACCAGACGAACGGCACTGCGAGGTAGAGGCTGAGAAAACTGTGAACAGCTCCGTGTTGAATAAAGCCGAGATCCTGTGGCGCGTACCGGGTCAGGAATGGCGCTCCGCGTGCCATCTGTTTGAGCATGTCTTCGAAGAGCCAGAAGTCCTGTGCGTTGAGTTGAAGCGCAGTGTACTGGGAGTACTTCGCTGCTGTCCCGATCGCGGCGAAGCCGGCGCAAATCGAGACGAGCCAGATCGTGAATCGGGTGGAAGCGGAGTTCTCGAGGCGCTCCCAGAGGTGCCTCCTAAACTGCGTCATGCTCCCCCGGCCGGAGAGCGTGCGGAGTGCCGCGAGGGAGATCATGAGTGCGACTCCTAGCGCGACTAAGATCCAGCGTGATTTAAATATCCAAGCAGTCGCTTCCATCTTTGTAAATTGACGCCCTTCGGGGGATTTGCAAATCTTATCGCGTGAAAAGCTCGTCGATACAAGTC
>CAYOWB010000180.1:778-2255 GCA_964407515.1 uncultured Bacteriovoracaceae bacterium
GCCCTGCTCGGCGTGTGGCTGGTGGGCGGCATTCCGTGGGAAGGAAAGGTCCTGCTTCGTCACGGGGCTGACCCACGCCGCGCGGCGATCTTGATTGCGACTTTGGGATGGCTGCTGTCGCGGGTGTTGCGCGAGCGAAGCTGGGTGCTGCAAGGCGCTTTGGCGGTGTTTCACTGGGTCCGGGGGCGCAATGCTCGTTGGGGATTGCTTGCTGGTGTTACGGCGTTTGCCACTCTACTAGGGGTCTTGCAGACCTTGGCGGTGCGAGTGCCGCTGTACGATGTCGGCATCTTCCATCAGGTGCTTTGGAACGTCGTGAATCACGGTGACTTTTTCAGCTCGATCAGTGGTGCAGGGAACTTCCTGTTGGATCACTTTTCTCCTTCTTTGGCGCTGCTCTCGCCCTTCTTCTGGCTGGGGAGCAGCGCGCCTTGGGTTTTGCCGGTGATTCATGTGTTCCTGATCTTTGGGGGCGTGTCGGCGTGGATTTGGTTGGCGGAGCAGGTCGAGCCGACCGATGCTCCTGCTGGGACTTTGCCGGCTGCGACGCTCTTGTTCGCCATGGGCTTTGACAGTCTGTGGGCCAATCTGCGTTGGGGATTTCACGAAAACTCCATCTACTTCTGCGCGTCCTCGTGGGCGTTCGCCTTGGCATTCGCTCAGGGAGGGCGACCGGGGATTTGGAGGTGGAGCCGTTACGCGTGCGTGATGGCGCTGCTGGTAGCGTCGGCAGGCTCGAAGGAAATCCTGTTTCTCAACGTGATGGTGCTGAGCTTGTTGTGGGGTGTTTATTTCTTGCGCGCCCGTGAGCTTCGTCTCGGTGAGCGGAGTGCCCGGGCCTTGCCCCTCGTGGCGTTGGCCGTGGTGCTCGGGGCGGGATTCGTGTGGTTCGAGTCGATTCCGCATCCGGCGGATAAGAACTACTTTGTTCGCTACTATTCGTATTTGGGGGACGGGCTTCGGGGTGTGGTGGCCCTGCTGCTCAGTGCTCCAGGGTCGGTGCCGGGAAAGGTCCTCGATGCGGTCGGAGGTGTGGAGCTTCTTCGGTATCTGAAGACCGTCTTATTGCCGTGGCTCGGACTGCCTCTGGGCTGGACGGTATGGGTCGTATGGCGGAAAAGATCGCCGTCGGCTTGGATTGTGATCGGGGTCTTCGCTTCAGTGCTTCCTTCTTTCATGAGTGCGGCGTTAGCGACGTATCCGCCGCTACGTGGAAGCGGATTCCATTACGTACTCGAGCAGTGGCCGGCGATGGCTGTGTTGACCGTGATTGCCCTTTCTTCCGTGCGGTGGAGCCGCGCGAGAGTGCTGATTCC
The DNA here is from genome assembly GCA_964407515.1 of uncultured Bacteriovoracaceae bacterium. Lineage (GTDB taxonomy): Bacteria > Bdellovibrionota > UBA1018 > UBA1018 > UBA1018 > CAYOWB01. Next base: position 2,095 of record CAYOWB010000180.1, read on the forward strand.
TGCATGGGTAGTGTTGTCGCTCTTGATGCTTGGGCAGGATCCGGTGGGTCAGCTTCGGGAGTATGGGCGTGAAGCCGTTCAGCGCCAGGAGTTGCGCACTCGCCTTTCGGGGGTTCCGGCGAATGACTCGGTTGCGGCGGATGAGCTGGCCGGGCCTTGGG
>CAYOWB010000180.1:2332-3570 GCA_964407515.1 uncultured Bacteriovoracaceae bacterium
GGTGATCCTGCCGGCGGCTGTAACGTTCCAGTTTCCGGAAGGACTCTGTCGGACTGAAGATTACGGTGTCGAGTGGACGGCCCTGGACTGGGTGGGACGGAAGCGCGTTTCTAGGTAGCGAGGGGGGTGCTGGGTTGGCTGGCTCGCGTCGGTCGAGGCGTTGATCGTGCTTCTGATGGAAGGTGGTGTGGCCTGAAGTGCGGTCCTGATGCGAGGCGGCGCTACTGGATTTAGTTCAGCATCTTCTTCAGGCGTGCGACCAGCGTTTCTTCTTCATCGGTATAGCCATCGGGGGTGAGGGTTTCAACCTTGAGTCCTGCACGCGTGAGCTTTTCTTTGAGGTCTGCTGCGTGGAGTCCGCCGATGACGATGACCGGAGACTCGTTTTGGTGAGCGAGGGCCACCTTGAGGAAGGAGTCGTTTCTCTCTTTCATGATGATCTGGAATCGTTCCAGCGATTCGAGCGCCTTTCGTCTGGCGTAGGCTTCGGGTGCCTCGTCAGGCCTGCGGTCTTTTGCGGGCTTGAGGAGAGATTCGGCGTAATCCTGGTACTTCTTGTCGTTCTTTCCTTTGAATTCCGTGAGGCGCATGAAGTATCCGGCATAGGCTCGAAGGTCGGATACGGCTAGGCTGTTTTTCTTCACGAGCTCAAGACTGTCGCCGCAGAGGGTGTGTGCCTTGTCGGGAAGTGCCGCCTCGATCTTGAGAGGAATGGGGGCGAGGATGTCCGCGAACGCCCTGTGGGTGCGGCGGGCTTCCAGATCGGCGAGTTTCCAGCCATTGAACGCGGTCGTGAAGCCGTGACTGACTTCGCCCTCGCAGCCCTCCATGAGTACGGCTTTTGCCTGGCCGCTTTCAATCAATGATCGGATTTTCAGATAGAGGTCTTTCTGGCTTCTGAACTGGGGTAGCGTCCGGCTCTTCTCGATATCCGTCGTCTTGTCGCCCGGAGCGAGGTGCCATTGCTTGGCGATGGTGATGGTCGGTGTTGGATTCGCCGCGTGAGCAGGGTACGCGAGAAGAGAGAAGATGATTGCGGTCAGCATGGATCCTCCAGTCAAGATTCAATTGGCCCCGAGTTCAACCCGGATCCACCCGCGATTGCGGTTGGCGTCCTTGTCGAATGTCGCCATTCCCTTGAGTAGGGTTTCGTCAGAGACCCAGTACGGCTCGTAGTACTGACGGTCGGGATCGAGGATGAGGACGCGCCGATTGTCGGCGTCGTAGGCCCCGACCGG
>CAYOWB010000180.1:3580-7258 GCA_964407515.1 uncultured Bacteriovoracaceae bacterium
CCTACGGTACCTTCGGGATCGCCGGTGAGTTCGCTTTGCAGAAAGTTAACGTAGATCAGGTCATTGGCCGACCGCTCATTGGCGATCAGGGCTTCGCGAAGCTTCTTGAGAGTCGCGGCATCCGCCTGGTCCGCGTAAGAGGCCGTCACCTTGGCTCCGGTCACTCCGTAAGACGCGAGTGCCTTCTCGGTAATTGGGACGAGCTGCGCAAGCGTGATGGTCTTTCCTTTTCCGCTCAGTGCTTGGTTCCAAGTCGGGTTTCCGACTTTCTTCTGAAGTTCGTTCTGCATCGCCAGTTCATCGGCCGAGGTCAGAAAGTGCGTGACTCGTGCCGCGTTCACGATCATTGCGATGGTCGCGAGCGAACAGGATCGTGAATCGCGCTGGGGAAGGTAGTAGGGGATGAAGGCCCAAAAGTCCGGCGCGGGCGCTTTTCGTACGTATTCCTGTGCATGATAGAGGCGCGTGGCTTGGGGGCCGAATTTGGGGGCGGCGAGGGCCAGTGATCCGATGGAAAATACGGTGAGGCAAAGTGCAACTCGGGGTAACATGAGGTTCGGCATAATAGAAGTCTACCATGGTTCTGTCCATTCGTTGGCCCACATAACTTTCATCATTGAGGCGAGAGCAGATGACGACCGCTGTGGAACCGAAAAGAAAATCCTTGTTTTCTCGACTCACGTGCGCCGAGGGCCGAACTCTGCGAAGGGCGGTCCTCATTTCGTGCTGCTTGCTACTGAGCTTGCTGTCCTTCTGGCTCTTTCGTGATCGACAGCAGAAAGCGGTCCTCATTAACGGATTCGTTTATGAGACCTTGGGCATTCTTTTTCTAATTAGCCAACGGGGTTCCAAGAGTACCGAACGCCGGTTGACCGCTGCCATGGTGCTCCTGTGGTTGGCGGAGATGCCGGCTTTTCTGGAAGTGGCACTCGGTTTTCCGAGTATCCCTTTTGCTACCGAGGTAAGTGAGGCTCTTTATACCGGTTTCATGGCTTTAATGTGTCTTTACCTTGGAGCGGCGTTGCGTCTGCAGGAGCTTAGGAGGAGGGATCTGGCTCTCCTTTTTGTGAGTGGTTTGATCTTTCTTGGCCTCACGACGAAATACGTCCTTTGGCCTTTCTATCTTCGGCCAGACACGCCATCTGTTTTTCACCTTGTGAATTCGACGATCTATCGTTTCGTTGAAGCGACGGCTTTCGCGGTTGCCTTCAATCTTGCCGTCCGGGTGGTCAGCGTTTGGGAACTGGTGTTTACGCATAGTGTTGTTCTTGTGTGTGTTGCATCGTGTGCTCTGAGTTATAGCGACGGCGTTGTGCGTGGCGATGGATATCCCCTTCATGCCTATGGCTGGGTGCTGGCGTTGATGGGCTTCTGGGCGGCATTTGTGATGAGACCCCCGGGGGTGTCTTGGTCCGCCAATTTTGACCGGATTGATGGAATCCGAGCTAAGTTGGCGTCGGTCTTATTTGGATTCAATGCGCTACTTTTCGGAGCTGTGGTGTTGCTCCGACTGTACGAGGCGGAGGACGCATTTCAGGTTACAACCGGAATGTTCGTACTCTTTGCTTTCTGGCTGCTTGCTAATGGGATCGCGCTTTCGTTTTCAAGGCGGCTCGTATCGATACTGGAACAAGTGCTTGCTGATCGTATTTCTCCCAGCGCGATGCCTGCTGAGTCGAAGCTCTGCTCAACCTTTGATCTGCGGCGACTGGGGATTCACGAACTCGATGCACTGATGGAGCGACATCGAACTGTGGTGCTTGAACATGAGGCACTCAGGGAAAAGGCAGTTCAGGAGGAGCTGGAGAAGGCGGGCCTAAAGTCCCGAGCCGAGCAGGCGGCCCAGGTTGCTCACGATATTCGTTCGCCGTTGGCGGCGCTGACGGCCGCTGATCGGGAATTGGCTCAGTTGCCCGAGTCCACTCGCACGATGATACGCCTCGCTATTGGCCGGATTCGGGACATCGCTGAGCAGCTGGCGGAGCGTGGGCGTACTCAAACGCGAGGTCGCGTCGCACAGGAGCGTGGATGTGGGCGGCGAACCGAGTTGCTTCTGCCTTTGTTGGTGGACGCGTTAGTTATTGAAAAGCAGACGCAGTTTCGGTCGAGGGACGATATAAAGATTGATTGGTCTTGGCCCCACGACGTCTTCAGTCTGTTTGTTAATGCTGAACGTGCAGAGCTGATGCGAGCGATATCTAATGTGATTAATAACGCTGTGGAGGCGCTTCCAGGTGGAGGTGTAGTGCTCGTGCGGGTGTATGGCAGTGACGCGCACGCGATTGTCACTATCGAAGACAATGGATGCGGAATTCCTGCGGAGTTCATGGCTCGGATCGGAAAAAGGGGCGAAACATTTGGAAAGGCCAATGGGACTGGACTGGGGCTCGCTCATGCCATTTCGACGCTCGAGGGCGCTGGTGGCCGGCTCGAACTCGATTCGGTGGTTGGACGTGGAACGGTCGTTAGGTTGACCTTGCCCCGGCAGAAGGCACCTTCTTGGTTTCAGCCTGCGATCAGTCTCCCGCTGGGCGGAGTGGTGATTGTGGCTGACGACGATCAATTGATTCATGAGGTGTGGAGTCGCCGGTTGGAATCGTTCAATGGCACACGTGTTTCACTAATCCATGCGAAGGCACTGTCGGAGTTACCTGCTCTCATCGGGAGGCATGCCTGTCGCGAAGGTGTATTGCTTCTTGTCGATCATGAGTTCCGAGGTGAGGTAGAGTCGGGGCTCGGTTGCATTGAGCGGTTACGTCTCCATCGGTCTGAAGGCCTTCGTGTAGTGCTCGTTACAGGACAGTACGAAGATGAATCACTGCTCTTGCATAGCCAGAGACTTGGAGTGAGGGTTCTTCCTAAGGGCCTGGTCGGTGCGGTCCCAGTTGAAGCGGCGCCGTGGACCTGATCGATTGCGTTGCCCTGTTTTATGAAGTACAAACGCTCACATGTCTCTCTCATTCGGCACCAGTGGCGTTCGGGGTTTGGAAACGGAATTGACGGATGAAGCGTGTACGCGGTTCGCGCGGGCGTTTTTGCGGCACTTCACAGAAGTGCTGAAGACGCAGGCGGCGGGCGCGGGCTGTGCGCACCCGGGCGGATGCATCGTGGGAGGGGACCTCCGGCGCAGTACGCCGCGGATCATGCGCGCGATCGCGAAGGGCATCGCGGCCGAGGGCTTTAAAGTCGTCAATGTCGGTGTGGTGCCGACTCCCGCGCTCGCGTATGAATGCGCGCTGCGCGGCCTGCCGGGAATCGTCGTCACGGGCAGTCACATTCCCGCGGATCGCAATGGCATTAAGTTCTACTTTCCTTGGGGCGAAGTTCTGAAGGCCGATGAAGCGCCGATCCTCGCCTACGAAAAGCAGCTACAATCCGAGCCGCCCGTGGGTGTTCATGGCGATGTGCTGGAAACGGCGGAGCGCGCTCCGGCGGGCGAACACTTCGTGAGCCGCTATGTGGATTTCTTCGGGTCGAAGGCGCTCGAAGGGATATCGGTGGTCTTTTATGAACACTCGACGGCGGTGCGTGATCTCGCGCCGCGAGTGATGGAAGCGATGGGCGCGCGCGTGATTCGCGTGGGACGCTCGGAAGAGTTTGTTCCGGTGGATACGGAAGCTCTAGAAAACGTGCAGGCCCTGGCTCGCCAGGTGCGTGAGCATCACGGCTTCGCGCTGG
>CAYOWB010000181.1:0-7237 GCA_964407515.1 uncultured Bacteriovoracaceae bacterium
GGAAGTAGAGGTAGAGATGATCGATCTCGGCTTCGCCGAACATGTATTGAGTGCGCTCCGCGTGCGCACGCAGGAAGACAAGATTCCTGATCCCGCGCTTGATCGCCTTTTCGGCTCCGCGATGGATCTGTTTGAACTTCCAGTCGATGCCGATGTAGGCGTGGGCCGGATTGCGGGCCGCCCATTCCAGGATCACGTGACCGCCACTGCAACCGATTTCCACGTGGAGTGGACGTCGGACCTCCGAGTGCTCCGGAAGAGGGGAGTTGGCGTCCGGGATCATCGAACGCCAGGAGCCGCGGTGCGCCTCCGTGTCGTTGTCCGTGAAGGCATACCCCTGAACGTTTTTGATCTTGTTCCAGTAGGGATTGAGCGACTCCGGATAGCGATAATCGGGATGCTGAATCGGCAGCTTGGCGCGTTCGTCGTACACTACGGATCTGGACATACGCTTCGTGTAGCTGGTTCGCATCCAAAATGCAAACCGGGGGTCAGGCGAAGAAGCCTGGCCCCCGGCGATGAATTACTCAGTGTTCAGTTCCGGCTCAGCCGAGCAGCTTAAGAGCGAGCTGAGGATTCTGGTTGGCCTGGGCCAAGACCGAGATGTTGGCCTGACTCAGGATGTTCTGCTTGGTCAGGTCGCTGGACTCTTCAGCCATGTCCGTGTCGCGGATACGGCTGTTGGCGGTCTCCAAGTTTTCGCGGTAGATCGCCATGTTGTTGATGGTCGAAGCCAACCGGTTCTGGAGGGCGCCAAGACCGGCGCGATTCTCGTTGAGGCGATGAATCGCTTGGTCGAGCATGGCCATGTTGCTTTGAGCGGATTCTTTGGTAGCTACGTCGACTTCGCTGATGCCGAGGGCGTCGAGAGTAGTGACCTGCTTGTTGGTTTCATAGATCAAGCGGTCGTTAAACTGGTTGTTGTAGATACCGACCTGGATGTCGAGGTCGCCGCCGGCGCTGCCGTTAAGAAGCTTGGTGCCGTTGTACTCGGTGACGTTCGAGATACGATCGATTTCGGACTTGAGGTGCTGAACTTCTTTGTTCACGAACGCGCGTTCCGGAGCGCCGATGGTATCGGACGAGCTTTGGATCGACAGTTCGCGCAAGCGGACCAGGATGTTGGAGATTTCGTTCATCGCGCCTTCAGCGGTCTGAATGAGGCTGACGCCGTCGTTGGCGTTACGGGTCGCCTGTTTCATCGACCGAATGTGAGCCTTCATCTTTTCACTGATGGCGAGACCGGCGGCGTCGTCACCGGCGCGGTTGATGCGGGAGCCCGAAGCTAGGCGTTCGAGCGACCGATTCTGAACGAGAGTGTTGTTACTGAGAAAACGCTGAGACGAGAGAGCTTGAGTGTTAGTAGCGATACGCAGACCCATGGTCATTCCTCCTGTTAGCCGAAGCCACCTCCTTCCGTGAGAACTTGTTCCATGTTCCGAGCATCCGTTGCCCGTTACAATCTTCCTATCGGTGCAGATTTTTCCCACTTGAGAAAAAAATGAACGATATCCGTGAGTTATACCATACAAAAAGGGTCGGGAATTATTTGATCCTTATTAAGTCATGAGATCAATGCGATTTTCGAGTGGTGCCCCTATACTGAGGACGATGAGAATCGCGATTGTCGATCTTGGGACGAACTCGGTCCGCTTTGACGCTTATGAAGTACGCAGAGGACGCGCGCGGCGGATCTTCAGGGAGAAGGTGGTCCTTCGGCTCGGTGAGGACGTTTATACGTTGGGGCGTGTCGGGCCTCGTGCTGTGAAGCGGACGCTTCAGGCGTTCCACAGTTTTCGAACCACGCTCAGAGCGCTTCATATCACGAGAGTTGTCGCTTTTGCGACGAGCGCTCTCCGTGTCGCTTCTAACCGCGATCAAGTCGTGGAGCTCCTCCGCAAAGAGACCGGAATTTCCGTTCAGGTGATTTCCGGTGCGGAGGAGGCGCGGCTCATCGCTTTAGGGATTCTTGCGAATGAACAGCTTCCGAAGGGCGTGTTTGCCCTGGTGGACATTGGCGGCGGAAGCACTGAGGTCAGTATTTGCCGCGGGCGTGGCATCTTGAAAAGCGTGAGCCTTCCGCTTGGAGCGATCAGGCTGCATGAGGTATTCCTGAAGAAGACGCCACCGAAAGCTTCGGCACTACTGCAGATGCGAACGTATGTGCGCGCCGAACTTGAAAAGAAGCTGAGCCTCGACGGCGTTCCGGCTCCGAAAATGTTGATTGGCTCAAGCGGGACTGCGCGGGCTCTCGCGCGACTGCTGACGCGAGGACGCCCTGGCGATGGCTTCGAGACGCGTGATCTTCATCGTCTGAATGCGAGGATGGCGGAGATGTCTCGTGAGGAGATTCTTACGATACCGCTGATGGAGCCAAAGCGAGCGGATATCATTCTTGCCGGAGCGGTGCTTCTTGAGGAGATTGCCGGTCATTTGAGATTGAATACCCTGAAGAGCACAGAGTTTTCCTTAAGGGATGGAATCATCGAGGACGAGGTCGGAAAGATCCGGCTCAAGGCCGGCTCTCGTCTGGCGTTGCATCTGGACGATATCCGCGCCAAGGCAGTCCGATTCGGAGCACAGGAAAACCGGGTTTCAAAGGCCGTGGAAATCTCCGAACTCTTGTTTGAGAAACTGCGGACGATTCATCGGCTAGGGACTGCTTGGAGGCCTTATCTGGTGGCGGCAGCCATGCTGAAGGATGCAGGGGAGTCGATCGGGCTCTCGGATACCGAGAAGCACTCTTATTACATTGCCAAGAATGCGGATATTCCGTCCATCGAACCGTGGGAGTCCGAGTTCATCGCGCAGTTATGCCGCTATCATCGTACATCGAAGATCAATATGAAGGATCTGCCCTTCCGGCGCGAACCCTCGAGGCTGCGAGCATTCGTGAACCTGCTCGCGATCCTGCAGGTGGTGGACGCTCTGGACCGAGGGTACCAGCGCAGGAAGCCTTTGGCTGGGGTATCAGTCAGCTCGAAGCGAGTCTGCTTCAAGTTCGACCGGCGCACCGTGACCAATCTGGAGTGGCTTCGCCTTGAGCAGAAGAAGAAGCTCTTCGAGTCGGTGTTCAAGCGGGCAGTCGAGGTGGCTGAGACCTGAGCTCCTACCTCAGGGGGTGAATCGCTGTCCCGTCTGCTCTGCTCGAAGCATCAGTGCCTCCTGGGTGCCGCGAAGCTCGTTACCCTCGCTTTCCTGAACTCTGATGTAGGAGCCATCGGCCTTCATTGACCAGGCCTGCCGTGTGTCGTTCATCATGATTTCGAAAAACTCCCAGATCCGCGCTCTCAGGGAGGCGTCGTTCAAGGGGACGATCGCCTCCACGCGGGCCTGAAGATTCCGGGTCATCCAATCAGCCGATCCGATTAGGAAGTCTCCGTCGAGTGGGTCTTCGGCGCCGTTCCTGAAGTAGAAGACTCTTGAGTGTTCGAGGAACCGTCCGATGATCGAGGTGACACGGATGTTTTCGCTAAGCCCCTCGTGTTGCGGAATCAGGCTGCAGACCCCGCGGACGAAGAGATCGACCCGCACGCCGGCCTTGGAGGCCTCGTAGAGTTTGATGATGATGTCTCCATCCGCGAGGCTGTTCATCTTCGCGATGATCCGTGAGGGGTTGCCGGACTGGTGGTGTGCGATTTCCCGGTCGATCATCTCGACAAAACGTTGTTTCATGTTAATCGGGGCGACGAGTAGCTTCCGGAACTCCTTGAAAAGAGAGCGACCGGTCAAATAGTGGAAGAGGTTCACGACGTCGCTCGTGATTTCCGGGTCGCAAGTGAGGAGGCCAAGGTCCGTGTACAGCTTCGAGGTGACGGCGTGGTAATTTCCGGTCCCGATGTGCGCATAGCAACGCACTGAATCCCGTTCCTTGCGAACGACCAGCGCCGTCTTGCAATGGGTCTTCAGGCCTACGATACCGTAAACGACGTGAACCCCGCCTTTCTCGAGCTCTTGTGCCAGGTAGATGTTTCGCTCTTCGTCGAACATCGCCTTCACTTCCACTAGGCAGACTACTTGTTTTCCGGCATCGGCCGCTTGGATCAACAAGGGAACGAAGGGACTCTCTTTTCCCGTGCGATACAGAGTCATCTTGATGGTGATGACATCCGGATCCTGAACTGCTGACTGAATGAACCGTTCCACTGAAGCCGAAAAGCTTTCGTAAGGATGATGAACGAGGATGTCTCCGGACTGGATTACCGAGAAGATGTCACTCTCGGTGTCGATCAGGGCGGGGGGCGTGACGGGCTTCCAGCTTGCGAACTTCAGTGTGGGCCTTGGGAGTTCGAGCAGCGGCTTCAGATCGTAGTATTCCAGCAGCATGGGCAGCTCGAAAATATCCTCGGGACTGATCTCCAGGTTGTCCAGGAGGATGGCCATGATCCGCTCATTCGGGTGAGGGCCGTGCTCCAGGCGTACGAGGTTGGCGAACCGCCGCTGCTTCAGCTCGTCCGTGATCATTTCCAACAGGTCTTCGGCATCCTCCTCGTCGCGTTCGATGTCGGCGTTCCGAGTGACGCGGAAGAACATGGAGTCGAGAATTATCATTCCAGGGAAGAGGGTCTCCAGGTTGTTCACCATCAGTTCATGGAGGCTGATCAGCCGGGTCCTCTCGGTCGTGGTGCTGGAGACTGGGACCCACGATGAAAAGAACTGTGGGATCTTGATGCGCGCGAATAGGGGCTCGTCCGGGCGGTCCGGGTGTTGGACCAGAACGCCTAAGGAGGTGGATAAGTTGGATAGGAACGGGAATGGGTGGCCCGGGTCGAGTGCCATTGGAGTCAGCGCCGGGAAGATGTTCTTCGAGAAATAGGCGGCGAGGGAGACTCTTTCTTCCTCCGATAACTCCTTCCACAGTAGAAGCTCGATCTTCTCATCGCGGAGGGCAGGCTGGAGAGCCTCTTGGAAGCAACGGGCCTGTTCTTGGATCAGTGGAAGGACCGCTTTGCGAATCGAGACCAGCTGTTCCTTGGGGGACTGGTCACTGAGCTTTCGTGAGACGATTCCTGCGGCTACTTGCCGCTTCAGTCCGCCCACTCGCTTCATGAAAAACTCATCGAGGTTGGATGTGAAGATTCCGTAGAAGCGTACCCGCTCCAGTAGCGGATTGTTCTCGCTGAAGGCTTCGTGGAGCACGCGTTCATTGAACTTCAACCAGCTGAGTTCTCGATTGATGAACGGGAATGACCCAGAGTATGGGGGGGGGAGGTCGCTTTCCGCGACTGGCAGAGGTTGGCGAACGGCTTTGCGCTTGCGGGCCCGGACGGAAGGTGAAGCCGGAGTGTGCATTCGGTCTGCTTCGGGACTCGTGTTCTTCTTGGTCATGCAACGCGTACCTCGACCCCAGCATTCTACCCTAGATCTGGCGCGGCATGTTACGTTTGTGTCAAATCGACTGACCAGGGGGGCCTAAGATGTCGGCTCGTGCTTGGCTTGTAAGTATCTGTTATTTCAGTAGATCGACGCGAAACCTGCGGCCTTTGATCTGCCCTTGGGAGAGTCGCTGAAGCGCGATTCGAGCCACGTCTTTCGCGATGGCGACGTAAGAAAAGTGATCGTGGATCTCGATTTTTCCGACGGACGAGGCGTTGAGACGGCCAGCTTCGCCCGTGAGTGCGCCGAGAATGTCGCCGGGGCGTACCTTCTCTTTGCGTCCTCCGGAAATTCTGAGTGTTTCCATCTTCGCGTCCTGCAGGGGCGAAGGACGGTTCTCTCGTGCTTCCGCGCAGACGGAGGGCGCGAGCGTTTTGCGCGTGAGGGAAGAGCCCGTCACTTCTTCGATGCGTTTCAGTTTCGCTCCCTCGCGTGACGTGGCGAACGAAACCGCAACGCCCGTTTTTCCGGCGCGGCCGGTGCGGCCGATGCGATGCACGTAAACGTCCGGCTGCGGAGGGAGATCGAAGTTGACCACGAGGTCCAAACCCTCGACATCGATTCCGCGCGCGGCGACGTCCGTCGCGATCAGGACGCGTGTGCTCTGATTCCGGAACTTCGCCATGATCCGGTCGCGCTCGAACTGTTCGAGATCGCCGTGCAGTCCCGCGGCACTGACTCCGTTGCGGATGAGCTCGCCGGTGAGTTCCCCGATCGTTGCTTTCAGATTGCAGAAGACGATTGCCGCTTCTGGTTGCTTCTGTTGAAAGAGCCAGAGGAGCGCGGAGGTCTTCTTCTCCGGATTCACTTCGTACACGACCTGGCGGATGGCGGGCTTGGTGTGGGACTCTTCTTCGATGGTCACGCGGACCGGCTCACGGAGATAGGCCTTGCCGAGTGCTTCGATGGTCCGCGGATAGGTGGCGGAGAAGAGGGCCGTCTGACGGCTCGGGGGAGTGGCCGTGAGGATCTTCTTCATGTCCTCTTCGAAGCCCATGTCGAGCATCCGGTCGGCCTCATCCAATACCACGTGCCCGGCCTGTCGCAGATCGAGAGTGCGTCTTTGAAGGTGATCGAGAACGCGTCCAGGGGTTCCGACGGCGATGTGCGCGCCCTTTTCCAGCGATTTCACCTGAGGGAAGATGGGCTGGCCTCCGGCCAGGATCAGGACTTGGAGGCCGGGGTTCTTTCGTCCGAGTTTGCGCATCTCTCGCGCGACTTGGGTGCAGAGCTCCCGGGTTGGGCAGAGAATCAGCGCCTGGATACGTCGATTGCGGACCTGGATCTTCCCGAGGACGGGAAGGGTGAAGGCCGCGGTCTTGCCGCTGCCGGTCTGCGATTGTCCAATGAGGTCTTTCCCTTGCAGCAGAAGGGGAATGCATTGAGCTTGGATGGGTGTGGGGTGCTCGTAGCCGAGCTCGGCGACCACTTCGAGAAGAGCCTTGGAAAGGCCGAGGGAATCGAAGCGCGAAGTCATGGGAGCCTGGCCTTTCTAATTGAGGGTGACGCCAGGCGTTATATTGAAGGGGCCGATCTTTGGCAAGCACGGATTTACTGAAGCACGAGTGCTTTGAGGAGGCCGGGAGCCCCTTGTTTCCAAGCTGCTCCCGGCTTTGCGTATCGTGTTGTCAGTAACCCGTTGAACGGTCCAGATCACATCCGGTATCCGGCTCCCGGTTCAACGTTCCGTCACGCTTCCGTGACGAAAACTTTCTAGGGAGCCTGAAGCACGTCACTTAGGTGCTTCGGCTTGGACTATGAAGTCCCCGGGGCGAACCGAAGTCCGCCCCGGAAATCACGTTGATTAGCCGAGCAGCTTAAGAGCGAGCTGAGGATTCTGGTTGGCCTGGGCCAAGACCGA
>CAYOWB010000182.1:0-7048 GCA_964407515.1 uncultured Bacteriovoracaceae bacterium
TTCAACTTCAAGGAACTGAATCTGGCCTGGCTGCTCGGCAAAGCACTCGCGCCCTTCGCGTTCCTTCTCGGCGCACCTTGGTCTGAATGCGAAAAACTGGGTGACCTCCTGGGCACGAAGATCTTCATGAATGAGTTCGTCGCTTACGCCAAGGTGAAGACCATGGCGGCTGAGGGCGTCAGTCAGAAGACCCTGACCCTCGCCACTTACGCCCTCTGCGGATTCGCGAACGTCGGTTCGATCGGCATCCAGATCGGCGGCATCAGCGCGCTCGCCCCCGAACGCCGCAAGGACCTGGCGCGGCTCGCTCCGCGCGCGATGATCGCGGGCGCATTCGCCTCGTGCCTCACGGCCTGCATCGCCGCGATCCTGATCTAGCCCCGCAGCTCCCCCGAGTACGGCTCTCGGCGCGTCCGCGGGATACAGGACGTGCACCCCTCGCCAGCAGTCAGGTAGTCGAAGATTAGAGAGTGATATCGCCGCGGTCAGGCCGGGGTCCACCGATGGGCGCGCCGGCCTGCGGGCCATCCATCGCCTCGGCGAGGTTCGCGAACAAGGTGTACTCGGCCAACCATGCCAGGCGGACAGTTGCCGTTTCACCCGCGCGGTGCTTGGCGACGATGAGTTCGGCGATACCCTTGTCCTCGGTCTCTTTGTTGTACACTTCGTCACGGTAAACGAAGCAGACCATGTCGGCGTCCTGCTCGATGGCGCCGGATTCACGAAGGTCGGAGAGCATCGGGCGCTTGTCCTGACGGGCTTCGACACCGCGGTTCAACTGAGAAAGCGCGATGATCGGCGTGCGCAGTTCCTTGGCGAGCGCTTTCAAGTTTCGGCTGATTTCGGAAATTTCGCGCTCACGGGAACCATCGCCCTTCGAGGCCGCCTTGGACCCCTTCATGAGCTGGAGGTAGTCGACTACGATCAGGTCGAGGCGCTTGTGCTCAGCCAGAAGGCGGCGACAACGCGCGCGCATGTCCATGACCGTCAGGTCACCGGAATCGTCGATGTAGACCTTGGACTTGGAGAGCTGATCCGCGGCCTGCGCGAGGCGCTGCCAATCGCGGTCCGCGAGTCTGCCGATCTTGAGGCGCTTCGAGTCGATGCGCGCAAGACCGGAGAGGAAGCGGAAGCCCAATTCTTCCTTCGACATTTCGAGAGAGAAAATGGCGCAAACAGCCTTGTGTCCCACCGCCGCGTTCTGCGCAGCGGAGAGAACCAACGACGTTTTACCCATGGCGGGACGGCCGGCGACGATGATGAGCTGACCAGCGTGAAGGCCGCTGGTCAGCTTATCGAAGTCATGGAATCCGATTGGAAGCCCAGTGACGTTTTCCTTTTTCTGCGCCAGCTCTTCGATCGCGTGCATGTTCGACACGAGGATCTCTTGCATGCTGCTGAACGATTTGTTCATGCGCACGTCAGAGACCGCGAAGATCTTACGTTCAGCGTCGTCGAGGTACGCCTCCACGTCCTCGACACCATCGAAGGCATCGCCTGCGATTTCAGCCGTCGTTTCGATCATCCGGCGCAGCAATGCCTTATCGCGCACGATGCGCGCGTAATGACCGACATTGCTGATCGCAAACGTATCTTCGAAGAGACTCGTGAGGGTTGCGGTGCCCCCCACGGCTTCGTAGGCTCCACGGTCACGCAGAGCGGCCGTCAAAGTAACGAGGTCGAGCGGCTCACCGCGCTCGGACAAGGCCATGAGTACCTCGAAGATCTTTTGGTGAGCTTCGCGGTAAAAGTCTCTAGCCTCGAGTCCGATTTCGATGACTCGATGAATAACCTCGTTATTGACGAGAATCGCGCCGAGGACGGACCTTTCCGCCTCATTATTATGCGGCGGTAGGCGCCCCCCTACTACTTCCTGTCCCGGCACTGGTACTACTCCTATTCAGACTACTCAGCCTGAATTACTCTTCCTTTACAACCCAGACCTTCACGGTGGCGACGACTTCGGGCTGAAGTTTCACTTCAACCTGGTGCACACCGAGGGTCTTAATGAGCTGAGAGAGGTGAACGGCTTTTTTGTCCACCTGGAAGCCGGCCTTCGCAAGGGCGGCGATGATGTCGTTGGCGCTGACAGAGCCGAACAGCTTGTCGTGCTCACCGACTTTGCGGGAGATCGTGACTTGCTGGTCGTTCAGCTTCGCGGCGAGTTCGGTCGCGGCGGCCTTTTCCATCAGGCGCTTCTTCTCAAGAAGACGCTTGTGATGTTCAATCACTTTCAAATTGCTTTCCTCAGCCGCCACCACCAATTTCCGGGGCAGGAGGAAGTTACGGGCATAGCCGTCCGACACTTTGACCACATCGCCGATGTGACCCAAATTCTGAACGTTTTCGCGCAAAATCACCAACATGAGAATACTCCTTATTTACCGCAATGAATGAATTACGATTGCCTTAACTTAGCTCGAAAGTCAAACCACTGATCAAAAAAGCCCAGTCCTAAAACCAGCGGCATCATGAGCAATACCGCTACCACGTACCCCACAGAACGCAGAAAACTCGCCACATTCCATGCTTCAAAAACGAAGCTCAGAATGCTCAATCCCTGCAGCGCATAAATCGCCATGAAGAATCGAAACAGATTCATGGCGACATCCGATGCCACCCCAGCCGGAATTACCACGAGAAACCCGGCAATGATGGTCGGCCACAGCAAGTACTCTGGCGACTTCCAGCGTTTGAAGTACGACGAATCAATCCCCAAGCGTTCGCGGAGGTGATTCGGATTCATCTTCACGAGGAACATCGCGTTTAACCACACGAGGAGGAGGCCCAGAATCGCTACTGCGGACGGCATTTCGAGAAGCAGCGCTTCTTTCCATTCGACCGGGTCGGCATTCCCCAACCAAGCGGTCCGCGACTCACTGGAGAGCGACTGAAGCACAAAATCAGCCAGCTCAAACACCTGTGTCTTAACGCTTGCCCAAATCCCCATGTTTTGGAGATGGGCATTCACTCCAAGCTGAATTCCGCCGACCACCGCCATGGCTAGCAACGTCAGGGCGATCGCTCTTTCGAGCTTAATTCCGCGGACTAACAGCTCACCCAATGCCACGGCGAGAACCAGGACAAAGGGAAGATAAACCAAAAAACTCGTCCGACCGCCCACGCCGTAGACGAGCCCCGAGTTCGCGGCCAGAGCAGCCAGCGAGAGGAGCAGTCCACCCCGCACCCGCATGAACAAAAGCGGCAGAGGCGAAACCACGGCGAAAAAGCCGCTCAAGAACAATACCGCGCTCATGAAAAACGGGATCAGCCGCAGCCAAACCGGAACCGTCTTTCCCTGGCCAGAAGTCTTGGAAGGCTTCAGGGACGCTCCGGTGGAGTCACCCGTCTGATTAGACAGTGCCCCACCGGAATCGTTCGTATCGTTTGATGACCTTTCAGGCATCAACCGCCCATCGAGACGTAGCCGACGATCGCGATGTTGCGAGCGCGCTTCACGGCTGTCGTCAGCTTGCGCTGATGATAGGCGCAGTTGCCAGAGATGCGACGAGGCACGATCTTGCCGTGCTCGGTCACAAAAGACTGCATCATGCGAGCGTCCTTGTAATCGAGGACGTACTCGTTGTCGGCGCAGAAGCGGCAGACCTTCTTGCGATGGAAACCACCACCGCGGCGGCCGCCCTTTTCGTCGCCGTCCTTGTCACTCATTTCACGCTTGTCTCTATCCTGATTATTCATGCTCATAAATCACCTCTTAGGCTTCTTCGGCGCCTTCGGTCGTCTCTTCAGCTTCGGGAGCCTCGTGGCGCTCATAGCTGCGCTCGTATCCGCCACGGTCGCCGTATCCACGCTCACGACGCTCGGCATTGCGTTCTTCGCGGCGAGCTTCGCGCTCTTCTTCACGGCGCTTCGCGGCAGCCTGCATATCAGCACGCTGCTTGCGGAAAGCTTCCATGTTGAATTCCTTGTCGAGATTGACGGTCAGAAAGCGAATGACATGTTCGTGGAGACGGAGATTACGCTCGATCTCGTGAACGATTTCACCCTTGCCCGTGTAGACGATGTAGCTGTAGTGGCCACGGGTTTCCTTGTTAATCGGGTACGCGAGCTTGCGCTTGCCCCAATCTTCGGTGAGGACGACTTCGCCGCCGAAGCTGGCGATGACCGACTTCACTTTTTCCTGGATGGAGTTCAGGCCGTCGTCGGACAACTCAGGCCGAGTGATAAACGTAGTTTCGTACCCCGGGAGCAACCCGGCAGTCTGCTGAACCATATTTTCTCCTTATGGTTAATGGGTTCAACCTATACCCAAAAGCCCAGAACAGTGCCCTTCAACGAAGGACTAGCTGCCTTGAGCAAGGTGGTGCAGGTGTAGCACAAGCAAGTAGCTGGTGAAAAGGCGAAAAATCCTCTTGAGCCGGCAGCCCCGGGGGGTATGATTTCGCCATATGAGATCTCGGACACTGTTGATCGGTATCGCGGTTTTTGTCGTCCTCGGAATCCTCGCTGGAGCCATCTTCTATCAGGTGCAGCAGCGAAAGCCGGAACCATCGCCCGAGGCATCGCCCATCAGCATGGAGTCCCCTCTGCCGGATGGTTCGCCCGCCCCTGAGGTCAGTGGCGTCCCCACCACCAACCAGAACCCGGATCTCTCGGTGGACGAGAACGGGCTCTCCAAGGCCACGGTGGTCATCAATACGAACAAGGGCATCATTAAATACAAACTCTACCCCAAGGACGCCCCGAACACAGTCAATCGGATCGTCGAGCTGATCAACAAGGGCTTCTACAATGGCCTGGTATTTCACCGGGTTGTCCCGGGTTTCGTCGTGCAAGGCGGTGACCCGCAAGGCAACGGAACTGGCGGCAGCGGCCAGCGCATCCGAGCTGAGTTCAACAGCCGTCGCCACGTCGAAGGAACAGTCGCCATGGCCCGCGCCACAGACCCAGATTCGGCGGATTCTCAATTCTACATCACTCTGTCGCCCCAGCCTCAACTGGACCGTTCTTACACGGTCTTCGGTCAGGTGATCGAGGGAATGGACGTCGTCCGCAACCTGCAGCTGGGCGACAAAATGGTCTCGGTTACCATCGAGTGATTGGCTATTTGACCGAGGCCAACTCTCCTCTAACACAAGAATCACAGTAGTTTCACGGCCTGTGCCCACGCCTCGACCGATACTAGAGGCATGGGTTACATTGAATGGTCGGACCAGTATAGCGTCAGGGTAGGGACAATCGATGCGCAACATCAGCGCCTCGTGAGCATCATTAACAACCTCTACGCAGCCATGACTGACCGCGTCGCCCCTCAAGCGATGGCCAAAGCCTTCGATGAGCTTCTGCGCTACACCGTGTCGCACTTTCAGCACGAAGAAGAGCTCATGAAGAAGTTCGCCTACCCCAAGGAAAGCGCTCATAGGAAAGAACATGAAGGTCTCACCGAAAAAGCACGCGAGCTTTCGACTCAGTTCCACTCAGGAAAGCTTGTTCTCTCGATGACTGTCATGTCGTTTCTAAAGAGCTGGCTCATGAACCATATCGCGAAAACAGACCGGGAGTTCGGCGCCTATCTGGAAACTAAGGGTCTGAAGTAGCGTAACTGGCCCGGTTCCCTGCGCCTGATAGCATTGCCGTCTCCAGGGCTTGACCTGGACCGTTCCCTTTCACGTGTAGGGAAAGGGACCCGTGAGCTATTGGAGCTTCTTCTTAATCGTTTGATTGGGAACGATGCCGGCGTCTTTCAGGGCCTTCTCGGCCCGGCCACTGCCGGTCTTCATCCACAGTTCGTACATCCGGAGGAGGTCCTTCTCGGATCGCTGGGTCGTGTGTTCGCTCACTTCCGCGAGTACTTCCACGAATCGGCCGAACTGCTGGGCTAATTCCTCATAAAGCTGGCGGGCGTTGTCGCGGTCCGAACGGACCGCCACCTGCCGATAGGCGACTCCGCCCATATCGATGTAGTAGTCCACGTCCACATGCTTTCGGATCAAGCTCTCCTGAAAGAACCCGGCAACATAGAGAGAAACATCCCCGGCCTGCCGAAAGAGAATCCGCTGAACCTCGGAACTCGGTTGATCGAGGGCATCCTTCATCATCAAAGCGAGCGGCTCTTCCTGGGAGTTCCCCTCGCCGTCCCTCGGATAGAGATGATCCGTAGTCATGAACTGATGCAGCAGGTTAACGAGGTAGAACTCAGCCTCGGGCAAAGTCCTGACCTTCTGGTGACCTAAAGCAGCGGTTACCAATTCCCTAAAGTATTCCTGGGGTTGCACAACGGTAGTGAGACTTGTTTTACGAACCAAGCGGAGACTTCCTCCCCTACCTATTATGGTAAAGCCCTCGGCCTGGGTCGTCAAACGGGGGGATGGAAGGCGCCACGGAACCCACTGAAATAACGACAAAAGATGGCAAAATGACGAGGGTTTTGGCAACCTCATCTCATGGGCTACCGTTCGCTGATCCTCGGAATCACGTCGCTGCTATGGGTGACGACCGCCACCGCAGCGGATCCGGCCAAAAAGCCGGCCACCACTCAACTTTCTGAAGTGAAAGTAACCCTCTTTGGCCAGCCCTGTCTGCTGAGCGGCCCTTTCAGCGAAGGCGTCCTGAATGCCATTCACGGAATCAGCCCCGAGAAGATGCCGTCGCCGCAAAGCGCGCAACAGGCTAAACAAACATTAGATAAACTCTCGAAGACCCCACGACTCCCTGTCGGGCTCGAGGTGTATCGCGACCATCTCACCAAGCATACTCAGGCACTTCGGGCCTTCTACGAAGCTATCCCGGCGGCAAAGAAGGCCGGCAAAGCGGAGCCGCTACTCAAGGCGGTGCGTCCGCACCTTCAAGGTACGGACGAAACGCGCTTCGAGATGGCGGCGAAGAAGACCACCACCTGGACACCGGCGGCGCAAAGCCAGCTGAACGAGTCTTACCTGGAAGCGATCGAAGAGTACCCGGAAGAAGAGTTCCACCGCGCCACGCGGCAGATGAACATCAACTACACCTGCGACTTCGCGACCGAGACGGACTCGGAAGAGTAAGGCGACTCAGGAGCCTTTCGCTTCGAAGGCGGAGATCGCCTCGA
>CAYOWB010000183.1:0-7046 GCA_964407515.1 uncultured Bacteriovoracaceae bacterium
CGGATCGTGCGACCGGCGACCGAGAACTCCTTCTTCGAGTAGTCGACCTTAATCGCACCGCAGCCAGCGACGCAACACTTGCCCATGCCGCGAGCGACGACGGCGGCGTGGGAGGTCATACCACCGCGAGCGGTGAGAATGCCCTGAGCGACGTGCATGCCGTGAATGTCTTCAGGCGACGTTTCAACGCGGACAAGAATGACCTTCTTACCCTGGTCGTTCACCCAAGCTTCGGCGGTGTCCGGATCGAAGACGACCTGACCGACGGCGGCGCCGGGCGAGGCCGGGAGACCCTTGGCGAGGAGATCTTTCTTCGCCTTGGGGTCGATCATCGGGTGCAGGAGCTGGTCAATCTGCTCCGGCTTCACGCGCATGATCGCTTCTTCCTTCGAGATGAGCTTCTCGCGGACCATGTCGACGGCGATCTTCACGGCGGCAGCGGCGGTGCGCTTGCCGTTACGGGTCTGCAGCATGAACAGCCGACCCTTTTCGATCGTGAACTCGATGTCCTGCATGTCGCGATAGTGCTTCTCGAGCTTCTGATAAACCTTCACGAGCTCCTTATAAGCCTTGGGCATCTCACCTTCGAGGGTGGGAAGCTTTTCGGCGCCGGGCTGGCGGGAAGATTCGTTGATGGGCTGAGGCGTGCGGATACCCGCGACGACGTCTTCGCCCTGGGCGTTGATCAGGAACTCACCGAAGAACTTGCGTTCGCCGGTCGAGGGATCGCGGGTGAAGGCGACGCCGGTGGCGCAGTCATCACCCATGTTGCCGAACACCATCGACTGGACGTTAACGGCGGTACCCCATTCAGCCGGGATGTCGTTGAGCTTGCGGTACGTGCAGGCACGAGGATTCATCCACGAGCTGAACACTGCGCCGACGGCGCCCCACAGCTGTTCCCACGGATCTTCCGGGAACTTCTTGCCGGCAGCGCGGACGATTTCCTTGTACTTGCCGCAGAGGTCTTTCCAGTCGTCAGCGTTGAGCTCGGTGTCGAGCTTCAGGCCGCGCTGATGCTTCTTCTCTTCGAGCGCTTCTTCGAAGCGATCGGAGTGGATCTCGAGCACGACGTCAGAGTACATCGTGATGAAGCGGCGATAAGAGTCGTAGGAGAAGCGAGGATCGTTCGATTCCTCGATCAGGCCCTGGACTGTCTCGTCGTTCAAACCGAGGTTGAGAATGGTGTCCATCATGCCGGGCATCGAAGCGCGAGCGCCGGAACGAACGGAGAAGAGGAGAGGGTTCTTCTTGGCGCCGAACTTACGGCCCATGACCTTCTCGACTTTACGGACGGCTTCTTCGACCTGAGCGCGGAGCGCCTTCGGGTACGACTTGCCGTTTGCATAGAAGTGCGTGCAGACTTCCGTGCTGATGGTGAATCCGGGAGGAACCGGAAGACCCAGGCGAGTCATGCCGTGGAGGTTTGCACCCTTACCACCGAGGAGTTCCTTCTGCTCCTCACGACCGTCGGCCTTACCGCCGCCCCATGAATAAACGAACTTATCTTTTCCACCTTTTGCCATAGCTACTCCCTTATTTGCCCCAGCTTTCGAATTTCTCTTCGAGAGCGCGGGCGAGACCTTCAACTGGGATCCTTTCTTGGACCATCGTTTCGCGGTGCCGGACCGTGACTGTGTGGTTTGAGACTGTTTCATAGTCGATCGTTACTCCAAATGGTGTACCGATTTCATCTTGACGGCGATACCGCTTGCCGATCGATCCCGCGCTATCGGTAGTGGCGCGGAACCTCTTCTTCAAATCTGCGAATACCTTTTCGGAGTACTCGCAAAGTTCAGACTTTTTCATCAACGGATAAACTGCAACTTTATAGGGTGCCAGAGCCGGGTGAAGATTCAACCAAACTCGATCCCCATCGGACCGGTAGGCATCCGCTAAGACGACTAGCAGAGACCGGTCGCACCCCGCCGAAGTCTCGACGATATAGGGAATATACCGATCTTTGCTCTCTTCATCGAAGTATTCCAGCTTTTTTCCGCTGAACTGCTGATGCCGCCCCAAGTCAAAGTCGCTTCGATTGTGAATGCCCTCGAGCTCCTGCCAACCAAAGGGGAACTCGTATTCAATGTCGACTGCGGCCTTGGCATAATGCGCCAGCTCGCCCGGACCATGATCATGGAAACGGAGGCGTTCTTTGCGGACGCCGTTGTCCAGGTGCCACTGCATCCGGATGTGCTTCCACTTTTCGAAAAACTCCATGTCCGAGCCCGGCTTCACGAAGTACTGCATCTCCATCTGCTCGAACTCGCGAGTGCGGAAGATGAAGTTTCCAGGCGTGATCTCGTTACGGAACGCTTTGCCGATCTGAGCAATGCCGAAGGGGATCTTTTGACGCATCGACTGCTGAACGTTCAAGTAATTGACGTAAATGCCCTGGGCCGTTTCAGGACGCAGATAAACGACTGCGGCGTCTTCTTCGACTGGCCCCATGAAGGTCTTGAACATGAGATTGAACTGGCGGGGTTCCGTCAATTCGCCCTTACATTCGGGGCATTTTTTCGCGGCAAGCGCCGCCGGATCGATCTTGTCGGCACGGAAGCGTGACTTGCACTTCTTGCAGTCGACGAGCGGATCCACGAAGCCGGCGACGTGGCCGGAAGCTTCCCAAACCCGGGGGTGCATGAGAATCGCGGCATCGAGACCCTCGATGTCCTGGCGATCAACCATGGCACGCCACCAACGTTCCTTGATGTTGCGCTTGAGCTCAATGCCAAGAGGACCGTAGTCCCAGCATGCATTGATGCCGCCGTAGATTTCACTGGAAGGAAACACAAAGCCTCGCCGCTTAGCGAGCGAGACCAAATCAGCCATGTCTTTGAGGTTCTGAGGCAGGGATGTTCCTGCGGCCACTTCGGTCATAGTAGTGATTGGGATTAGCAGAGCTCTGAGTTCAAGGCAACGTTTTGCAGCGTTATTTATTGATGTAGAATGGTCCTTATGTCCTTCACTTCATTTCTTCGCTTCGCTGTTGTTGCATCTGCGTGCCTCGGATCGATCATCAGTTATGCGGAACCCGCGCCTGCGCCGATGCGGTTCCGAGTAACAGCCGACCCGACTACTCTGGATTGGAATCTCGCACACACGAACTACGAAGCCGTGATTGTCCGCAACATCATGGAAGGCCTTGCCGGAGTCGACGCCGACCTGAAAGCACAACCGGCTCTCGCAGAGCGCTGGGACGTCTCCCCCGACGGAAAGACCTACACCTTTCATCTGCGACAGGGCGTCAAATGGTCGGACGGCCAACCCCTTAAAGCGTCCGACTTCGTCGAATCGTGGCTGAGACTCATCGATCCGGCGACCGGCTCAACCTATTCCAGCTACCTTGCCGACATTGAAAACGCAGAACGCTTCCGGTCGGGAGAAATCAAAAATCGTGACGCAGTGGGCGTGAAGGCGCTCGGCGACTCCAAGCTTGAAGTCAAACTCCGTCGGGCCGTACCGCACTTTCCACACATGCTCTCATTCTGGGTCACCTTCCCGGTGCGCATGGACCTAATCAAAAAGTATGGAAAAGAGTGGGCAAAACCGGGAAAAATCGTGACGGTTGGCCCCTATCTTCTAGAGAGCTGGGTGGCAGGAAAGGTGATCCGGCTCAAGCGCAATCCTGGCTACAACCCTGAGCGTATCGGCCCCACGCCAACCATTGAGACGATCGAGGCGATCATTGAACCGAGTGATGCCCGAGCACGGGCCTTGTTCGACGAAGGGAAGATCGACCTGCTGCTCGACGCGACGACCTCCGACATCGTAAGGGAAGGGAACCGGGCCCGTATGGAGCGCTTCCCCCTTCTCGCGACGGCGTACCTGGGCTTCAACACCCTGTCTGGCCCGCTCAAAGATGTCCAAATCCGCAAGGCCATCGCGCTCGCCATCGACCGTGCCGAAATCCCGGCCGCCATGCAGGGGGGACAGATCCCGGCGAAGGGCTGGATCCCGCCGGAACTGGAAGGTCACGGGAACGGCAATGCTCTCTCAGGCACGCTCTACGACGCACGGGGAGCGCTCATGAAAGCGGGCTACGCCGAGGGAAGCCGCTTCCCGAAGCTGACTATTTGGATCGGAAGAATGGACGGAGCGGACGCTCTCGGAAAGTTCCTGGTACAGTCTCTCCGGCGCAAGCTCGGGATTGAGCTCCAGTACAAACTCCTCGACCCACCGGAGTACTTCAGGATGCGCCGTGCCGGAAAAATGGATCTCTTCGTTGGACAGTGGAGCGCGGACTTCCCATCTCCGGAGAGCTTCTTCGACGTCTTCAAGTCAAAGACCATCCTGAACAATACGGGATGGAAGAACGCGGATTATGACCGGCTCGTCATGGAAGCACAGGTCTCGAAGGATCCGGAGAAGCGGCGTGCGTTGTTTGCCGAGGCTGAAAAGCTCCTGCTGCAAAAGGATGCCGTGATCCTCCCGCTCTTCTACAAGCGAATGACGGTCCTGGTGAACAACCGCATCCGCGGGGTGAAGACCACGCCGATCAATCACCTGATTCTGAAGACGGCTAGGATCCGCTAGTCGGACTAGACCGCGGCACGAATCGCGACGGCAAGAAAACACCTGCCGCCGGAAATACCGATCGGAGTCCAGAGAACCCGGTCCGGCGGAGGGAGTCCAGCCGCCAGCTTTCCTGCATCCTCCAGGTGTTCGAGCTTCTGAGCGACCAAACGAAGACGGCGACGTTCGCGGTCGGCTTCGCTTCGCCGCACGACCGCATCCAAGAACTGCGAGGCCCCGCAATTCAGTGTCTGACGGGCGCCTGCCTCCAGAACGATCGCGGCGAACCCGGGAATGGGAGTCTGCGGAAACGACATCACCTGGACCGCCGCTTCCGCCAGCGATGCCGTCGGCGAGGTCCAGCGCGCCCCCCGGAAAGGAAGCCCCAGCTCGGGCTTTTCATCCGGCAAGCGGTCATTCAACTCATCGATCATCGCCGAGTGCAGCGATTGAAACAGCTCTTTCCAGAGACGAAAACCCTCTTGGCGGGGGTCGCTCATGCCGTCCCGTCCTCCGCTCCTCGGCCGGCAATCCGGTAGAAGCAGGCGTACTCACCCTCGCGGGTCAACAACTCCTCGTGCTTTCCGGATTCGACAATCAGGCCATCCTTCATCACATAGATGCAGTCGGCGTTGCGAATGGTGGACAACCGGTGCGCGATGACGATCGAAGTACGATCCTTCATCAGCTCCTCCAGCGCCTCCTGCACCGCGCGCTCTGACGCGCTGTCCAGGCTCGAAGTCGCCTCATCCAAGATCAGGATCGGGGCCTGTCGTAAGAAGGCGCGGGCGATGGAAAGACGCTGGCGCTCCCCACCGGAAAGTTTTTGGCCCCGGTCTCCGATCACAGTGTTGAAGCCGTTCGCCAGGCGATCAATGAACTCCATGGCGTGCGCCCGCCGGGCGGCCTCAACGATCTCTTCATGCGTGGCATTCAACCGGCCACACCGGATATTCTCTTCCACGGTGTCGTTGAAGAGAAAAACATCCTGGCTCACCACTGCGACGTTACGCCGCAAGTCCGAGAGATTGAGGTCGCGGATATCGACGCCGTCGATCCGGATCACGCCAGAGGTTACGTCAAAAATACGCGGAAGGAGATTTACGAGCGAACTCTTGCCGGCCCCGCTGGCGCCAGCCAAAGCGACCATCCGCCCCTTGGGCACCCGGAATGAGATCCCTTTGAGGATCTTCCGCTCAGGCGCGTCCGGATAGGAGAACACGATATCCTCGAAGGAAATCTCCTTCTCCAGCGCGTGAAGCGGCTGGGGGTTCGGTCGTTCTACGAGATTCGATTTCAAGTCGAAGATCTGGAAGATCCGGTCACAAGCCGCTGCGGCCGCGTTCACCTTGAGGTTCACGTCGTTCAGGAGCCGGATCGGATTCATCATCAACCCGAAGGCGGTGAAGAATGCGAGCAGATCACCTGAAGTCATGCTCCCACTCAGCACCTGGGCACCGCCATAGAAGATGACTCCGGCAATTGCAAAGGCCGTGATGAGCTCCACCATCGGATGGGCCGCCTCTTCCAGGGCCGCCGTCTTCAGCAGGAACTTGGTGAACGATTCACTGCGCTCCAGGAATTTGGTTCTGAGATACTTCTCGAGACGGAACATCTTCACGACACGAATGCCGGTGAAGCTCTCCTGAAGAGTCGAGAAGAGCCGGGCGTTTTCTTCGGTCATGTGGCCGACGTAACGTTTGAGGTTCCGGCCCGTCACATGGAACACCCAAGCCAACGCAGGCATGATCACCAAGGTGATCAACGTCAGCTTCCAGTTCAGCCACAACGCGTAGCCAAAGAGGAACAGAAAGGTGATCGGCTCCCGAAACACCACGTTGATGCAGGCCAAGCCGCCGTCGACGTACTGCGGATCGGCGGCCACGCGCGATATGAGCGTTCCGGTGCTCTGAGCGGTGTAGTAATCCGCCGAGAGTCCCATCAGGTGGTCATACAGGTTGTTCTTGATCTTCTGGTTCACTCGCGCCACGACGATGCGGAGCAAATAGTAATGAAGGAATCTGATCACGAAATTGACGAGGTAGAGCCCGATGAAAAGCAGGGGAAAAAGGTAGAGCTTTGCCTCGTCTCGCTTCACCAGGAGGTCGTCCACCAGATACTTGACCAAAGGAACCGGGCTGAACCGAAGCGCGGAAAGCGGAATGGCCAGCAGAGCGCTGATGATAATGAGCGCCAGGTACGGGCGCAGGTACGGCTTCAGTCGCAGTAAAGATCTCATCTGGTGTTCACCGAATTGGACCATCTTATGCTAACGTACGGGCTATGGCAAAGGTTCTGGTCGTCGGCGGTGCAGGGTACGTCGGAAGCGCGGCTTCCGCATGGCTACTGGACCGTGGGCATGACGTCTGGATCCTGGATGATTTTTCGACCGGACATCGGGAACTGCTTCTCGGAAAAGGATTCACGACCGCCCGC
Organism: uncultured Bacteriovoracaceae bacterium; assembly: GCA_964407515.1. Taxonomy (GTDB): domain Bacteria; phylum Bdellovibrionota; class UBA1018; order UBA1018; family UBA1018; genus CAYOWB01. Next base: position 6,952 of record CAYOWB010000183.1, read on the forward strand.
GCGGGAAACCGCGAAACGGTTCAAGCCCTGCGAACGAAGCAGGGCTTGGACCGCGTGGCGGTCTTCGGTGCGGAGGGTCGCGTGTTGGGTGGCGG
>CAYOWB010000184.1:0-2802 GCA_964407515.1 uncultured Bacteriovoracaceae bacterium
GGCTGGTTCCGAAGCTTCGCGGTGCCTCTGGTGATCATGACTCCGATTCCCATCAGCCTGATCGGCATCCTTCCCGGGCATGCCCTCTTCGGAGCCGTATTCACTGCGCCGTCGATGATCGGATTCATCGCCGGAGCGGGGATCATCGTCCGAAACTCGATCATCCTCGTCGACTTCATCGAGCATCAGCTCAAGGCTGGAATGCCGTTGAAGGAGGCGGTGGTGAGCGCCGGGGTGCTCCGCTTCAGGCCGATGCTGCTCACGGCGGCGGCGGTGGTGGTCGGAAGTTCGGTCATGCTGTTTGATCCGATCTTCCAGGGCCTGGCGATCAGTCTGATGTTCGGGTCCATTGCCGCGACGGTGTTGAGTCGTCTGGCTGTGCCGGTCCTCTACTACTGGCTGATCGGCAAAAGCCGGGTGAAATACATTCAGTCTTTGAAATAGGAGAACGACGATGTCCATCGAAATGAAAATCCGTGCGTTTGCTGGAACGTTTATTCTGCTGAGCCTTGGCTTGTCGCACTGGCACTCGCCGTATTGGCTCTGGTTCACGGCCTTTGTCGGGGTGAATCTCCTGCAGTCGAGCGTGACTCGTTTTTGTCCACTCGAGATGATTCTGAAGCGATTTACAGCACCTCGGTCCAGGGAGGGCTGACGGCGAAGGCGGCGTTGATTTGGCCGACGTGGGAGTAGCCTTGGGGGAAGTTTCCGAGCTGAAGACCTCGGACCGGATCATAGTGTTCCGAGATGAGGCCGAGATGATTTGAGGCACGAAGGGCATTCGATAGGACGATCTTTGCTCGCGCTGACTCTCCCATGCGTGCAAGCGCCTGCGAAAGCCAGAACGAGCAGATCAGGAAGGCGGACTTCGGTTTCCCGAAGTCGTCTTTTCGCTGATAGCGGAAGAGAAACCCGTCCGTCGAACGATCCGTCGAGGGGAATTTCAGTCCTTCATCGATGGCGTCCACGGTCTTGGAGCAGACGCCAGCGTCGGGGAAGCGGAGCAGGGGAAGCAGTAAGAGCGCGGCGTCCAGGGTGTCGTCTTGCTTGCTGTTGCGTACGACGCCGTGCTTGGCCGCGGCAATCACTTCCGCTGCAGCCCGGTCGCGTTCCGCCGCGAGGTCAAATCGGACGTGCGAAAGACAGCCCGACTCTCGGATTTTCATGAGACGGTCCATTCCGGCCCAACACATCAGATTCGTGAAGCTGTGGGGCTGCCAATGATTCCGGAGCTCCCACAGGCCGGCGTCCGGGCGATCAATGCTGTCGCGGCAAAGTTTCGCCAGGTTGCAGAGCAGGTCTTCGTGATCCTTGGAGCGCAGGTGGCGGAACCGTTCGTCCAGATAGATCGGTGCGAGCGTCAGGATCATCTCTCCATAGACGTCGTTCTGAATGTGTTCGGCTGCCTGGTTGTTGGAGCGCACGGGCGCATGATCCCGATATCCCCTCCAGTTCGGGTGCTCCGTCTCGGGAACGGGCTTTCGGTGATCCAGTTTGTAGACAGGAGCGATGGATGAGCCGGAGTGAGCCACGTTGAGAAGGAACTTGAGGTAACCCTCCATCTCCTCAAACTGGCCGATCTGATAGAATGCCGAAAGGACGAAATAGGCGTCCCGCAGCCAGCAGTATCGGTAATCCCAGTTGCGCTGACCTCCGAGTTCCTCTGGAAGGCTCGTAGTGAGCGCCGCGAGAATCGCGCCCGTGTCCTCGTGACAGTGAAGTTTGAGAGCCAGCGCCGACCGGATTGTCTCCTTCTGGAATTCACTCGGAATGGAGCAGTATTGAACCCAGGTGCGCCAATAGCGGATCGTCTTGTCGAGGAAGTCCCGTGACACGGTCACGAGGTCGTCCTCGAAGGGCGCGCCCCAGGTCAGTACGAAATAGATGGGCTCCTGCAAGGTGAAACTGCAGCGATCGAGCAGGTAGGTGAGCGGCATGTTTGTCGTGAGCCGAAGCTCGGAGCCGCGGATGGGGTAGGCGACGTGGCTGTTCCCTTGAACGAGGGGAGGCGTCGACTTTTCCCAGCCGGACACCGGCTGGCATCGGACAGTCACGCACGGGTTCCCTGCTTTGCGTTCCACGATCCTGAAGATTGCGTTCGGCCGGTGCATGCGTCCGTAAAGCATGAAGCGAGGACAGAAGTCGGTGATGAGGTATTCGCTCCCGTCATCCCGGGTGACTCGGGTTTGAAGCACATTGGTATTGTCGACGTATTGCTGTTCGGCGCGCCGGATGGCGCCTGACGGCTCGATCTGGAAACAGCCTCCTTGTTCGTCGAGAAGATTTCCGAAGATAGGAGGGCTATCTGGACGCGGGAGACAGAGCCAGTCAATCGATCCGATTTGGCTGACGAGCGCGGAGATCTGGCAGTTTCCGATAAGTCCGTAGCGGTACATGAAAATAGGATGTTTTACTTGGGTGACCAAATAAAATAAGATTTTTTCAGAGGAAGGATGTGACCATGAAGCTCACTATGCGGTTTGTACTGCCGCTTCTGCTAGTGTTGGGATTGATTGCCTATTTTGTGAGTCCGGTGATCGATACGTTGACACTGCATTGGTTCACTCGTGATCTCGAATTACGCAGCAAGCTGATCGTGAATACGGCCCATGACTCGTTAACTCCTCTGATCGAGTCGCGGGACGGGAAGAGGGTGACGGCGATCTTCACCAAAGCGACACTCGATGACCGCCTCCTGGCCATGGGGTACTGCGATACCTCCGGCAAGCTGCTCTACCAGACACAGCTTTTTCCCAAGGAAGTAAGCTGCCCCTTGATGGGCTCGGAGACCGGGGAAAAGGG
>CAYOWB010000184.1:2819-6869 GCA_964407515.1 uncultured Bacteriovoracaceae bacterium
GCACGAGCTTGGCTAGTGGCGACGTGTTCGTGACGGCTCATTCGCTCGATGAAGCTGGCGTGAGGCTTGGTACTGTCGTTCTTGTGCATGATATGAGTTACGTTCAGAGGCGAAGCAACGAGACGCGCCGTTATGTTTTCCTGTTCTTTGTGACGCTCGGAGTGGTGATCTCCGCGGTGACCGTGCTGATCGCACAGCTGAGCTGGCGAGGATGGGTCTCGTCTTTGCGCTCGTTTCTGAGAGGGGGCGAGTTCGATTCAAAAGACCGGAATCACGCTCCGGAGCTGAAGCCGATCATCAAGGAGTTCCGTTCTTTGATCCGGCAGCTGGAGTCCAATCAGAGAATCCGCGACGAGGCGCTACTCTCCTGGACGCCGAAGACATTGAAAAATATCCTGGAGCGCGAGCTGGCTGGGCAGGAGGTCCTGATCGTTTCGAATCGTGAACCATATATTCATCATCGGAACAAAAAGGGTGAGATCGAGGTGCGATACCCGGCGAGTGGATTGGTCACGGCGCTAGAGCCCGTGATGCGTGCTTGCTCTGGGACCTGGATCGCGCACGGAAGCGGCAATGCGGACAGGGACTCGGTGGACGCCCGGGATCATGTGTCCGTCCCGCCTGACTCGCCGAAGTACACCTTGCGGCGTGTCTGGCTGACGCCGGAGGAGGAGCAGGGGTATTATTACGGGTTCTCAAACGAGGGGATATGGCCGCTGTGCCATATCGCGCATACCCGCCCGGTATTCCGAAGCAGCGACTGGAATCAGTACCGCGCGGTGAATGAGAAGTTCGCGAACGCGGTCGTGCGTGAGGCGAAGACAGCGGATCCGGTGGTGTTAGTGCAGGACTATCACTTCGCGCTTCTGCCGAAAATGGTCCGGGAGCGGTTACCGAATGCTACAATCATCACTTTCTGGCACATTCCGTGGCCGAATCCCGAAGCGTTCGGGATTTGTCCGTGGCGTGAAGAGATCCTGGAGGGGATGCTCGGAAGCAACATCATTGGCTTCCATATTCAGTTCCACTGCAACAACTTCATCGAGACAGTGGACCGGTTCTTGGAGTCCAGGATCGATCGCGAGCACTCGACGATCTCTCTGGGCGGGAAGCTCACGGCGGTGAATCCGTATCCGATCTCGATTGAGTGGAATCCCCGCTGGTTGAAGGATCAGGGAAGCGTTCAGTCCTGCCGTGCGGCCATCCGGGAGGCGAACGGGCTGAATGGGGACGTACTGGTTGCGGTCGGGGTCGACCGGTTGGATTATACGAAGGGTATTCTGGAGCGATTTTCCGCCGTGGAAAGACTGCTGGAGAAGCACCCAGAGTGGATCGGTCGCTTCTCGTTTATTCAAATCGCCGCGCCCTCCCGGTCTTCAATCGAAACGTATCGGCGGTTCCAGGAGGACGTCCAGAGTCTGACGGACCGGATCAATGCAAGGTTCGGCAGAGACGGTTATCGGCCGATCATTCTTCGTGTCGAACATCATGAACCGCCGGAGGTGTTCCGGTACTATCGTGGATCGGACGTATGCTTTGTAGGCAGTCTGCACGACGGCATGAATCTAGTGGCTAAAGAGTTCATCGCCTCCCGAGATGATGAGAGTGGGGTGCTGATCCTCAGTCTGTTTGCCGGAGCCTCGCGTGAGCTGCCGGAGGCGCTGATCGTGAATCCATACGATACGGATCAGTGCGCCGAGGCAATTCATGTGGCACTCCAGATGCCGGAACCGGAGAAAAGAGAGCGGATGAAGAGCATGCGGGGTCTAGTCCAGGAGTACAACGTGTACCGGTGGGCGGGCCGGAAACTGATCGATGCCGCAAGGATCAAACAGCGGAATCGTCTGCTGCGTAAGGTGGCGGCAATCGGAAACTGGCGGCAGAGCGAGCTGGATCAGGGGTGAGTCGTGAAGTACCTGTTTACGACGAGCGGATTAAGGAACGTGGAAGCGTTTTGCTTCAGTAAGTGCCTCTTCGCTTTCGACTATGATGGGACGTTGGCCAAGATCGTGAGTAACCCGTCCGAGGCGGTGATGAGGCCGCCGGCGATCAGCGGCACCAGCGAGAACGCCACCAGCCACAGCAGCAGGACGGTCAGGTGCAGCGGATAGATGCGCGCCAGCCGCAACAGCAGGAACCGTTTGTACTGCGGCCACGGGCTGTCCAGGAAGTCCGTGCGGTGCACGTGCGACAGGATGAACGCGCTGAGCAGGAAGAAGAAGTCGACGCCGATGCCGCCTCCGTCGAACAACGGGCTTACGCGGTTCAGATCGAAAGCGGGTCCGAATTCGTCCTTCACATGCAGGATGACGACCATGATCGCCGCGAAGAACCGGAGCGACGTCAACGGCTTGATATGAGAGTGCATGAATCCTCCTCCGCCGCCCGCGCGCCGTCACCCATCCCCAGGCGGCGCCGCGCGAGATCACGGAGAAGAAAACAAGCCGCGCCCGACCGGCGTTGCGCGAAAAGCACCCCGCAGGCCCTGCACATGCGGCTGATGACCAATGGAGGGGGGCGGACCCCGCCCTCAGGCGATGACTTCCTCGCCCACGCTGACGATGCGGTCCTTGCCCGTCTTCTTGGCCCGGTACATCCGCTGGTCGGCCTTTTCGACCAGGTCGGCCCAGCTCGCCAGATCGTCGGCGACCCGTTCGGCGACGCCGATGCTGGCCGTCTGCGGCTTGCCGTCGGGACGCAGTCCGAAGCCCTCCTCGCGCAGGCGGTTGATGGCGATGCGCGCCCCCTCGGCGTCGGTGCCGGGCATGATGAGGAGGAATTCCTCGCCGCCCCAGCGCACCACGATGTCGCCGCGGCGCATGACGCGGCGCATCGCCTCGGCGGCCTTGCGCAGGGTGCTGTCGCCTTCCTCGTGGCCGTGGACGTCGTTGATGCCCTTGAAGTTGTCCAGGTCCACGAAGGCCAGGGACATGGGCTGGTTCTGGCGCTGGGCGTTGATGAACTGCACGTTCAGCAGCTCCTCGCCGACGCGGCGGGTGTAGACCTTGGTCAGCACGTCGTGGGACGATTGCTGGACCAGCTGCATCATGAAGTGAAGCTGGCTCATGCCGGCCAGCGTCGCCACCACGGCCAGCAGGGCCAGCAGCCACAGCGCCCCGAGATAGGAGTTGAAGGGGATCAGCTCGAACCCGCTGACCACCACGCCGACCATGGACAGGATGAGCGGCGAGGAGAACAGCGCGCCTTCCAGCGCGGTGATGGGGAAAACCGACAGCCCGGCCACCATGACGAACGGCAGGAAGGCATAGCCGGCCGACAGGGCGAGCTGCATGCCGTCGAACTCATACCCGTTGAGCAACGGGGCCGAGATCAGGAAGAACACCACCGGAATGGCCAGCAGCGCCGCCAGGGCCTGGAGCGCGCGGCCCACCTTCTCGGTGTTGCGGAAGCCCAGCGCCACCAGGCCGAAGGCCACGCTGGCCACCAGGCGCGCGCCGGCCAGCCACCAGCACAGCGGCGCCGGGAAGAAGTAGACGTCCACGGAGATCCACAGCGGCGTCAGCACCGCGAAGGTCGCGGCCACCCAGCGCACGCGGGAAATGATCAGCTGCGCGCGGCGACGCTCGACCAGCGGCGAGTGTCCCGTCGGCAGGATGAGGTCGTGGAGCATACCCAGGCTCATGTCGCGGGCGAACCTGGCTTGGGCAGCTTGCAGGAATGTTCCAAGTCCCATTTCTCCCCAGGCGACCGAGATCCCACCGGGCTAGGCGCCCCCCTTCCTTCCGCACGGTCCCTGTTCTTTTCGATAAAGGCCCCCCGCCGAACTTTCAAGGGAAACCGCGCGCACCCGGCCGACGGGAAAGCCAAAACCGGGACACCTGGACGTAAGGCATACTCCCATGGTCCTACACCCCACCACCCCACAGGGCAGGCGATGGGGGCTCCACCCATCCCGAGTGGTAGCGCAGGCCGTCCGGCCGGTCGCGGCTGAGCATCAGCGGGCCGTCCAGGTCCACGAAGGCCGCGCCCTGGGCCGCCAGCAGGGCCGGCGCCATGCCCAGCGACGTGCCGACCATGCAGCCGACCATG
>CAYOWB010000185.1:0-6849 GCA_964407515.1 uncultured Bacteriovoracaceae bacterium
GGCCCCTTTGCTTTTCAGGAGAAAGACACGGTCTTTACCCCTCGTTTCCGCTTTCATGGACTATTTTCATCCACTTTTTTATCCTTTGTTTCTTCAACGAGATCCCCCCACCCGTCCGCTTTAAAAAGGTCGGGCCGTACTTTTGTCACGCAAAAGTACGGCCCGACCTTACAATTTTTTGACAGCGCAAAAGCGTCCACTTTCCTAGTCGTTTATTAGGCTTACCGCATACCGGTTTCTTTGCGTCATGGACACAAATCACTAAAGCCACCCCGTTGTTCCGCCGAACCTTCTAACAAGAGTTACGACACTCGGAGGCGCAAGGAATGGTAACCAACTACGACGGCGAGCAGATCGAGATTCCGGAAAATCTTCCCCTTCTTCCAGTCAGGGACATCGTGGTGTTCCCTTACATGATCATCCCTTTGTTCGTGGGCCGGGATTCCTCGATTAAGAGCGTGGAAGAGGCGCTAGCCCGCACCGATCGCTTGATTCTGCTCTCATCTCAGAAAGACATCAGCGACGAACATCCGAGTCCGGAAGGTATCTACACGACCGGCACCGTCTCGATGATCATGCGCATGCGCAAGCTGCCTGACGGTCGGATCAAGATCCTGACTCAAGGCCTGTGCAAAGCCCGGATCAAGGACTTTTCGCAGACCCAGCCCTTCTTCGAAGTGAAGATCGACAAGGTCTCGGAGGCCATCAGCGAAACGTTCGGGCCCGAAGCACTGGCCCTCATGCGCAACGTACGCGAACAGCTTGAGAAGATCATTGCCCTCGGCAAAGTACTTTCGCCGGACATCCTCATGGTGCTCGACGACATCACGGACCCGGGCCGTCTCGCCGATCTCGTCGCCAGCAACCTCGGACTGAAAGTCTCCGAAGCTCAGGCGATCCTCGAAGTCGACGATCCCTATGCGCGCCTGCAAAAGATCCATGAGATCCTGACCCGCGAGCTTGAAGTCCTCTCCATCCAGGCCAAGATCCGCTCACAGGCCAAGGATGAGATGACGAAGTCGCAGAAGGAATACTTCCTGCGCCAGCAGATTCAGGCCATCAAGAACGAGCTCGGCGACACCGACTCGAAAGGCGAAGAAATGCAGGAACTCCGCGAGAAGGTCGCGGCCTGCAAGATGCCTCCTGAAGTCGAGCAAGAAGCCCTCAAGCAGCTCGGCCGACTGGAACGCATGCATCCGGATGCCTCCGAAGCATCCATGCTCCGCACCTACATTGACTGGCTCATCGACACTCCTTGGAGCAAGCACACGGTCGACAACCTCGATCTCACTCGCGCCAAGGCGATTCTCGACGAGGACCACTACAACCTCCAGAAGATCAAGGAACGCATCCTCGAATATCTGGCGGTCCGTAAGCTGAAAGAAAAGATGAAAGGCCCGATCCTCTGCTTTTCCGGACCTCCCGGAGTCGGCAAGACTTCGCTCGGTCGATCGATCGCACGAGCCATGGGACGCGAGTTCGTTCGCATCTCGCTCGGCGGCGTGAAAGATGAGGCGGAAATCCGCGGCCATCGCCGGACCTACGTCGGCGCCCTCCCCGGCCGCGTGATCCAGGGACTCAAACAGGCCGGCACCAATAATCCGGTGTTCGTCCTGGATGAGATCGACAAGCTCGGCAACGACTTCCGCGGCGACCCCGCTTCCGCGTTGCTCGAAGTGCTCGATCCGGAGCAGAACTTCTCTTTCCGCGACCACTACCTGAACGTCCCGTATGATCTGTCGAACGTGATGTTTGTGGCGACCTGCAACCAGCTAGAAACGATTCCTTCGGCCCTTCGCGACCGCATGGAAATCATCCAGCTGGCCGGCTACACGGAAGAGGAAAAGTACTTCATCACGAAGCGCTTCCTCATCCCCAAGCAGATGCAGGAAAACGGCCTGAAGGAACCGAATATCGAGTTCACCGAAGAAGGCATCAGGGCGACGATTTCGAACTACACCCGTGAAGCCGGACTCCGCACCCTCGAGCGCTACGTCGCGAACCTGTGCCGCAAAACGGCCCGGCTCGTCGCCGAAGGCAAGACCGAGAAGACGGTCATCACGCCCGAGCAGGTCGGCAAGTTCCTTGGTCCCGCGAACTACATCCGCGAGGACGGACAGGAACGTGACGAGATCGGTATCGCCACGGGCCTGGCCTGGACCTCGGTCGGCGGAGAGATCCTCTACGTCGAGTGCAACACGATGAAGGGCAAAGGCGGCATCACGCTGACCGGACAGCTCGGGGACGTGATGCGCGAATCCGGACACGCCGCACTGGGCCTCATCCGCTCTCGTGCGACGGACTTCGGGATCGACGAAGACTTCTTCGCGAATCACGATATCCACGTGCACTTCCCGCAAGGCGCCATCCCGAAAGACGGCCCCTCGGCGGGCATCACGATGGCCTCCGCGATGATCTCGCGGCTGACCGGGATTCCGATGCGCAAGGACGTCGCGATGACGGGCGAAATCACCCTCACCGGACGCGTACTTCCGATCGGCGGACTCAAGGAGAAAGCGCTCGCGGCCATGCGGCACGGGATCAAGACCATCGTGATCCCCGAGAAGAACCGCAAGGACCTCGACGATATCCCCGAGGAGTATCGCGCGCACCTGACCTTCGTGCCCGTGAAGACGATTGACGAAGTCCTCGACGTCGTCCTCGCCCGCAAGCTGAAGGTGACTCACACCGGTGCGGTGGCAGGCGGCGAGCCCAAACCGCATCGGACAGCCCGCCGAAAATCGGTGGGCGGATCGATGGACAAGGCCGCCTAGAGTGTAATAGAACTACTCTCGGATGTCTTCTCTAGAGCTCCTGGTTTGCGTACTACTGTTAGCGACTTCAGGATTCCTCTCGTCGTCCGAGATCGCGTTGTTCAGCCTGTCCCGCTTCCAGCTCCGCTCGCTCAAGGAGCGTTTCCGGAGCAAGCACCGCAAGATCAAGCGGCTGCTTTCGGATACGGCCGGCCTCCTCGTGACGATCCTCGTGATGAACGAGATCGTGAACATCTCGATCTCGACTCTCTTCGCTGGAGTGATTTCCCGGAACTGGGAGACGATGGACGCTGGGAGTCCGCTTGGAATCCTCCGAACCCTGGTATCGGGCACGGTCCCGGCCTGGGCGGTGCAAACCGTCATCGCGACATTAATCAGCACCCCGCTCGTGCTGCTCTTCGGAGAAGTTACGCCGAAGGTGATTGCGGCTCGGGCAAACCAACTCATCGCCCTCATGAACGTCGGCCTGCTGTCTTGGATCTACACGCTGCTGAAGCCGGTCCGAGTGATCGTCACCCAAAGCGTAGGTTGGATTTCGGGAGAGAACCGGCAGGCCCTGTCGTCGGCCGAAGATCGCCCCCTTCTCCTCGAAGAGGAATTCCTCTCGATGGTCGAAGAGGGCCACAAGGAAGGCGCCGTACACGAAAGTGAGATGGAACTGATCCGGAACGTCTTCGAGCTGGATGATACCGCTGTCTGTGACGTGTGCACGCCGCTGCCGCAAGTATACTCCCTTTCGATCGACACCCCTCTGAAGTCCGCATTCTCCGCCATGAAGACAAAGAAGTTCTCGCGCGTTCCGATCACCGGAAAGAATCGCAAGAACGTGGTGGGAATCCTCTACACCAAGGACCTGCTGCCCGCGCGGCTGGACCCAGCCATGAATCACGAGACCGTCGAGGCCCTGATGCGCAAGCCCCTCACGGTCACGCCGAACACGCGCCTGAACGCCCTCTTCCGCAGGCTCAAACAACACCGCACTCACATGGCAATCGTCGAGAACGCCGCCGGAGAGACGACCGGTGTCGTCACCATGGGCGACGTCCTCAATGCCTTGTTCGAGGACATTCTGCCTGACACCAACGAGGCCGAGGCAGGAGGGGGCAAGCGATGATCCCGACCTGGACGCTATTCGCGCTCATTCCACCGCTTCTGCTCATCGAGGGGTTCTTCGCGGGTAGTGAAATCGCGCTGCTATCCGCCGACCGGCTCACCTTGAGAAATGCGGCGAAAAAGGGTTCACGCGGAATGCGGCTAGCCCTAGAGCTCGTGAACCACCCGGAACGGATCTTCTCCGCGACACTGCTCATGACGTGCTTCTGCGTCGTGACGATCTCGGGACTCATCGCGCTCTACCTCATCTCGAGGAATACGCCTCACGCCGACTTTCTCGCAGTCGCGGTAACTTCACCGATCATCGTGATCCTCGGCGAACTCCTGCCGAAATCCATCTATCGTCGCTACGCGGACCGCCTCGCACCCTGGGTGGCCGTGCCGGTCTACTACACCTATTGGGCGCTGTATCCGTTCACGCGGATCCTGACGGCCTACACCTCGCGGCTCTCGAGCTTGCTCGGACCGATCGGAGAGATCCTCGCCGGAAAACGGCACACGACCCGTGACGAGCTCCGGCAGATGCTCTCGTACAGCAAGCGCGAAACCGATATCACGCCGGCCGAAAAACGGATGATCAAGCGCATCTTCGACTTCAAGGACACCGAGGCGAAGCACGCTCTGATTCCCCTCGTGCGAGTGGAAGCCCTTGAAGATACGTCCACCGTACGGGACGCGCTCCACCGCTTCCAGACTCATCGTCACTCACGCATGCCGGTGTACTCGGATCGGATCGACAACATCGTCGGAATCCTGGAGGTCTCCGATCTGTTCGGCGCCACAGAGCTCGATCAGTCGATTAAGAACTACATCACCCCCGCCCATTATGTCGCCGAGACACAATCCCTTGAAGACCTACTTCTGGAGATGCGGACGGAGAACGACGAGATGGTGGTCGTGGTGGACGAATACGGCGGCGCCGTCGGAATTTTGACGTTCGAGGACATCGTCGAAGAAATCGTCGGCGAAATCAGCGACGAGTACGACGCCGATTCAACTCCATTCAAGCAGCTCAGTGAAGCGAGCTGGCTGGTCCAGGCCCGAATGGAAATCCAGGGACTTAACGAGCAGCTGAATCTTGACCTTCCCGAAGGGGATTACGAAACTTTGGGCGGCTTCCTGCTCCAACAATTTGGAAGGATTCCCGAAACAGGATACGAGCTGCACTTCGAGACCCCGGCAGCGCCGCTGAAGTTCACGATCCGCAAGGCGACGGCGCGAAAAATCGAGGCGGTCCTCGTCGAAAAACTTCCGAAACGAGCCCCCTCCTCCACCGGATCCGAGCACGAGTAGGACTCAGAATTCTTGTTCCTTTCACAAGAAACCCGCTACAATTGACTCGTGGCGAAGACGGTTCTCATTGTTGATGACGTCGCTTTTGTCCGTAAAACTCTGGCCGATATCTTTCGGGCCGGACGCTATGAAGTCGTGGGCGAAGCCTCCGACGGCGAGCAAGCCGTCTCGCTTTATATGAAGCTCAAGCCCGACTTCGTGACCATGGACGTGGTCATGCCGCAGATGAGCGGGATCGATGCCGTCCGCAAGATCATGAAGCTCGACAAGGACGCGAAGATCATCATGGTCTCCGCCATGGGTCAGGAACACCTGATCATGGAAGCGATCAACGTGGGCGCGCGCGACTACATCCTGAAGCCCTTCAGCTCGGAGGAGATTCTCAAGACAATCGAGAGGCTTCTCATGCCGGTGGAACGCACCGGGCGCCCGGGCCTTCGCGAACAGAAATCATGACGGGACTCGAGACGGCTTTTCCCGAACAGTTCGACTTCTATCATCTCGGGCAAGTATCGGCGGCGCCGGGAAACGAAGACGTCTCCCCCGAACTCTTCGAAGACCAGGCCGTGATCTCGTTCGCCTTTCACGGCGACTTCAACGGAGTTCTTTTCTTGTTGGTCGAAGACAGCCTGGACCGCTCGCTGTATTCCGAGATGGGGAACCTGATCGCCAGCATGATCGCGAACCGCCTCGCGGCTCCCGACGGCATTGGCGTAATGCCCTCCCCCCCTCGCGAGATCCCTGTCGAGACGGCGAGGCGGACGGCCAGCATCGCCGGAGTTTCACTCCGGCGGGATTACTTTCACCAGACCGGAAAATCGGTGATTCCGGTTACTGCACTCCTCATCCCTGATAGAGGCGCCCACTATGCTTAGATGCATTGGTTGGATCTTGAAGGTGACGTTGTTCACAGCGATGGTTCTGATCCTCGGAAGCCTGATCCGCTTCAACGGAAAGACGGTTTCCGACCAGGTCAAAACGCAGCTTGCCCAGGTCGAACGGCCGACGGGCCTATACGAACGCGCGAAACATTACGTGGGAAATTGGATTGGTGGCGAGAAGAAACGCCCTCGAGCCAAGACTGAGACCGAATCGATGACCGGCGACGCAATCCCCGCCTCGGAGCGCCAGAAGCTCCGTGCGCTGATTCGCGAATTGAACAGCCGGCGCGAGCAGGAGTAACACTCCCGCCCGCGCGCTGAAATCCATCTGATTAGCGAGCTACGAGCTCTACGGCAATCGCTACGCCCTTTTCGGCTTTCTTTTCCTTTTCGCCCTTCGGAGCCGGCATCGAAGCCTTCACCTCGGTCGAACGACCGCAGCGCAAGGAGGCGGCGCTCATATCGGAAAGCAACGCCTGACCCAGTTTCTCTTCAGCCAGGACCGGCGGCGCAAACAGGACACCAGCCGTCAGTACGAACAACACATACTTCTTCATACATACTCCTTCACTTCTGCTTCAGCATTTTCCAGCTTCAACATTCTCTCTGCGTGGCCTGTACAGCGCCCTCTCGGGTACTGAATCACGCCACACCCAGCTATGGTGCAACGGGGGTGCCACATGTGTTGAGGAGTACCCAGGGGGATAACCCCCTGTTTTTACGAATTTATACTGTACCTATCAGACTTTCACCCAAGGTCACCTGTGTCAGCTCCGCGACGGGGTGTC
>CAYOWB010000186.1:0-6844 GCA_964407515.1 uncultured Bacteriovoracaceae bacterium
GGGGCTGGATCGCGATCTGGGATGGGCCGGCGGGGTGAGGCTTCTCGTGTCTTGGTGAGCGGAGGAGGTGTTCCCGTTCTGTGCCCGCGAAATTCGAACCGGTGGTTCGAAGGTCCCCCTCATAGCACTCCGTGCTCCGGGTGCGATCGCCGCAGCTCCATCCTGTTATCCCCTGTCCCGCGCGACACACTGACTTCTTTCTCGCAATTCAGGTAGAGTAAAAGTTGGAGCTTTGTGCAGAACGTGAGAGGAAGCCCATGCTCTGTGATCTGATCTTGTCCCGGCGTATGAAGTCATTTGCCACGAGTGTCGCGCCCCTGATTGCGTTGCTCGCGACGACGGGGTGTTTTCGCCTCGGTGGGAGTGAGCTTGCGCCCGCGACAGTGGGGCCGAGTTACACGCTTTCGCGTGCCGATGCTGTGACCCGGATCATCTCGGGAAGCGCGCACGCGACTCCGCTGGAGCTGCGTCTGATGAAAGACGGCGTGTTCGCCGACGGAGTCTCCAGCGGTTCGGTGTCCCTGAGTGCCCATGGCAATGCTTCGTGTTCCAGCGCGGCCTCGGGCTCCCTCTTAAATCCTCTCAGTCCGGTGACGTTCTCGACCGGAATCGCCTCGTTCGCGGGGCTGAACTTCAGCTGGTTGCCTGCTCGTTACGAGGGCGATGTTTACTTCAAAGCGTCGGCCAGCGCGCATGCCACGTCGCTTTGCTTCGGGCCAGTGGCCGTGCTTCAGCGGTTCAACGCGGGAGTGGGGGGATGGCATGGCGGAACTCCAAGCGTGACCGGTGAAGTAGGAGCGGATCAGAACGATTCCTTCTCGGGTGCCGCGATTGACTCGTCAGGGCGGATCGTGGCCGTCGGCAAGAGTGTCCGTACGAGCACTAGTTTAGCGTCGATCTTTCTCAGGAGATTCTTGCCGGATGGCACGTTGGACTCCTCGTTCGGAACCGGCGGGACGCTCCTGCCGTTCGGAGTGGGGGCCACCTTCGGCGCCACCTTTTGGGATACGCCGACGTCAATCTCGATCGACTCCGCCGGACGCTACGTCGTTGGGGGGATGAGCCGGCTTCCCGTTCCGGCTGCGGGGGGGGCGGCTCGCACTCGTCCCATGATCTGGCGGTTTCTCTCTTCTGGCGCGCTCGATACGAGCTTCAATGCTGCAGTGACTCCCGGGTATCGTGCCTGGCTTCCGACGCTCACCGATGCCGCGGCCAACATGTATAGTGTTTTCCATGCCA
Organism: uncultured Bacteriovoracaceae bacterium; assembly: GCA_964407515.1. Classification (GTDB taxonomy): domain Bacteria; phylum Bdellovibrionota; class UBA1018; order UBA1018; family UBA1018; genus CAYOWB01. The sequence continues at coordinate 1,240 of CAYOWB010000186.1, forward strand.
TCGATTCAGAGGGGAGGATCGTTCAAGCCGGCTCAGCGCTCTGGAACGACGGCAGTCGTTCCCTGGTGGTTTGGCGTACTCTATCGGATGGAACTCCGGACCTGACTTTTGGAGCTGCTGACGGAACCGCTGATGGGGCCATGGTTTGGGCTAGACCCGGAGGGGGCCCGCCTGTGGGCGCTGCTGGCGGAACCGGTGCGCGGCTCAATGACGAGCCCCAGGCCTTGAGTCTTGCCCCGGATGGGGGGATTCTCCTCTTCGGGTATTCCGCTACGAACGATGCGGATGGCCGGCAGCGGGCCACGGTGTGGAGGCTCACGTCCGACGGCGCCGCGGATACCTCGTTTGGAACCAATGGAGCTGTGGTCTTCGGAGCGCTGTCGGCGAACGTGGCCGGCAAGGACATGGCTAGCGCGGGGACTGTGGATGCTCATGGAAACATCTTCGTCCTTGGCCTTTCGGAGTGGGACACGGGGCCCTGGTACAATACCCTTCACAAGCTGAACTCGGCAGGCGCGGTCGATGCTACCTTCGGAACCGGGGGAGTCGTGAGCCTGTCAGCCGCTCCCGGGGCCCAGTCGTATGCTTACACTCTCAAGTTAGACGCGGCGGGTGGGATCCTGATCGGGGGGCAGGTCAATGACGTGACGGGTTCAACGGGTTGGCCCCTTCTGCTGGAGCGACGCCTGGCTTCTACTGGGGCGGTCGATACCGCGTTCGCCACGAACGGGCGCGTGCCCTTCCCGACTGTGAGTTCGCTGGCCGGGGGCACTGGAGTCGGGCTTGGCGACTACGCTTCCCGGATCCTCATCGATTCTCGAGGGAGGTTGGTCGTCGTCGGTTACTCGTCGAACGCTTCTTCCTCCGACGGCTACTATACGGGCCTCGAAGACGCGATCTGGCGTTTCAAGGCCAATGGCCAGCTGGATCTGTAAGCAGGCCGGGGTTCTGAATTCGCTCGTCTTACGGTATCCTTGTTTCATGCACCGCTTGCGCGCGTTTCTGGGATCGCCGATTTTCGTGCCGTTTGTCGCGTCCGTGGTTTTTCTCATGCTTTGGTTCTGGTTCGTCAAGACGGTGCCGACCAGCTGGAACGATGCTTCCCGGCTCGCGACGATGGAGTCGCTCGTGGAGGGACGCGGCTGGGACATCTCGAATTCGATGTTCATGTCGGGCTTCGACAAGATCCGCGTGCAAGGGCGTTATCTTTCGGACAAGACGCCGCTGTTTTCGCTGTTGGGAACGGCGGTCTATGCGGGACTGCATGCGATCGGTCTGAACTTCGCCGAACATCTGGAGTGGATTCATCCGATTCTCGTGTTCTTCTTGTGCGCGCTTCCGGCGCTGGGAATTCTGTTTCTCGCCGATCATTGGCTGCGGCTTCAGGGGGGCGGTTCGCAAGAGACTGAAGTCCGCGCCTGGGTCCTGGTGGCGGTCCTCTTCGGAAACCTGGTTTTGCCCTACACGGTTATCCTGAACAGTCACGTGCTGGCGGCCTTCGGGATTCTGGCCACGTTCTGTCTTCTCACGGTGCCTGGCGAACCGAAGACGAGAGGTTCTGGTGGAGGACCTCTTCGGAGAAGCTGGCGTTGGCTCAGGACGGTTTTCGGAGTGGAGGGGCTCGCAGGACTCCTTGCCGGCCTCGCGGCGGCATCGGATCATCCGGCCTTGTGGCTCGCTCTCGCCCTGGGGGTCTTCGCGTGGCGACGTGGACGCGTCCTGCCCTACGCAGTCGGACTTGCAGTTCCTCTCGTCGCGACGGCATTGATCTATAGGGGCGTTTCGGGCGCATGGGCCCCGTTCGCTCTTCAGTTGCAGGGCTACCGGTTTCCCGGAAGTCGGCAGCCTGAGTCGCTTCTGTTCGGCGGAATGGCCGGATGGAATCCGCTCGATTCCATCGAGTTCCTGTGGACGGCCAGCTTCGGAGCCAAGGGTGTCTTCAGTCATTCCATCGCCGTACTGGTCGGGCTTCTGGCCTTCTGGAGGTCGCGCCGATTCGAGTTTGCCGTCGTCCTGGGGGCCGTGGCGTGGACGGTCGCGATCTTTGCCAAGGGGCCGGTGATGGCCTACGGCGGAGCCTGTTACGGTTTTCGCTACATGATCTTCTGGATGCCGCTCGTCACTCTCTTCACGTTCGAGTGGCTGCGCTCACCGGTCCTTGCGGCGTGGGTCAAATCGGCGATCGTCGTTTCTGTGGTAACCTCCGTTGCGGGTATCCAAGCACCCTGGCTGATGGCGAGTGACGGGAGCTTCGACTATGTCCATGCGTTCAAGAAAGAGGCGAGCGCCGAGCGTGCAGTGGCGGAGTTTCGGAAGAGGATTCTGACTGAGGAGGCCATGCTTCGCGAACGGTACTCCATCGGGCACGAGCCTGGGGATATGTTCAGGCTCGCGGAATTGCGAATGGGAGCAGGGGATTTTGATCGTGCGCTCGGCTATCTCTACCTGTTGCGCGATCGTCACCCGGAGTACCGGCAGTGGCATTGCCTGGCCGCGAGGATTTTTTCTCGCAATCTGGTGTATCACGAGGATCTCTTTCAGAGACACTCGATCACGTGCTCTTCATCGGTCGGCGGTCAATCCCCTGGGCAACCGCGCTAGAGCGAGTGGCTCACGATCGTGTGTGAGTCGCCCTCGCTTCGTCTTTCAGGAATGATTGAGCTTCCGCTAGGGACTCAGGAGTCCCGATGTCGATCCACTTCCCGGCGAGAAGGTGCCCGATGATGCCTGCTTCGAGCCAGTGAGGCAGAAGCTCGCGCTCGAGGGAGAAGTTCGGGCTCGGTGGAATGCGTTCGAGAGTTCTCCTCCGCAGGAGATAGGCTCCCGCGTTGATGTATGCGGGGGCTTCGTCGGAGGAGCCGGCTGGCGACAGTCCCGCCGGAGCTACTCGCCCAAAGCGTGCCGAATCCAGGGGGGCCTCTCGCACCAGGATGACTCCCGGCGCATCGGCCGCGATGGCTCGTCGAAAGGACGCGCGCAGCGCTTCTTCGTCGAATTCGAAGTAGGTGTCGCCGTTCAGAATGAGGACCGGATCGGACGTGAGGTGTGGAAGGGCGTGGGCAATCGCGCCTCCGGTGCCGAGCGGTTCCTGCTCACGGACGACGCGAATCGGGGTGTTCCTGAAGTGATCCTCCAGCAGCTCGCCGAGGTGCCCCGCCGAGATGACGATGGAGCGCAGGCGCTTAAATGACCGCCGGATTGAACCAATCGCCAGATCGATGAAGGGCACGCCCGCCACGCGGACCAGCGCCTTCGGCGTTTCGGGGGCCACTCCGCGAAGGCGGGTGCCCTGGCCTCCGGCCAGGATCAGGACGTCGAGTTCGTTCCAGGACAATCGTCTGTCTCCGAGTTGAAGAGGACCCGGCTGCCCGTCGTGTCGAACCGAACGGGAATCTCCGGCAGTGGGCGAAGGGCATCCCGAACGGCGGCGCGGGCATCTTGTGGGACCAGGAACCAGAGAAAGCCGCCGCCGCCGGCGCCTGCGAGTTTTCCACCGTAGGCTCCGGCCTTCATGGCGTTCGCATAGTAGCGGTCGATATCCGGGTTCGAGATCACCGGCGAGATCGAGCGTTTCAGGTCCCAGGCACGCCGCAGGAGCCCGCCGAAGCGTGGAGCGATCTCCGCGGGGGAAAGTTTCATCAGCCAATCGCGCGCCTGGTAGGCCTGATCGCGCATTTCCTGGAGTGCCGCGTTTCGCGTACCTTCGCGGATCGCCCGGATCTGCTCCCGTGCGAAGTCTCCGGAGTTTCTCGTGACGCCGGTGAAAAAGAGCATCAGCGACGACTCGAGCGCGCGAATCCGCTCGGGTCCGGGCTGGAGTGTCGCTACTGACGTCGAGTCGCGGTGAAATTCGATGAGATTCAGTCCTCCGAAGGCCGCATGGTGCTGATCCTGCCAGCCGACGGCCTCCTCGAGCGACTCCCGCTCGATCTTGATTGCCACGCGTGCCAGTTCGTCTGGAGAAGTCGGGTCCTGCCGCTGGGCCTTCAGGGCGTGGGCCAATCCCACGGTAAAGGCCGAGGAAGAGCCGAGCCCGGTGCGCGCCGGAAGATCGGCGATCGTATGGATCTCCACCGGCGTCGATACCGGGAGAGCGCGCAGGCACTCCCGCATCGCGGGATGTTGGATCTCATCGAGTGTCGATGACTCCTCCACGCGGCCGTAGCTCACCCGGTATTGATAGCGGCTGCAGGCGGTGACCCGGTTCAGGGTGATATAGATGTATTTGTCGATCGTCGTTCCGAGAACGGCTCCCGGCTGGCGCTGAAAAAAATCTTCGTAATCCGTGCCTCCCCCAAAAAAGCTCAGACGGAGGGGCGTGCGTGAGATGATCATGGATGATAAAATTATACGGGGTCTGAAAGGATGGGCGCAAGGATGATGAAGACGCGACGACGAGAAAGAGTTCTGGTGACCGGTGGTGCTGGATACCTGGGGTCGGTGCTTGTGCCGCATTTACTCGAAGCGGGCTACCGGGTCACGGTTCTGGATAGCTTCCTCTACGGCCAGGCGAGCCTCAATCACGTGTGTCACCATCCGGGGTTCGAGGTCGTGCGAGGAGATGTCCGCGTGAAGGACGTGCTCAAACCGTTGGTTGCCGGGGCCGATGTGGTGATTCCGTTGGCTGGTATCGTCGGAGCGCCCCGGTGTGACGTGGACCCGTTCAACGCGACTTCAACCAATAAGGACGCGGTGAACTCGCTTATTTCGCTCCTTTCGCGGGAACAGCGCGTGGTGATGCCTACGACGAACAGTGGTTACGGAGTCGGGGAGTCCGGGAAGCTCTGCACCGAGGAGAGTCCTTTGCGTCCGCTTTCGCTGTATGCGCGTGACAAGGTGGAGGTGGAGGCGCGCGTGCTCGAGCACGAGAACTCGGTGAGCCTGCGTCTGGCGACCGTGTTCGGCATGTCGCCGCGAATGCGCCTGGATCTCCTCGTCAACGACCTGGTGTATCGCGCGCTTCGCGAGAAGTCCGTGGTGTTGTTCGAGGCGGACTTCCGGCGCTGCTACATTCACATTCGCGATATTGCCAGGGTGTTCACGCACGTTCTCGAAAGCTTCGATACGATGAAGGGGCAGGCCTTCAACGTCGGTCTTTCCGAAGCGAATCTCACGAAGCGTGAGCTTTGCGAGAAGATCCGGGAGCACGTTCCGGATTTCGTATTCCTCGAAGCCCCCTTTGCCCGCGACCCTGATCAGCGCGATTACCTGGTTTCCAATGAGAAGATCGAGCGAACCGGATTCAAACCAGCTGTTTCATTGGATGACGGAATTCGGGAGCTGGTCAAGGGGTTCCGGATGTTGAACCGCTCGCGCTATTCGAACTGCTAGCAGGAATGCGAGTCGGCGCATCGCCGGCTTGGGGGGATTGCGGGGCTTGCAGCGGCTTCGCCGCGCAGAATCCCATGACCATGTTTCCGTTCGCGTCGGTGGTGAAGCAGGTGCTGAGTGCCTGGGTCTGCACCTGGATCGGCGTGAAGAACTCTTTCTGGACGCGCGGACCGACGCTGAGAGCGCTCGAAGCATGTGCTGAGGGTGAGGCGAGGAGCGCGGGTGCGATGAGGGCAGCTGTGGCCGGGACTGCGGCCGCAAGGCGCGCCGCCTG
>CAYOWB010000187.1:0-6837 GCA_964407515.1 uncultured Bacteriovoracaceae bacterium
CAGCCGTCTCCACCAGCGGGGGACCAGGCGGCGGCGATCGACCGGCAGAACCGCGGCCGTTACATTCAAGTGACGGCTTCGGTGGCTGAGGGATACGGACTGAGCGAGGTGCTGACGAGCACTGAGGAGATGCTGAAGAAGGAGATGCCTGCGGGCATGCGCTTCAGCTATTCAGGCGACAGCGAGATGTTCCAGGAGATGATGGAGACGATGATCATCGCGCTCGGGTTCGCGGTACTGTTGATCTACCTCATTCTCTCCAGTCTGTACGAGTCGTTCGTCACCCCCTTTGTGATCCTTCTGGCATTGCCGCTCGCTCTTTGTGGAGCCTTCGCCGCGCTGTTCCTGACGGGACACAGCATGAGCATCATGGCGATTCTCGGGATCTTCCTGTTGTTGGGTGTCTCGGGGAAAAACTCCATCTTGCTCGTGGACTTCGCCAGACAAAGGATGGCGGAGGGGAGGACGCGTGCCGAGGCTCTGGTCGAGGCAGGGAAGGCGCGGTTACGGCCGATTCTCATGACGTCGTTTGCCCTCATCGCGGGTACGATTCCGGTCGCCATCGGCTTGAGTGAGGTCGCCAAGATGCGGTCGAGCATGGGCGTCGCGATTATCGGCGGAATGGTCTCTTCCACGCTCTTGACGTTAGTGGTGGTCCCGGCGGCGTTCATCTACATCGACCGCTTCCGTGAATGGTGCGCCGCGAAGCTCTCGCGGTTCCTGGGTAGGCGGAAGAGCGGGGTGGGCTCTTCAGAAATTCCCGCCAGTTCCCCCGCGGAGTGATGCTACGCCGCCTTGTGAATTTTCGCCAATAGGCGGCAAGGAGGGCGGCATGGTGATTGCTGCTGCGGCATTGGGGCGGAACACTATGGCGCAGGACGAATGGGGTCGATTGGAGCGATTCACCGGGAAGGTCGAAGTCCCGATGTTCCTGCTCGCGATTGCGTGGATCGTCCTCGTGATCCTCGAACTGACGTCGGGACTGAGTCCGGCTTTGGAGAAGGCGAATGCCGTCATCTGGGGGGTGTTCATTCTGGAGTTCCTGGTTGAGCTCACGCTTGCCCCTAAGAAAGTGACGTACCTGGCTCGGAACTGGATCACCGTCTTGGCGCTCGTCGTTCCGGCTTTCCGCGTCTTCCGGATTGTCCGAGTTCTCCGTATTGCCCGCGCGGCTCGAGGAGTCTCGCTTCTTCGGTTGGTAACGTCGTTTCGCAGAGGGGCTACCGCCTTTGGACGTGTCCTGGAGAAGCGAGGGTTTGGCTACGTTTTGGCTATCACGATCATCGTGGTGTTTGCCGGCGCGGCGGGGATCTTCGCCTTTGAGCGTGGCACCGGGAACTCTGAGGTCTTCGAGAGATACTGGTCCAGTGTTTGGTGGACGGCCATGATGGTGACGACGATGGGGACGGATTATTGGCCGTTCACTCTGGAGGGGCGCGTCCTGGCACTTCTGCTCGCGCTTTACGCGTTCGCGGTGTTCGGATACGTGGCCGCGACGATCGCCAGTTATTTCGTCGGTAAGGATGCGCACGACGACGGACAACGCCCGCTCGAGAAGAAGCTCGACGAACTGCTCGCCGAGGTGCGGGCACTCAGAAAAGAACGTGGGCGCGACTGATGTGATCTCGCTCGGAGGCCGGCTAGGCTGACGGCTTCTTTGCGTGGAAAGCGGAGTGAAACTCGACGGACCCCCGCGGGATTTTTCCGGTGAAGGAAAGAGCCATGAAGTACTGAGGGGGGATGCCAGGGTGAATGAGTTCTTCGAAGTTCTTGAACCCGAAACGCCGATAGTATCCAGGGTCGCCGACCAGCATGCAACCCGAGGAGCCGAGAGCTTTCATTCGCGCTAGGCCGGCTTCCATGAGCGATTTGCCGATGCCCTGCTTCTGAAGGGAAGGCACGACGGAGAGTGGTCCGACGCCGTACCAGCCTTCCGTTCCGTCGGAGATCGTGACCGGAGAGAACGCGATGTGCCCGACGACCTGTCCGTCTCTTTCCGCCACCAACGAGAGCGTGAGGGCTCCGGCCACTCGCAGTGCTTCGATGATGTAGGGCTCGGTTTGCCGGCTGAAAGCGTGATTCTCGAATGCGGCCGCGGTGATGTCGAAGACGGCCTGGTGATCTACAGGGGATTCTGGGCGGATGATCATGGAGTCACTTTCGCATGGGGATGTGGGTGGTGTCTACGCGTGCACTCAATTCGGCTTTTCGAGAAGCTTGATGAGGCGCGAAATGAAACGAGCCGCTGGCGCTCCGTCAACTACGTCGTGGTCGAACAGAATGGTGAGGTGAAGGATGTCCCGAGGCTCGATGCGATCGCCGCTGATTCCTGGTTTCCGGGTAATGGATCCGACTGCCACGCACAGGGGTGTGAAAGTCATGGGGACGGACCAGGCAGGGGTCCCGCTCAGATTCCCCGGTGACGTTACGACCACGGTGCCCATCAGCTTCTTCACAAGCTTGGGGCTTCGGAGTATCCACCAGAACACAAGTCTCCGGACGAGGGCGGGCATCCGCTCGAATAGGGCGGCTAAGCGTGCGCTTACGTGCCGGTAGAGAGCTGGCTTGCCAGGAGCAATCTCTTGTCTTTTAGCGCCCTGGATCTCAAGGGAAATTTCCGATGCGGACTTCTTGTGCGCATTTCTGATGAGAAAAGGAAGAGGAACCTTTTCTCGGTCCACCTCCCTTTCGACCATCACCGCGACATCCACTTCATTGAAGCTGTAGAGCTTGCGTCCCTTGCGAACGGCGTGGACATCGGGATATTCGGCTGCAGCTTGAGCGACCCGTGCAACGATCCATGCATTCAGGGACGCCGGCGAATTGCCGGCATCCCTGATTCGCTTCAAGTGACTTCTCGTCTCGGTAAGGTCAACCTCAAGGAGGGTGTAAACCGAGTGACGCCTGCGACCGAAGTAGCCTACGTCGGTTGTGAGCGACCTGTTGAACGGAAGGCGGGTGACATGCATCGTACTCCAGTCTAGCGTCACCTAAGGCCAAGTCCAAGCAGATCGAAGACATCACTCGAAAGAGAGACCTATCCTCCCCAACGCTTGCGTTTGTGGATCTGCTTCGCTTGCTGATGGATCTTCTTCCACCGCGCTTTCGTGTTCCGCGCTGCCTCGCCGGATTCACGTCGTTCCTGGTATTCCACCTCCTTGCGAAGCTTCAGATACCAGTTCCATCGCTCATCCGTGAGTGAGCCGTCCTTGAGGGCCTGCTCCACGGCACATCCCGGTTCTCCCTGGTGGTGACAATCGGAGAATCTGCACTGTCCCGCGAGAGCGAGGATGTCCTCATAGGTGCCTTCGAGTCCCTGTTCGAAGCCGCCGAGACGCAGTTCACGTATCCCGGGAGTGTCGATGACCAGTGCTCCGGAGGGGAGTGCGAACAGATGCCGCGAGGTCGTGGTGTGTCGCCCCTTGTCCTCGTGGCTGCTGATCGACTGGGTCGCCATGACGTCTTTTCCAAGGAGACGGTTCAACAAAGTCGACTTTCCGACTCCTGATGAACCGAGGAAGACGAACGTCTTTCCCGCGGGTAGCTCCCCGTACAGTTCGTTCACGCCTCGGTCCGAGTGGACGCTAATGGCATGAACCGTGGTGTAGGGGAGTGCTTCCCGGATCTCCGTCAGGAGTGACCCGGGATCGACGCAGAGATCGACCTTCGTGAGAACGATCACGGGTTCGACTCCTCCGTCTCTTGCGGCGGTCACGTACCGCTGAAGACGCGCGGGATTGAAGTCCGCGTTCGCGGAAGTAACGATGAACGCACAGTCGACGTTCGCGGCCAGGATCTGGTTTTCCAGTCCTCGCCCGGCTTCCTTGCGGGTGATACGGGTTTGCCGCGGAAAGACGGAGTGAATCACGGAATGCTGGGAGTCCGTTCCTTGGGAACAGAGGACCCAGTCGCCGATAGCGGGGAGATCCAGTCGCTCCTCGGCGAGGTACCGTAGCCTTCCGGCGATGACACCGGGGAAGGTGCCGTCGGTATTGGCCAGTTGGTACATTCCGCGTTCCTCTCCGACCACGCGTGCCGGTACTTGATGTGACAGAGAGGGGTCTTCGAGTGCTTGATGGTAGTAAGATTCAAAAAAGCCGTTCCAGCCGAGTGCGGATAGAGGAGTACAGTTACCTGTCATTGGATGATTCCTTTGCTCGTAGCTATCCCTGTGCTGCTGCACTGGATAGTGAGATCAGATGTCTGCTCCGACGCGCAAAGGGGGCGAGACTACGCCTGGCTTTGTGCGAGGGAGAACGATTCAGACAGAATCAAGGCAATCATCGGCGAATCCTCCCGTCGAAAAGTATAATACGGGCCCGGGTTTTTCTCAACCTACTGCGCCTGAAGCAGGAGCAGGGTCGCCGCCAGGCCGATGAGGATCGAGATCAGGGTTACGATCCCGAGCAGCATGCTATCTGGGCGGAAGGTTCCGTTCTCAATTCCCCTCTTGGACCGATAGTAGTGCCAAGCGGACGTCATCATGAGGAAAGTCCCGAAGATGACCATGCCGAGCCCGAACGATCGAGGTCCGCCAAAGGTGGGCTGCGGAACCGGCGCTTCTGACTTCAGGCTGAGTTCAAGAAGGAATGCCGCGAACCGATTTGTCGCAAACCCTAAGGTCAGGATGGCGAACGAGGTACGAAGCCACGCGAGATAGGTCCGTTCGTTTGCCAGATGCTCTGAGACTCGTGCCGTTTTGGAGTTGCGGTCCTTCACGGAAAGCGGGGCAGCAAGCAGCATGCCGTTCTAAGGGGTACTTTCGTGACGAAGAGTCCAGCAGTGAGTTACCTCAGCTCCGTAGAGAAAGACCTGATTCATGAAGTACTCCCAAATCATGAGGACGACAAAGCCGCCGGCAAGACCGCCGAATGAGGTTAAGGTGCCACGCGCAAGAACAAAGCTGCCGACCAGCCGCGCCACCGTGAGGAGTGTGCCGGTGACTGTGGCTCCCACGAGGAGCCCACGCCCTGAAATGCGCGCGGGTGCGAAAAAACGGTAAAGCAGCAATGCAAGAGTGACCTGTAGAATGAAAAACGCCAACATGTCCCCGCTGCCGACGAGATAGTTCAAAGGGGTCTCTGGAGCATTGCTCGGTATCTCGAAGGCCGCGCGTATCCAGAGGCTGACGAGATAGATCTGAGCGAATACGATGGCCAGGACAAAGCCGAGAGTCTTCTGTCTCAGGACCTCAAGGAATCCCGGCTTCGCAGAGGGCCTTCCCCAAAGGATCTCAAGCGCCTCTCTCATGTGCCGGAAGTACTGCAGCGCTCCCCACGCCATGAAGAGATAACCGAGCAAGGCCATTGCTCCTGTCCAGCTCGCCTTGGTGGAAAAGTTCACTGAAAGGTATTCGATGAAGTCCGCTCCCTTCGGACCGAGACGATCGCGGATCTGCGGCACGATCGTTTCGACCATGGCATCACGTCCCAGCGTCGCCACACCCAGGAGATAAAGGCTGATCAGGAATGGCGCGCTGGAAACCATGGCGTAGAAGGCCAGTGCCGCCGCCAAAGTCGCGCACCGATGTCGCTGCCAGTCCAGAAATGCTTGGTGCAACAACTGCCCCGTCACTCGCAACCGCACGGCAGGAGTCCTGCAAGTGAGGGTCCTGTGTGATGGTTCATGAGTTGCAATACCGAGCGGACTGAACACGGAGACCGATTCCCATGAATAAGCCGGCCGCAAACGACAAGCCAAATATCCTGATTCTCTGGGGTGACGACATTGGTTATTGGAACATCAGCGCGAATAGTCGCGGCATGATGGGTTACAGAACCCCGAACATCGACCGCATCGCCGATGAGGGAATTAACTTCACGGACTATTACGGACAGCAAAGCTGTACGGCCGGTCGCGCCGCGTTCATCACTGGACAGAATCCTATCCGCACCGGGCTCACGAAGGTGGGCATGCCGGGAGCGGACCTCGGGCTTCAGGCGGAAGATCCTACGATCGCCGAGCTGCTCAAGCCATTGGGATATGCGACAGGGCAGTTCGGAAAGAACCACCTCGGAGATCGCGACGAGTTTCTGCCGCATCGGCACGGTTTCGATGAGTTTTTCGGAAATCTTTACCACTTGAACGCCGAGGAGGAGCCGGAGCTTCCAGATTATCCCAAGGACCCCCGGTTCAAGGAAAAGTACGGGCCAAGAGGGGTGCTCCATTGCTTCGCGGACGGCCGCATCGAGGATACGGGGCCGCTTACCAAGAAGAGAATGGAGACGATTGACGAAGAGATTACAGGCCACGCCTTGAATTTCATGGAAAGAACCCACCAGGAGGGGAAGCCCTTCTTCATCTGGTGGAACTCGACGCGGATGCACTTCCGAACCCATGTCAACGAGACAGATGCCGGAAAGTCGGGCCAAGGCTTCTATAACGACGCCATGGTCGCCCACGATGAACAGGTCGGCAAGCTTCTGAACAAGCTCGACGAGCTTGGTATTGCAGAAAACACCATCGTGCTCTACTCCACCGACAATGGCCCGCACTTCAACGCCTGGCCCGACGCGGCCATCACGCCGTTCCGCAGCGAGAAGAATACGAACTGGGAGGGCGCTTTCCGCGTGCCTGCGTTCGTGCGTTGGCCAGCCAGAGTCAAGGCGCGGCAGGTACTCAACGGGATCGTCTCGCATCAGGACTGGCTCCCGACGCTTCTCGCCGCCGCTGGCGGTGGCGACATCCGGATGAAGCTTCTCAATGGGCACAAAGTCGGAAACAAGACCTTCAGAGTTCATATCGACGGCATCGATATGCTCAGCTACCTGACCGGGGAGACGCACGAGAGTCCACGCAAATCCTTTCTCTACGTGAACGACGACGGTGGCTTCATCG
>CAYOWB010000188.1:0-6790 GCA_964407515.1 uncultured Bacteriovoracaceae bacterium
GGAACAGGCCGATCGCGCGCAAGCAGGACGCTCAGTCGTAACCCAGCTCGGCTAAGCGGTCTTCGTCCAATCCATAGTGGTGCCCAAGCTCGTGCAAGAGCGTGATCAGGATTTGCTTGAAAAGGGAACGTTTGCTGCGCCCGCTGAGCCGGTAGATCGGCCCGCGGAAGATCCGGATCTGCTGAGCGCTCAGGTCGCTTTCCAGGACGCTTTTTTCCGGAAGGGGGACCCCCCAGTGAACCCCGCAGAGGTCGGACTCGCCCTTTCGGGCCGTGATGCCCATGGATTTCAGAAGCCAGGCCGGAGGTTCGTCGTCGACGATGACCGGGATTTCTTCCAGCATTTCGTGAAGATCATCCGGGAGCCGGCCAATGACCTCTTCCAGGATCCGGTCGAACTGATCGCGTTCCTCGGCCGTCGTCATAGGGAGGCTCCTTAGCGATATTCTAAGGGAAAGTCCCCTGCTATCATAGATCCATGACTACGACTGGATTCAAGCTTCCCGCGGCCTTGATCGGTCTTGCAGCGTTGCTCTGGGCGACGGACTCAATCGTCCGCTATCCTGCCGCCACGCAGCTGGATCAGTGGTCAGTGACCTTCTTTCAGAACATCGCGGGACTCCTGGTGATCGGTCCCTGGGTTCTTCTCCGGCATCGCACGGCGCTGACGAGGCTCTCCTGGAAGGATTGGCTGCTGGCTCTCGTGCTGGGATTGGGCGGTTCGGCATTGGGAGAGTTGTTCTTCACGCTGAGCATGAAGGATCTCGGTCCGTCCTCGGCCATTCTGTTTCAGATGGCGCAGCCCGCTCTTGTCGTGGCTCTTGCCGCGTTGTTTCTGAAGGAGCGCCACTCGGGCTTCTTCTTTCAGATCGCCACCTGGATCATTCTCAACGCGATCGTCATCAGCTTTCCGAACTTCAACTTCGGCTTCGATGTCGCCGATGATGCCACCCGCGGAGTTCTGTTCGCCTTGCTCGCCATGTTGATGTGGGGCTCGGCGACTGTCGCCGGGAAGTCGTTGCTGAAGAGGCATTCCCCCGAGGTGGTCGTCTTCTGGCGCTGGCTCGTCGCGGTGATCTCCTTCGGCGGTGTTCTGATCTTCCGAGGGAAGGGGCTCGATACGACGGTCATCCAGACTCCGGGTGGGCTTTTCACGGTCGTTTATCTCGGAGCCTTCGCGGGGGTCGGCGCCATGACGGTCTATTATTATGGTCTCCGCCGGATTCCCGCCAGCCTCGGGACTTTCGTCGAGCTGCTTTATCCGCTGGGAGGCATCTTCCTTCCGGCGTTCTACTTCGGTAATCCGCTTTCTCCGATTCAGGTCCTGGGCGGCTTCACTCTGATCGTGGCGTTGGTCCTTCTCATCGCATTGGACGAGAAGCGAAGGGCGCAGAGCGCCAGGGCTTAAAGAAGATCCTCGAAGGCCTCGGTCGGGTCAGCGTATTGAAACTTGAAGCCGCTTGCGAGCGCCTTTTTCGGCAACACGCGTTCGCTGTCCAGGGCGAGTTGTCCTCTTTCGCCGAGCATAGCCTTGAGTGCGAGTTTCGGTGTCGGCACGATGGCAGGGCGATGCAGCGCTTTCCCGAGAAGCGTCGCAAACTCTTTCTGGCGAAGCGGATTCGGAGAGACGAGGTTAACCGGCCCCTCCAAGCTCTTGTGCTGAAGGCAGTGAAGCACGAGGGAAGTCCAGTCCTCCTGGTGGATCCAACTCATCCACTGAAGTCCGCCCGCGATGGGGCCGGCCAGCCCGGACTTGAAGATCGGCAGGAGCTCCGCGAGGGCCCCGCCTTCTTTTCCAAGGACCAACCCGGTGCGCAGATGGATGACGCGCCGGCCCTGGGTCGATGCACGCGCCGCGGCTTTCTCCCACTCGATGCAGACGTGGCGCAGGAAACTGTCGTTTCGCGATGGTTTCGGCAAGGGCGTGGACTCGTCGTAGGCTTGTTCGGGATCGGACGGGTAGATGCCGATCGCCGATGCGCAGATGAAGGTATGGACGCTCGAGTGCAGCGCATCCACGAGCTGTCGAGTGCTCAAGGTCCGGGACTCGAGAATGCGTTTCTTCTTTTCCGCGGTCCAGCGCGAGTCGCCGATGTTTTCTCCCATCAGGTGGATCACGGCTTCGACGCCTTCGAGGGCCTGCTTCGGAAAGGGAGTCCATTCCTCGCGCCAGAGGTGGACGTCGACGTTCTTTCCCCAGTCCGCGGCACGCCCGCGCGCGGGGTTACGGGTCACCGCGCGGACTTCGATCCCCGGTGTTTTGGCCAGTCGTCGGGTGAGATGTTTTCCAAGAAAACCGGTCGCACCGGTTACGAGAACGAGCATGGTGTGAGCATACTTCAAAAAGCGCTCCGGCGCATGGGTTGTCCGCTGTCTCTACTTGGGATAGCGTGAAGACGGGGGGAATCATGAAGACATTGTTGGCATTGGCCTGGGTAGTCGTGGCGTCCACTTCGGCGATGGCGAATGAAGACGTCGCGAAGGATTATTGCATCGCGCGAGGCGGGGCAACGGTGACCCTTGCGTCCGAAGACGGAGCTCACCACGGATTTTGTGGTTTTGGCCGGGCGCTGATTTACCAGGAAACCCTCTGGCGTCATGCAAAGGGGCAGAAGGTTCAAGCAGTTTACGTGTTCTTGGACAGTCGAGTCCAGTCTTGGGTGGCGCCCGCATCCGCGGTTGAATACTGCTTCGGGATGGGGGGCATGGTGAAGGTCTGGCGCACGTCAAAGGGGCGTGAGGCGGGGATCTGCCACTTCGCGGACGGATCCGCGATCGAGCAGTGGACACTCCATTCGGGATCGTTCAGTGAGGATAACGAGGCTCTCGTCGTCGTTCTCATGAATCCTTAAGAAGTCGCGACGCATCGTGGTCATCCGTTCAGGCGGCTCTTGAGAGCCTTGGCGCCTTCGCGCGAAGCCTGCACCGTGGCGCCATTCTTCAGGGTCACTGCGGCGTTGGCGCCGTGTGCAAACGTCGCCAGCGCGTCCAGTCGGATGATGCAGTTGCGGTGAATTCTCAAGAAGCGCTTCGGATCCAGTTTCTCTTCGAGATAGTTAAGCGAGTGATCGTAGGCGAAGTCGATCTTTTCGAGGAAGATTCGGGTGATGTGGCTCTCGCTCAGGAAGTAGAATACCTCATTCGCGTCGATCACGCGGTTACGCGTTCCCGCGCGGACGACGAACTTCTCGAGGTAGAGCTGCTCGGAGGTCAGATACTGGTCGAGCTTTTCTATTGGATCCGCCGGGTGCTGCGCCGGAGTTCCGAATGCCCGCTGAAGGCTCTGTCGCAGCCGCTCATCGGTGAACGGCTTGAGCAGGTAGTCACAGGCATTCACCTCAAACGCCTTCACCGCGAATTGATCGAAAGCGGTCTGGAAGACGACTTGAAAGCCACGGGTGCCGACGTTGCTCAGTACTTCGAAGCCGTTGAGTTCCGGCATTTCAATATCCAGAAACACGAGCTCCGGTTTGAAGTCGTGGATCCGGTCCAGGGCTTCAAATCCGTCTCGCGCTTCTTGGATCTCGTATCCGTCCAGGGCCTCGAGCGTCCTGCGGATGCGGGTCCTTGCCAGAGCTTCGTCGTCCACGATGAGCACGCGCTTCTTCATATCTTCTCTCCCGTGAACCGGAATCGCGCTACCGTGCGCCCGTTCGGCTCCGTTCCGATCTGAAAGTCATGCGACACGCCATAAAGCATCTCCAGGCGTTTCCGGGTGTTCATCAATCCCGTGCCAGACTGGCTCGGGTCGGGGTGGAACGTCGCGCCGGTGTTCTCGATCTCACAGAGATATCCACCGCCCTCGAACGGGCGTACCCGGATGTCGATCTCGCCGCCATCGCGCGAGCGTGAGATTCCGTGCTTTACGGCGTTCTCGGCCAAGGTCTGGAGAACCAGACAGGGAATATGGCACTCGCCGATACTGTCGGCGATGCTGACCTGATAGCGAAAGCGATCGCCGAAGCGCATCTTCTGGAGGTCCAGGTAGTTCCGGACGATCCGGACCTCAGCGGTGAGCGGTGCGGTGGCGCTCTTCGAGGAGTCGAGGATGAGCCGGTAGAGTTCCGAGAGCTTGGAGATCATCTCGGAGGCTTCGGTCGGCGCCGTCGGAATCATGGTGGCGATGTTGTTCAGGACGTTGAAAAGGAAATGCGGCTGCATCTGCGCGCGGAGGGCCCGGAGTTCAGTCTCCATCGTGGCGCGCTCCACCTCGCCGTGCAGGTATTCCTGCTCTAGCCTCGCCACGCGACGGGCGAACCAGTACCCGAGCACGGCGAGGGCAGCGATGGTTCCTGCCAGCGCGGCGAAGAGGCGGTAACGAGTTTCGCGCACCAAGGCGAAGCGGACGGACTTCGGCTCCGTCACGGTGACCGTGTACTGGAGGTCCTTGCCCTGGGAGCTGTGGAACGCGACGGGGGCGTGGACTCGCGCGGTGTCTGACTCGGCTTGCTGGGAAGGTGACGCTTCCAGGGTGGCTCGCGTGGGGAGCTGGACGCTTTGAGCGATTCTGTCTCGAAGTGCCTCTTCGGAGACGGTGGCAATCAGCCAGCCTGCGACGTCGCTGTAGATGCCGCTGACCGGCGTGACGATGATCAGCCGGTTTCTGAGGAAGGGCCGCTCCTCACCACGAAGGTAGCGTTGTCCGTGGGATGAGGAGGTGATTCGCTCGTCGAGCGATCGGAGTTCAGCCTGAACGGACTCGCCTTCGAAGAGCGCGGCCTTCGGAGGTGCATAGGCCTGAAGGGTCCGTTTCGTATCCAGCAGGTACACGGCGTCGATGAGAGGGCTGTCGTGAACGATCTGATTGAGGAGAGTGTCCGCCTTCGACGTGAACAGAACGCTTTTGACGGCTCGCTTCAGGTCGCTGTCGTTCGCCAGGAGGCCAATCCGGGTTTGAAGGAGCGTGAGGTCCTGTTCGAGAGTGTCAGCAAGCTTCGTGGCGATGGCGGAGAGGTCGCGCTGCGCGTCTTCTTCGGTGGCGCGCGAGATTTGTTGCATGAGAGGAATGGAAACCAAGACGACAGGAACGGTGGCTGCTGCCACGATCGTCGCGATCAGTTTGGAGCGGAATGTCCTGAGCATTTTTCGGCACCCATGAAGGCTTTCGCTTGTTTCTGCATCATCGACGAGACATCCGCCGCGTCATTGCCGCCGGAGAAGAAGGTCGCCATTCCCTTGCGCATCGTCTGCCAGAGAAACACGGTCCGGCAGCCCGAAGGCAGGTCGAGTGCGCGCTTCTCTTCCTGAAGGCTCAGCTTCAGGATTTCGTCGGGATTGCCCGGGAGATCGCGTTCGAGCGCGGGAATCCGTTGCGCCTCGTTCATCCAGCGGGTCTGGATCTCCGGGCTGAGCAGGAACTGCGTGAACCGGATGAGCGTATCGCGGTGCGGTCCGGAGAGGGACCGTCCGGGGAAGGCCAAGGCGTGCGGGATTCTGACTGACCGGAGTTCTGATTTGCCGATCTGGGGAATGGCGGTCACGCCGAAGTTCGATCCCAGTTCCCTGGAGGCTTCATGGAGGGCCCAGTCGCCGTTAATGGCGTAAGCGAATTTTTCGCCGTAGAACCGGCGGGTGGGACAGTCGACTCCGCAATCCACGGGGACCAGGCGACGGTCACTGAGGCTCTTGTAGAACTCGAGCGCTTTTCGCATCGCCACCGTATCGAGATTGACGGTTCCGCGGGAAAGCGGCCAGCTCCCGAAGGCGGTCAGAAAGGGCAGGAAGTAGTACGGTTCGACGTAATACCAGCCGATGACGCCGACGCCCTTCTTATTCAGCTCCTCACGTTGCGCGGCCAGCTCGTCCCAGGTTTGAGCCGGTTTCTTTACGAACTTCTTATTGTAAAACAGCAGGAGATGATTGCCGCCGAGAATGGGGACCGCATAGGTTTTTCCGTCGACTTGGGCGGCCGATGCATATTGAGGCCGAACGCCGGGAAAACGGATGTTCGCCGGTACTTCCGACAGTCGGTAGTGCTTGTGATAGCCGACCACATCGGCGGGCGAGAGGAGGAGGTGCGGAGCTTTCTTGGTGTCGAGCTGGGTGAGAAGGGCCGACTCAATGTCCACTCCGGTTTCCATGCGAATGCGGGCTCCATGAGCCGCATTAAACTCGCGCACGAAGGTGGCGAGGATCTGCTGCTGGACGCCCACCTGGTTATGCCAGAAAAGAATCGGGCCGGGCTTCTTGGAAACAGGCGCGGCGGCGGCTGGGATCGCGACGGCGGTCAGCATCAGCGAGCGGATGAGGATCCGGACGAAGCCTCCGGCAGAAAGGGTGGCCATAGTTTCATGAGATCTTAATCCGGCCGCAAAGTCCAGTATTTGGCGGAACCGGATATGCATCCTCACGAAGTGACCATGTCACCCAACTCACTGTCGTTGGCCGGAGAGAGTCGTGCGCCTATGGATGATCAAAGCCTGTTGGTGGCTTGCCTGCCACGGGATCTCGAAAGACGCGTGACGGAGCTGCCCTTGGATCGTTTGGTGGAGGTCGTGATGGATCTCGGTCGTCCTCCCGAGGCCCGACTGACTGACGGAGTGGTTCAGCTCTCCGATAGGCAGGTCGACCTTGAGGATATCCAGCACGTGCAGGACCGTGTCGGGGCATTCTCCGGCGACAATCGGGCCGGGATCGAGGGGACCCTTCACAGGATCTCCGCGATCCGAAACCGCGCCGGCCGGATCATTGGCTTGACGTTGCGCGTGGGGCGGGCCGTCTTCGGGACCATCGACGCTTTGAAGGACCTCATTGCGACCGGAAAGAACGTACTGATGCTGGGAAAGAGTGTA
>CAYOWB010000189.1:0-452 GCA_964407515.1 uncultured Bacteriovoracaceae bacterium
CGTGGGAGCCGTCAGATCGACGAACACCTCAACGAACTGAACGGGCGACCAATTATTGACGGGATTCACCGCCCGGAACTTCAGGGTGTGCTTCCCTTCCTGCTTGAAGTCGATCGCGTCACCGTAGGGCCGGTATTCCCCACCGTCGACACTGACCTCGATTCGGTCGATGAAGCCACCATTCTCTCCCTGTTTGAGGATAAATTTTGAGTGCCCGCCCATGAAGTACTTCTTGGTCTGTGGATCAAAGACCAGCGGCAAGTTCTTGCCGTTGGCAGATGCCAAGATTGGTGCAGCGCTTCCAAAAACCATCACCAACAAAAGGAGAGACGTTCTCATGTTTTGCCTATCGGCAGAGTTGAGCGCTATCTTTATAGTAGGTAACATAGAGACTCCAAGGAGATAGCCGTGGCACTTATTCAAGCATTTCATGAAGGTGGATGGATGATGTA
>CAYOWB010000189.1:462-6629 GCA_964407515.1 uncultured Bacteriovoracaceae bacterium
GTCATCCTCGTCCTGGGAATCACCGCCGTGGCGATCACGGCCGAGAGATTGTTCTTCCTCTACTTCAGGACGACTCTGAACAAGGAACACTTCTTCAAAACGCTGACGGCTCACCTGCTCAAGGGCGACCTCGAAGGCATGATGCGCGTTTGTGATCAGAACCCCGCCCCCCTCTCCAAGGTCGTGAAGACGTGTCTGATCCGACTCACCAACAAGGGTACCGACGCCGACATTCAGGCAGCACTCGACGAGGGCGCCATGACGGAAGTTCCGATGCTCGAAAAACGGATCGGCTTCCTGGCCGTCATCGGCAACATCGCCACGCTCTGCGGACTGCTCGGCACCATCATGGGTCTGATCCAAAGCTTCGCTGCCGTGGCAAACGTCGATGCCGCCACCAAGGCCGCGATGCTGACCAAAGGCATCTCGGAAGCCATGAACTGCACCGCCTTCGGCCTGATCGTGGCGGTCCCGTCGGTCGCGCTGTACTCGATTCTTCAGAATCGCGCGCAGCACCTGATCGACGACATCAATGAGATCAGCATCCGGACCCTGAACTTCATTCTCGCCAACCGCGAACGGTTCGGCATCAGCACGAAGGAGTAACCGGAATGGCGGGAGTTTCGAGCGAACAAGGATCCAATAAGCTCGACGTCGAGCTGAACCTGGTTCCGTTCATCGACCTGTTGAGTTCGCTCGTCCTCTTCCTCCTGCTCACGGCCGTATGGCTGCAAGTCTCCGTCGTGCCGGCATCGGTCGATTCAAAGGGAAAAAGCACCGTGGCCGCAGTCGATCGCCCGAAGCTCACGGTGCGCGTCAGCCCGGCGGGATACTCGCTCGAATGGCCCGGGGCCTTTCAGGGAAAACGACTTCCGACACTGGTCCCCAGGAAGAACGGAGCCTACGATCCGATGGGCTTGGCCGCAGTAATCCGCGTCGCCGCGAAATCCGCGACCCTTCCCATGTCCACGGTCTCCGGCGATGACACCGTCCCCTACGGAGCTGTCGTCCAGGCAGTAGACGCCATCAAAGCCGAGGGAGGACAAGCGGTCGCGCTCAGCACGGAGTAGCGCCGCACTCACCCATGCCACTCAAGAAAGCTCGCCTCCGCATCAGTGACTACAGCGAAAAGCGCAAGAGCCGGATCCGGCAGTCCGAGCGACGGATCGTCATGGTTTCGCTCTCGCTCACGTCGATGGTGGATATGTTCGCCATCCTGGTCATTTTTCTGCTGACCAACTCAAGCACGGTCTCGCAGTGGATCGAAGTCGGCCACAACATCGAACTCCCCAAAGCCAAGGCCTCGGATCCGCCTCCCAAGGCCGCCACGCTCCAGATCGCGAAGGACGTCGTTTACGGCGACCGCACGGCCCTGGACTCGGTCTCAAAAGTCCTTCACGGCCCGCCGACTGTCGAAAGCGTGCGCCGCTGGCTCGGTAAGCAATCCAAGAAAGACGGTTACATCAACATCGTCGCAGACCAGAAAACGCCCTACGGCGTCGTAAAGCGCATCATCGCGACGTGCCAGGAATCGGGATTCAAAAACGTGAACCTGGCCGTGCAGCCCCGAGGGTGACCCCCTACTCCGGCCTACTCCGTCAGAATAATCGGCTTCGATTTCGTCACGAGCACCGTGTGCTCGAACTGCGCGGTCCGCAGGTGCGGCTCAGAGAGCAACGTCCAATCGTCCTCCTCCGAATCGAGCGCCATCGTGGCTCCGTTGGAGATGAACGCCTCGATGGCGAGCGCCTGATTCTCCTGCAGGATCTTTTTATCTCGCGGTTCGTAATAGCCGAGAATCTGCGGATCTTCGTGGAGCTTATGACCGATTCCATGACCGCAAAGATTCCGAATGACCGTGAAACCGTGTCGCTTGGCAACGCTCTCGATGGCGCGTCCGATCTCCGCCACGCGCACCCCGGCCCGGGCGACGTCAATCGCGGCCTGAAGCGCTTCCTGGCTCGCCTGGCAGAGCTTCTCAAGCAGCGGGTCCCTCGACGGTTGAACGATCATC
The DNA here is from genome assembly GCA_964407515.1 of uncultured Bacteriovoracaceae bacterium. GTDB lineage: Bacteria > Bdellovibrionota > UBA1018 > UBA1018 > UBA1018 > CAYOWB01. The sequence goes on from CAYOWB010000189.1 coordinate 2,477, forward strand.
GAGGCCCCCATGTCTCCGAACAAGCCGTCTTTCTCCGCCGAAACGTCGAGATTGATCAGATCCCCCGCCTTGAGCTTCCGCTTCGCGGAGGGGATGCCGTGTGCGATCTCCTCACCCACGCAGATGCAGGTCACCCCCGGGAACTTGTACATCACCTGGGGTGCCGATCGTGCGCCCTGGGATTTCAAGTACTCTCCCGCCAGATCATCGAGCTCCTTCGTGGTGATCCCCGGCCGGACATTCTTCTGCATGAGGCGCATGCAGCCGGCTACGATCTTTCCGATCTCGCGAAGTTTTCGAAGGTCATCAGGAGTCTTGATCGGCATACCCCCAGCGTATCACGATCCCGATTCAAAATCCCCTGAGCGCATGTTACTTCATTAGTATGCACAAAATTTTCCGGAAGAAGATCCGGTCCTCGACCGTCGACGCGGTGGAATACAACCACGATAACGCGCTCGGCTCATGGATTCAGATCACCGCCGCCACCGACGAAGACATCCAGATCATCAAGCAGGAAACCGGACTATCGACCGATGAAATCCGGATGATGCTCGACGAATTCGAGCGGCCCCGTATCGAAAAGAACCGCGATACGGTCATCATCATCTTCCACTTCCCCGTGACGACCGAAGGCAACCTGGAGACCATTCCGCTAGTCATCATCGTCACTCCACGCAACATCATCACGGTCTGTCGCTGCGACGCCCCGATTTTCGATGAGTTCACAAGCGGAACAGCCTCGAACTTCAACACCACCATGAAGAGCCGCTTCATCCTCATGCTGTTCCATAAGATCAGCCATCACTTCGAACGAAACTTGAGGATGATCGACCGAATTCTCGATGACTTCGAAAAGAACCTCTCGCGCTACACGGACAACAAAGAGGTCAACAAGATCTTCAATATCAAGAAGGCCCTCATTTACTTCCACACGGCGGTCATCGGTAACAACAACGTCCTGCGCAAGATCACGAGCGGCAGCTTTGTCCCCTTGTACGCCGGCGACAAGGACCTGCTCGACGACATCATCATCGACAACGACCAGACCGTCGAACTGGTCTCCATCTACAACAACATTTTGACCAGCTCGCTCGACTCCTACGCCTCGGTCGTGTCGAACAACCTCAACGTGGTCATGAAGTTCCTGACCATCGTGACGATCACGCTGGCCGTCCCGACTCTCGTCGCGAGCTTATGGGGCATGAACGTACCGGTGCCCATGCACGACCACCCGATGGCCTTCCCGAGCATCGTGGCCGTCTCGATCGTTCTCTCGTTTGTCGTAAGCTACTTCTTCCTGCGGAAACGCTAAGAGCGCGGAGGTCCTTACCGGACCTTTTGACCGATGTGAATCGCGGCGGCGTCATACGGATTCACGTGAATCCGCGCACGGCCGGCGTGATCGACATCGATCATCTGGCCGGAGCAGTACACGGCCGCGTCACCCTGCTGCATCTGACCACTGATCACATCGCAGTAGGAGCCTGCCGGAAGTCCGGTATCGAAGACCTGGTCCATCGCACCACTGGTCTTATTGATAACGACATAGCCCTTATTGCCGCGTGCGAACGCGATGCGATTACCGCCATCGGTCCACCACTTCGCCATGCCCTGGCCATCCGTCGCATTGCGGAAGCCGACCATGCGGGCAATCGAGGGCCAGCGGTGTTCACAAACCCATTCGTTCCCACAGTTCGGGGTGGACTTCTCAGGCGCATAAACGCGCCGAGTCCGGCCCTGCGCATCGGACGGAGGGCCCGCATCCCCGTGCTGGAATCGGTAACTCGACATGATCTGCGGATGACCGTACGGCCATGCCAGCATGAAGACATTGGCGAGCGCGTACCGGTTCTCCGAGCCCTCACGATGCGTGAGGGGCTGTCCGCCCGCACCGTGACCGCGCTGATTGTCATGGTTGTCCAACATGACTTGGGCGTTTTGGCTCGGGTACATGCTCCACGCCTGACCGAAGGTCTGGAGGTCCGCGAGCTTGCCGCCCCACTCGCCCCGGAACTTCTCGGCGAGCTTCTGGCCGTAACGGAATTCAGAAACCTTGCCGAACTGGAAGTATTCCTCGCCGCGGATCACTTCGTTTCCGAAGTCGATCACTTCACTATAGATAAACGGCTTCTTCTTCAGGCGAGAGAAGATCCACTTCAGGTCTTCCGCCGCCATGTGCTTCGCAGCATCGATGCGAAAGCCAGCCACGCCGATATCCAGCAGGTCATTCAGATACGCGCCGATCTTATCCTGAACGTAAGGACTCGCCGTATTCAAATCCGCGATGTCCTCACCCGGCACGCCGAGGTTGCAAGTCTGAACCGCCCAGCGATTGCCGCCATACTCCCAGCCCTGAATGATATCGCTCGGATTGCCGTAGATATCCTTGTGCCCGTACTGGCTGCACCGGTGGAAGTCCCAAGTCGAGTACGTTCCGGGGTAATCATACCAGTTATACGGAGAACCCGCGCTGCCGTAACGCGTGCGACCGGAGCTATTCACCCACGTCATATGATTGATCACAGCGTCGACGTAAATATCGACACCCGCCGCTTTACAGCGACGAACCATATCGATGAACTCTTCGCGATTTCCGCTCCGGCTCTCGAGCTTGTAACTCACCGGCTGGTAGCGTTGGAACCAGGGATACTGAACCCAGGCGTTCTCTTTCTTGCTGTAGTAGTTGGGAATCACCGCGTGCTCTTGCGGCGGGGAGACTTGAACGGCGCCAAAGCCATTCGGTCCCAGGAAGGTTTCGCATTCCGCGGCAATGTCCTTCCACGTCCATTCAAACAAGTGAACGAACGTCGTTCTCGGTTCGGCTGCTTCAGCGGCGAACGCCATCGCGAGCGCTGTCAGAATCGAGATGCAGAGTGATTTTTTCATTAAGATTTTTTCAGTCGGTGTGCCGATTCAGCATCCAATGCTTCAACTGCTTACGACACCGCCTGGAAACCTCCCCCCGGCAAGTAAACTAACAATCCCGAACCAGACAGCAAGCAAAACGTTGCCTAATGCAATCTGTCTCACCGCACGAGAACATGTCGTTGCACCGCAGTATTCTCCACCCCATCAGCCAGTCGCCCGGTGCAATTGCATGTTACATGCGAGCTTGGATCAGCAATAACTTCAACGACGAGAGATTCACGCGATTCACTGCGCCATCCCTGCCGCCACGCCCCTGGTAATCGCGATAGCGCTCCAGATAAGACATATTAAAAAAATCCGAGATTCGAAGAACGTAGCTACGTCCCGCCTCTAACTCCAAAGAAAGGAATGACGAATCCCCCCAGGTCCCCCAATCAGGAAGATGCGGCATCACAATGACGCCTCGCTGCGTCACCTCACCCGTATCTCGCCGAATCACTTCGATGAGCTTCACCCCTGCCGTGGCGCCGGTCGAAACCGCGTAACCGTTCCCATAGCCGAGCTGAATAGAATACAGACCTGATCGCCGGGGAGTGTATCCATCGAGCGTCAGAACTTGCTCAGGTCGCCCCCAGTCGTTGAAGTGGTACCGTCCATGATTCCACTCGCGGCTGGCGTATCCGTTCGACAGCCACCTTCCATCCGAGGCGCCAAACTCTTCAATCGTTCCGGAGCGCCACAAACAAGCCGGCTCAGTGTGATGCGAACGATTCCCGGTCTCAGGAAACTCCGCCTCGATGGCATAGCACGGCGTCTCGCCGGACACCGGCTCGGGGTCCACCCAAACTCCTGAAGTCAGCCGCGATGCCACGCGACGTCCGTGGTTGTAGATATTGAAGACGACTCCCTGCTCTCCTGCACTGTCGAACTCCAGGGCAGGACAGCCCTGCACCTCGTAGAGTCGACGCAAACGCGGCTCACGCGGCGCATAGAGGCGTCGCACCTGATCGGCCCGAACGACAGCCAGACCACGTCCGGCGTCCTTCTGAGGGAGTACCGGACGAAGTACCGGACGAAGTACCGGACGAAGTACCGGACGAAGTACAATGACCCATTCATTGCGCGCGGCCAGCTCTGAAGCCGGAACGAACCGCGCCACATCGATCGACCGGCCGTTCAGCGAGGCCGACACGGCTTCAAAGAAACCGGAAGAGGTGGCCGAAGCGTTTTCGAAGACCAACCGCAACCGAATCAAACGTCCACGATACGGAACATCGGCGAG
>CAYOWB010000190.1:0-6622 GCA_964407515.1 uncultured Bacteriovoracaceae bacterium
CCCTCGCGCGCAACGGCGCGCGAAACCGGTTCCCGGCGTTCGATTCGCAGGGGCAGCTGCACTATGTTTCGGATAAAACGGGTGTCGATAATCTCTACCGACTCGATGGGAGTGCCGCCACGCAGGTTACGAATGTCCTTACCGGACTGTGGCTCCCGACGTTCGGCGGGGACTCGCTTTATGCCAATGTCTTTTCCGCCTACGGTTGGAGACTCGCGAAGCTCCAGTCGCTCTCGCCGGTCCGGTCCTCCGAAGTGACGCTGGGTGAAATGACTCTCGCGAAGCGTTTCCCGGAAAGCGTGCCTCCCGCCGCCGAGACGGACCCGTCGGGCGAACTCAAGGACTACTCCATCTGGCCGAGCATTCTTCCCCGGCAATGGAGCCCCATCCTGCTTCTCTCGAACAGGGGCACTTATGTTGGCGGAAACATTCTCGGCTTCGACACGACGGATCGGCATCGCTACCTGCTGGCGGCGGCCTACGATACGTTCGTGAATCTGCCGGACTGGGTCGCGGTCTACTCGAATCGCTCCTTCGGACCGACGCTGAATGTTCAGGCATCGAATCAGACTCAGAACGTCACGTACGGTGGTTCCGATCGCGCGCTCTTCAGCTACAGCCGGAAGAAGAGTGCGTCGCTCAGTCTGTTCCACCCTTTCCGCTTCACCTATTCGGCGCTGACGCCGGCGTTCTCGATGGAGCTTGAGCGTGAGAGCTGGTACTCGCCCGTGCTTCAGCCGGATGGAAGCGCAGTGGGGCATTCGCGTTACGTCCCGAACGCGGACATCACGTTGCGCTACTCCGATCTCGAAAGTTCACGGCTCGCCGTCAGCGCGGAGTCGGGGAGAAGCGCGCTCATCGGTGCTCGCGCCTACCGCGACGGCGACGTGACGATTTGGAAAGGGCTGGTCACGGACGCCGAGCACTTCCCCATCACCGACCATTCAGTATTGGTTCCCTCGTTCAAGGGATCATGGGTCTCGCGCCTCAATCCGTTCTTCGGAAGCTCGAACGTCGTGGTGAGCGGAAGAACCCGCCGCCTCTTCGACAGCTTCCCGGGCGACTCGTTCGATGAGCTGGCGATTCGCGGTTACCCTGAACGTACTTTCTACACGCGCGCGGCGGCGATTACGGCGCTCGATTACCGGTTCCCGATTTTTCAGATTTATCGCGGCTGGGGAACGAATCCCTTCTTCGTCGAAAATCTTTCAGGGAACGTGTTCACGGAGGTGTCTTATCTGCCGTCGAGATCCGCGACCTTGCCTTCGGCGGGAGCCGGGCTGCGACTGGCCAGTACCCTCTTCATTCATGTCCCGGTGATTCTCTCGCTCGAGTATCACCATGGATTCAGGAAGGCGTATGGCGGCGAGGGTGAACTGTTCCTGGGCTTGAACCTCGGGGCGTTTCGGTTCTAACAAAAGGTGTCCGACACCTTTTGAGACACCTTCTGGATAACCCCGCGCAGTTTGAGGGATAAACTCACGCATATCACCGCCTGAGATGTGATTTTAATGCGGTGCGAAATTTTTCTTGCCCTGCAATCTCTTTAAGCATATAATGCACCGCAGCACACCCCCGTGCTCCGGCCCACCCCCGGACCGGCCCCCAGAAGGAGATTTGAAAATGGTGACTCTGAAGGATCGATACCGAATCGCAGCGAGCCTCATCGCCGCGGCCGCCCTGACCCTCACCGCCAGCGCCTGTAAGGACCTGGACTGTCATTCCAATGCGACCCTTCAAGCCGAGTTCGACAAGGGCACCGTAGAAGCGCAAAAGCAGATGACCGCGGACGCGGATCGCGGAACCCGCGAGGGAATGGCGCTCACAGCCGATCAAGGATTTGCCGACGGCTGGAAGATCGGCTTCAAATCCGGCTATGACTCCGCCTTCAGAACCAACTACAAGCTTCACTATGACCTGAATTATAACCTCGGCTTCAGCGCCGGAAAGGCAAGCCAAACGGCCGCCGTCAACGGCTATTCAGTCGGATACCAAGTCGGACTGGATGACGGCATCGCCCTCGGCGAGTATGAGGGCTATAACGACGGATTCGATGACGGATACTCCGATGGACGCTCGGATGGATACAATTGGTCCTGCTACTTCAACAGCAATGCCCCGAGCGAAAGCGACAAGAAAGCCTGCTTCGCGGAAGGCTTTGAACAGTCCTACAACAGCAACACTTTCAGGAATGCCTACGAAGCCGCAAAGCTTGCCAACACCGCGTACCAGGCTGGCCTGACCACGGGCAAAGAGGCGGGACGAGCCAAGGGCTTGATCGACGGTGTCGCCCCCGGGATCGCGGCGGGCCAGAAAGATGGCTACGAGGACGGCTACAACGACGGATGGGATACGACTTATGCCACCTATTACGACATCGGCTATGTCGAAGGTGAAGACATCGGTTATTCCCGCGGTTACAACGACCCCTACCGCGGTTACGGGCAAGCCCCGACCTACCTGGCCTATGAAGACGGCACCGGCGGTTACGGCGACGGCTACTACGACGGCTTCCTCTACGGGCAGGACCTGCGCGGTTGCTACGTTCCGGCCGCCGAACACACCACGACCGAACGGAGTTACATCCGTACGGCCACTGCGACGGCTCCCAGCGGAGATAGCGTGAAGGTGACGAACGACAGCTTCGTGACTCCGGCGAGGATCTCGGCCAATGCCGAACTCACCAAGAAGAATGCGGCACTCCGCTCCAGCCTCCGTGCCGAGGCGAAAGTCCGAATCGAGGCGGCCCAAGTCCAGTAAGACTCTCAGGACCGCTCACAAGTCACATCTGCTGCCCTTCCCCCCCCCTGTGGCAGTTAGGATGTAAGAAGGGCTGGAGAACGGAGTTCTCCAGCCCTTCTGCTTTTCTACCCAGGGGAGTACGACTGCACTTCAACAAAACACTGAGATCAGACTCGTGAGTCCCGGACCTTACCAGGCATAACCGATGTGGGCGCCAACCGTCGGAACCACGGTCGTGCTCTCGGTCTTCTCGCCGCTTCCGGCGTCCTGGAGCGTCTTGGTCACCGACATGACGCTTGCATCGACGCCGAGGAGCATCTGGCCGAGCTGCACATCAGCCGCCAGTTTCCCTTCGGTGAACCTCGAACCACCGGTACCGGCGATCGAGTGATTCAATTCCGTGGTGAGAAGGAAGTCCTCATAACCCACGCGACCGCGCACGCCGACCGTCGCGGCGAGCACGTTCTCGTCGATCGTCTTCCCGATCCGGCCGGAAAGCGTCGGAGCAAGCGTCAAGGTCAGTGCATCTTCCGTATTCAACTTAAAACCAACTTCACCTCCGACTGTGGCGGAGATCGAGTTGCCTTGCACGGAGCGATTGTGCACCTCACCGGCCAGTTCACCGTTCACCATTCCAAAAACGCCGATGCCGGAGTTTCCTGTGGCCACGCCGTAACCGAGGCGCAGGCGACCTTTCGCGCCGCCAGCCAGTTTGTCATCCATCGAACCGAGGTCTACGGACCCAAGGGCGTCTTCGAACAAGATCGTCCGCGGCGCCATACGAAGCTTGTAGCTTCTGAGGCCCATCGTGCCTCCGGCCTGCGAGCTGCCGCCGGTCCGGTAACCACCATGGGCTCCGACCACGAGACCGCTTCCGGCGTGTTCCTTCACATCGCCGAGTTCTTCGTTCACCTCTTCCTCGAAGTCGAGGCCGCTCAGATCATCGTCATCGGCCAGCGCCATCAAAGGCATTTGCAGTATAGAAAGTGCGATCGCAAACGCGATCCAGGGCTTGTGGATCCTCATAGAACTCTCCTCTCAGTGCTTACTGACAAGAAGAGCAACAGGGGTGCCAATCAGGCCCCAGCGGTAAGCCCTCGATTTCTCGACAATTCCCTGTTTCGTCGCCCCACACTTCCGCGAACCCTTCCGACGACTGTCTAATCTGTGATCACTGCCCGAAGCGACAGGACGGCATGATTTACCTTCTGGAACCGTCTGGGACGATAAGACATGATGAGAGTCAGGATGCGGCATTCCGGAATCACATCACTGACATGGATTTGGATGGCCCTGGCTTCATCGACGGCTCTCGCACAAACGCACGAGGCAGACACCCCGCCTGCGCTCGAATCCCTCATGAACTCCGTGAGCGATGCACCCCCCACCGCATCCTTTCCAGACTGCGATGATCAGGCCGACAAAATGCCGATCCGGCTTCTTGAGCCGCCGACGAACGTCTTCAAGAAAAGGATGCAGAAGTGGCGATGCACTGACCTCTTCAGCCTTGAAACGCCCAAACGATTTGCTGGCAGGGAACCGGGGAACTGGTGGCCCGCCTGCTCGGCGATGTACTTAGAAGATCGCTTCCTTAAGAAACACCTCGATATCCAGGCCGCAGCTTCTGCCGCTCAGAAATGGGTTCCGCGACTCGATATTTGCGCAGCCCCACCCGCTCAGAACCGCTACTCCGAATCCTACCAGCCGCCGTCACAAGACTCGCGGAAGCTGCGAAAAATGACCGACGACGAACGGGCCGAGCTTCAGCGACAGATCGATCAGATCCGCGATGGAGTCACGAGTATCTGTTGCGCGGGGGCCTCCGCTCTGTGTGCGGACACAATGAAGAACGTCGTAACCCAATGGTGCAAACCGCAGGAGGACTCGTCCGCTCCCGACTCCTGCATCGACAATGGCACCCATTTCAACCGCAGCCCCGCCGAACAGAAAGCACACTTCGACTTCCTTAAGGATCCGAAAAAAAGCCCTCAGGAGCTCAAGCGCTTTCCGTTAGCGCCGGGATTCATTCAGCTGTCCCCTTTCCTCAAACAAGACGGAACGACGCGGGACCGGGCCATCACCATCGCTCACGAGTTCGGACACGCCTGCAGTGCTATCCGGCGTCAGCTCGAGATCCAGAACGGAAACGAGCCAGTGAAACAGGATTTTCGCAACAGGCTCTTCAAAGAGAAACGCTGCATACTCGGCCAGGACGCGGCCTCCACCTACCGGCTCGCCCTGGGGCAACTGGGACTGAGCCAGGAATCCGTGGACTGCCTGTTGACGAATGCCCATAACGCGGACAGAAGACGCTTTGAGGAGGGCCCTTGCGAGGGTCACTGTTTCCGTAGCTATCCCGAAGAGAGCTACGCGAACTTCGTCGCCATCTTCGGATTCAAAGACGACGACTGGTTCCCCACTGTGTTTCCGGACTATTGTTACCGCAGGCGGGACGGAAAACACCCACTCATGATGGATGAGATCGCGTGCTTCATGAAGTCACCCACGGTTCTGAACCGGACGAAAAAGGCCATCGGATGCAAAGAATAATGATTTTTCTTCTCTTCGTCTTCAGCATCGCGGCACATGCTCAGCCCCCGGCTTCCATGGAGGCCATCAGTACACGTATCTCTGGCGACCGGGAGGGCGAAACCCACGCCCTTCGATGGAGCGCGGATCGGAAACGCTGTGAGGCCTCTCACTCGCTTCCGAACCAGAAGCAGAACTGGAGAAGCGTTCCCACCCAAGCGTGCGCAACAGCGGAAAAAGAGTTCCAAGCAGCACGCCTGGAACTGGAAAAGCTGGCAATCCCCAAGGGAGAGATGACCCCACTCCTCTATGGAGTCACTTCAGGACTGCTGACGATGGGTGACCTCCGGGTTCCTATCGATTACCAGACCGCGGAGCTCTGCGACGTCACACTCAAACACTGCAGAAGGCCCCAGCTGACCGTGGCTTCCTCACTCGCCTGGAATCTCCGAAAAGAGATCGTCAAGCGTCTTGCCTCAGGCGACCGGGGCCGTTAACCTCGGCCCATGGCCAGCGTCGGATTCACGGAACTTCATCGCCACCTCGACATCTCGTTGCGTCCGGGCACGCTTCTGGAGTTCGCCCAGGAAAGCGGAATCGAACCGCGCAGCACCAGCGTGGAAGCCTTCCGCCAGAAGATCCTTCTCACAGCCCCCATGAGGGACCTGGACTCCGTGCTGGCGACCTTTCGCCTCTTTCAGAAAGTCCTGGATCGTCCTGAACGCCTGGAGCGCGTCGCGGAAGAAGTGCTCGAGGACTGTCATCGCGAAGGAATCCGCCGAGCAGAGCTACGTTTTTCTCCCGGATTCGTCTGTGAGCTGAGCGGCCTGTCCTGGGACGACGCCCTGACCGGATTCGAAAGGGGACTCAAGCGTGGATTGGTCCGCCTGACCGACATGAAGGCGGGACTGATCTGCATTGCCACGCGAGAACAAGGCCCGGACGCCGTCGACGCCACGGTTGAGTTCTTCCTCAAGCACCGGACGCGTTTCATCGGCATCGATCTGGCCGGAAGCGAGACAGCGTTTCCCTGCCGTCTTTTCGAATCGTCGTTTAAGAAAGCCCACGCCGTAGGCGCTCGAATCACCATTCATGCGGGGGAAGCGAGCGGCCCGGAGAACGTTTGGGAGGCAATCGAACTGCTCGGTGCGAAGCGTATTGGGCACGGGATTCGCAGCATCGAAGACGCACAGCTCATGCAACTTCTCGCGGATCGTGGCATCTGTCTGGAGATCTGTCCGACGAGTAACTGGATCACCGGATGCGTTCCCTCCCTGGCCGCTCACCCACTCCCGCCGCTGTTGCGTGCAGGAGTTCCTGTTTCGATCAACACGGATGACCCGGGAGTGTT
>CAYOWB010000191.1:0-894 GCA_964407515.1 uncultured Bacteriovoracaceae bacterium
TTCCAGCCCGTCTTGATGAGTTCGGCGTACCTCTCGGAAGGGAGGCGAGGTCGCTTTCCTTCCAGTGGAGTGCGGATCCCCGTGTTCTCGGTGAGATGTCGGCAGGCTCCGTGGACGCAGCTCAGCCGCGTGGCGTCGCGGACGAGTTTCTCCAGTCGGTGCGCAACGGCCTGGCGCTCCTCCAAAGAGAGTCCATCCAAGATGAAGAGAAAGCCATCCGAGATGCGCGCGGGCGACGTGAATCCACGCGAGAAGGGAGCGGCGTCATAGCGACGGTGACCGGCGATGAGATAGGCATGGCCATGAGGGGTGACGCCCAGTGCGACGGGAGTGTCGCTCCCGAGTAAAGCAGTGATGGCACTGCGGGATTCTCTGGGTAGTTCGACTGGGCGGACGGAGTGGGTCGTTTCGTAAGCGAGTTCATTTACGACCGGGGCGAGGCATCCTTGGGCGGGGGCTGCGATGGCCAGGGGACCCGCCCAAAACCCAAGCCAAAGTCCAATGAACGGCCCAAGAAAGAGGGTCGTAGTCAGGGGGCGTAACTTAAAAGAAGGACCAGTCGGCTTCACAAGACGAGTATAACCTGTATCTTTAAGTATCCTTCGAAAAACGCTAACATAACCTGTCATGCCGATCTTCACAGACCGTAGGTTTAAACTGAAGACCCCATTCGAACCGACGGGAGACCAGCCTGTCGCGATCGACCAGCTCACACGCGGGCTGGAGGAAGGGAAGAGGTCCCAGGTTCTTCTGGGGGTCACCGGCTCCGGCAAGACGTACACGATGGCGAACGTGATCTCGAAGATCTCGCGGCCGACGCTCGTCCTTTGTCACAACAAGACGCTCGCTGCGCAGCTGTTCTCCGAGTTCCGGGAGTTCTTCCCGGACAACGCG
>CAYOWB010000191.1:941-6536 GCA_964407515.1 uncultured Bacteriovoracaceae bacterium
CATTCCGCAGACGGATACCTACATCGAGAAGGACTCGCAGATCAATGACGAGATCGATAAGCTGCGCCACTCGGCCACCCGTTCGCTCCTGGAACGCAACGATGTGCTGATCGTCTCGTCTATCTCGTGCATCTACGGCCTCGGTTCGCCCGAGGCGTACGAGGGACTGTTGCTCTATTTGGAAGTCGGGCGCCAGATCAAACGGCAAGAAGTGCTCCGTAAGCTGGTCGAAATTCAATACAAGCGCAATGATGTCGACTTCCATCGCGGAACGTTTCGCGTGCGAGGCGACGTGGTCGAGCTGTTCCCGGCTTACGAAGAAGAACGGGCGATTCGCGTCGAGTTCTTCGGTGACGAGATCGAGGCGATCTCCGAGGTGGATCCGCTCCGGGGAATCAAGCTGCAGAAGCTTCCTCGCGTGACGATTTATCCGGGCAGTCACTACGTCACGACGCAGGAGAATCGCAAACGCGCGATTGAGTCGATCCGCGTGGAGTTGCGCGAGCACCTGCAAGTGCTACAGTCCCAGAACAAACTGGTCGAAGCCCAGCGTCTGCAGCAGCGGACGATGTTCGATCTGGAGATGATGGAAGAACTGGGGTTTTGCCAGGGAATCGAGAACTATTCCCGGCATCTCACGGGCCGAAACCCGGGAGACCCGCCCCCGACGCTGATGGATTACTTTCCGAAGGATTGGCTCCTGATCGTGGACGAAAGCCATGTGACCGTGCCGCAGATCGGTGGCATGTACCGTGGCGACCGGGCGCGAAAGATGAATCTCGTGGAGCACGGCTTTCGTCTGCCTTCCGCATTGGACAACCGGCCGCTTAACTTCCAGGAATGGGAGAAGTGTGTTTCCCAGGTCGTCTATGTCTCGGCCACTCCGGGGGAATACGAACTGCAGCAGTCAGGCGGGGAAGTGGTGGAGCAGGTGATTCGTCCCACGGGCCTGCTGGATCCGAAGGTCGAAGTCAGGCCGGCACGCGAACAGGTGGACAATCTGCTGACTGAAATTCGCGCTCGCGTGGATCGCGGCGACCGCGTGCTTGTCACGACGCTCACCAAAAAACTCGCGGAAGACCTCACGCGTTACTATCAGGAACAGAAAGTGCGCGTGAAGTACCTCCATTCGGACATCGAGACGTTAGAGCGTGTCGATATCCTGCGCGACCTCCGTCTGGGGACCTTTGACGTTTTGATCGGCATTAATCTTCTCAGGGAAGGTCTCGACCTGCCGGAAGTCTCGCTCGTCGCGATCCTCGACGCGGACAAAGAAGGGTTCCTGCGAAGCGAGCGCTCCCTCATTCAGACGATCGGCCGCGCGGCCCGTAATGCGAACGGCTTCGTGATCCTGTATGCGGACAAGATCACCGAAAGCATGCAGAAAGCGATCGATGAGACGAATCGCCGTCGCGCGATTCAGGAAGAGTACAACCAGAAACACGGGATCGAGCCGAGGACGATTCAGAAGGCCGTGCGCGAGCGTATCGGCGTGGGCGACGAGGAGGCCGATATCTCGAAGGTACAGGACAAGGCCAAGCGCGCGAAGCTGGTGCTCGGGACGGGCGCCGGTTCCACGCAACGGAAGAGCCTGTGGAGCGCCGCCGAGGTGGATCGCGTGGATCTCGATTCCCGCGTCGAGCAGATTCGAGCCATCGTGGGCGACGGGTTCAAGTCCATGGAGGAACTGCCGAAGGTCATTTCCAAGCTCGAGGGCGAAATGCGGACTGCCGCCAAGGAAATGGAGTTCGAACGCGCTGCGGAGCTTCGCGACCGGATCAAGCAGCTGAAAGTCCTCGGATTGGGCGTTTAACCCCCGAAAAAGCGTGTACAATCAGGGTATGCGAACGGGAATCTGGAAGTGTGGGGCATTAGGAGTGCTGGCGCGGCGCGTCGGTTGTGAGAGCGGAGCCGCCGGCACGGCGCCGAAAAAGGTTGAGACGAAACCGTCGGAAGCTAAGCAGGGCCAAGCCAAGCAGGGCCAAGCCAAGCAGGGCCAAGCCAAGCAGGGCCAAGCCAAGCAGGGGCAGGCGGTGCTTCAGGAGGGAGCGTCGCGCCTCGGTCTGACCGTGGCGGCGGGCGCTTATCTCATTCATCTTGATCAGACGAATCTCCTCAAGCCCCAGGATCAAACTTCCTTGGGTTTGAGGCTCGGGTACGTCTTTCCCAAGAAGGCCGGGCGCATCACCTTTGAAGGAGAGGGAACTCTTGTCCCGCTCAAGATCGCGGGCGGCGAGGGGAAGAACTCCATGCTGATCGGGTTGGTGGCGGCTGCCGGCTTCGGTGCCTATGAGTTCGGCAAGGAGAAGTCCTGGTCGTTGCAACCGAAGGCTGGCTGGGGTTGGTTCTCTTTCACCGGCAACGCCGGGGCTGTTTCCGTGAATAATGCGCAAGGTCCGAGGTTAGGCGGGACGCTGGGGTATCGGATGTCTCCTCGGGATAGCTGGAGTTTTGGTGCCGCGATTCAGCCGGTATTGGATGGTCTCGGAATCGGAACGCCCGGAAGGAATCTCCGGTTTGATACGTGTTTGGAGTATCAAAGGTTGTTCGCACCGCGATGGAGCGGGCTTGCGCGCCTTGAGTTCTCTGGCTTTTCGGCGCAGCCGCGAGGGAACAATCCCATGCATTATCGCGGACGGTGGTTCGCGCTCTCGGTGGGCGCCGCGTTCTGAAGATTACTGTTTCTGCCGGCTGTCGAGCATTCGGTTGAAGGACTCGGCGAGATCCTGGAATTCATCGTTCGACCGCAGGTGCAGGCGGACATCGGACCTCCCTGCGGCCACCTCGTCCATCGCCTTTCGAAGCTTATGGATCGGTCCCACCACGCGATGGGTGAGAAGTATCCCGAATACGAGGCAGAAGATCGCGAGAAGGGCGAAAAGGAATACCATCCAGAGCGTGAGGCCGCGGAGCTGGCCTTCGAGTCCGGCCACGAGCTGCGGCGATTGGTAGTAGTAGGCATTCAGAAAATCCTGGTAGGTCCGCTTGAAGAAGAAGAAGGCCACGGTTCCTACCGCGCCCGCTGCGGTCAGCCCGAGAGCGAAGAACAGGAATGCGTACTTCAGTTGGAAACCGGGATCGATCAGATAGCGTTTGCGGCGAAAGGCGCCGTGTTTCGATTCAGACATAATTGCTCCTACTGAGTCTTGATTTTACGGATTCCGATGTCGTCAATCCAGCTCCGGATTATGAACCGAGGCTCCCAGTCGGCGGCCGAGCTGCTGGCTGCGCCGTAAGTACCCGGGTGCGTTTCGGTGGTGAAGGAATCCTCCGCGATCGCTTTTCCTGTCCCATCCCTCAAAGTCAGGACCGTGCCGTCGGGTCGGATCGTGATCGACATCTGGTAAACGGCTCCCAGTTCGAAGCCGCCGGTCACCGGAGTAGTGATCCAGCCTTTGTCGGCCGTGTACTTCTGCGCGCGGATCTGGAAGAGGTTGTCGCCTGCGGGCTGTAGAACGAAGGCATGTCGGCGATAAGGATTTCCAGGTCCGCTTCCGTAGCCCTGAAGGCCAATCCAGGACTCTCCTTTTAGAGCGGACGGAAGCTTCAGGTCGAACCGCAGAGAGTGCTCGTCTGTGCGGGAGAAAGGCTCGGAACACGAGATGCCCTCCCAGTACCAGGAGCCGTCTCCGCGGACATGCGCGAAGCCGTCTTCTCCTTTCGGAGACAGCGAGGAGTCCAGCGCCTGCCAGCAGGCCCGGGCGTCCGCGAAGTCGAGATTAGCGATTGCCGCAAGTGGACCAGGTAGCGCTGAAGCGCGAGTGGGCGACTGGATGAGGGATTCAAACAGGCCGAGGCGGCAGGAGTCGCCCATGTAGTCCATGAGATCGCCCTGACGTTGATGGGTGAGATTGTAGTGGTTCGAGTTGGGGTTGACATCGAGGTCCGTGTCTTCTCGGTCCAGGGTGGTGACACGATAGTCTTTGAAGTAGGCGGAGCCCCGGTAGACCCAGAGGTTGATTCTCGGCACCCAATCCGTGCTGAAGAGAATGCTCTGAGGCTGCGGTTTGGCGGTTGAGCCGTCGTCCGGCCATACTGTGAACGCCGTGCCGGAACGGTTGCCGACGAGTTCGAGGTTGTACCAGGTGTCGGCTTTCAGGCCGGAGTGCATGACGGAGCCGCGCCAATCGTCGATTCCGCTCCCGTAGCTCTGGGCAATGATGTCGCGGTCCCAGAAAAGAACGGCGTGGCGCCGGTAGGACGCTTGCTGGGTGGACAACCCGTGAACCGCGAAATGCATGCCGGAGAACGCCGTCACGGCAGTGTCCACTTTCACCTTCACGCTGACTCTGAAGTTCCGTTCGCGGGGGAGCGGCGTGAGGAGTCCGACCGAAGCGGACCAGTCGCGGCCGGATCCCCTCAGGACGAAGCTGCCGTCCTCGTCGTAGGGTTTTTCGCCGTCCTGCGTGGTCATCTGGACCTTCTCGCCGAGGACTTCGTAGAGGCCTGTGACCCAGGTCTTGTGGGCGTCATCGGTCTTGAAGGTGTCGAGCACTTTTCTGTGTGTCAACTCGTACTCCGAGATGTCCACGTCCGCCGTTTCACGCCAGATCCAGGCGTGCCAGTTGAATTCTTTGAAATCGGATTGCAGGAGAACGTGCTCGGGTTCCGTCGGTTCCGGATCGCCTTTCTTCCAAAGGTAGATTGCTGATCCGTCCGGATACGCCTCGAGCTTGAGAACGTACGTGGCCGCCGGATCATACTCCGCAAGCTTCTGATCCATGGCCTCGGCGTCGCCGTTTTCAGCCGCCACGACGCGGCTTCCCCAGCCCTGAGGTCCTCCGGCGTAGAACTGGGTGTAGATGTAGCCGGGTCGGACGATGATTCCATGACGCCGGTACTCCCGGGTATCATCCGAGAGGCCCTCGAGTGCGAGGTGGAAGATGGAGTCGCTGACGGGTTTGCGCATCTTGAATTCGAAGCGAAGTCCCTTGTTCTCGAGGGAAGGGTTGGCTTGTGGATCGGGCGCGCGGCTGTAGCGAGTGGACGGCAGGTAGCTTTCATATCCATTGCCCGTTCCTGTGATGGTGAGTCGTCCGCCTTCCATGTGCGCGCCGAACTCGTCGGGAACGGCTCCCTGATACGTGATCCAACGGCCGTTGATTTTGCGGCACTTCATCGGCATGTTCCTCGGCAAGGGCGACCGCGCTGGCCGGGTAAGAACCGTCGTCCGTGAAGCTTTCGAACGAGTGAATCTTCATTGAGCCGTTGAGGATCGAGGCGAACGGGGTGAGATCCCAGGGGGAAGACACGGAGACCGCAATCGGGAGCTGCGGACGCCGCGAGCCGGCCGGATAGAGATAGATCGCCGTTCCGTCCGGGATCGCCGCGATTTCGAAGAGGTATTCCAATTCCGGAACGACAATCATGTTGATCGGACGGTAGTGCCAGATGCCCTCCGTCTGGACGTAAAAGCCGACGCTCACGCCGTTGATGGCGAGGTGATAGGAGAAGGGCTTCTGCTCGGCTTTTGAGCTGCCCGAAGCGTGCAGGAACGCGTACAGTCCGCGAGTGTCGACCGGAGAGAAACGCCAGCGCAGTACCCGGGGCGAGGGTCCGCGAGGTTCGAGCGTGCGCCCTCCGAGGTGGCTCCAT
>CAYOWB010000192.1:0-6487 GCA_964407515.1 uncultured Bacteriovoracaceae bacterium
GATATCGCCCGCATGAAGGATCTGGTCGACGTCTTTGAAGAACCCTTGGATGCGAGGGTCGAGTTTGCCGTGCGTATCGGAAATCAATCCCAGTTTCATGGAACCGATGTTATAGCAGACGGTCATGGACAGCCAGATCTACGGTTGGAAAGCGGTGACCCTCGAGGAAAGCTCTTCTCAAGACGCCCTGCGTGTCACGATGGCACCCGAAGTCGGGGGGCGCGTCGTGTCTTTATGCATCGGGGGCGAGCAGCTGCTCTTCGCGCTTGAAGAAGCGAAGGGACAGGTCGTCGACGTGCGCGCTGTTTCGGATCTCGCAGGATTCAAGCGTGGACGCGACTTTCCGATCACCGGCGGTGACAAGACCTGGCTTGCTCCTCAGGATCGTTGGATCGAAGGCAAGCCTCCGGTGGACGTCGACTCCGGAGCTTACGAAGTGATGAGTCGCGACGCGCGCTCCATTGCGCTCCGCAGTCCTCTTTGCCGGGAAACCGGAATGCGTATCACGCGTGAGATCACCCTGCTGGGTGGCGGGCGCCTGCGTCTTCGTGAGCGGGCCCGGAACGAGTCTCCGTCGACGCGTCAGTGGTCGCCGTGGAACGTCACGCAGATCCTGAGGCCATTCCAGGTTTATGCCTCGATGCCGGCTGCAGCCCTGCGTCCGTACGACTTTTCGACGTCGCGTGAGCTTTATCCTCACCGGGTGTCGGCCACGGGCGCGTGGACGCGCATCGACGTGACGACGGCGGGCGAGTTCAAGTTCGGAGGAGAGGCGGCCGCGTACCGTCAGGGTGAGGCGCTCGTTCTGGCCGTGCGTGAAACGTCGCGGGGCGTGCTCGCTTGGGGACGTTCCTTCGCCGTGCAGCCCGGTGCCCGCTATGCGCACGACTCGTCGTTTGAGATTTATAACTTCCCGACGGATCGCAATCCGTACTTCGAGCTCGAGGCCCATCCCCCGATCCGGGAGCTTCAGCCCGGAGAAGAGAACGTGCTGGAACAGCTTTGGGTGATCGCGGAGCTTCCGGCCTCTTCCGGAATCCGCGCGAACGATCCCGATGCCATCGCACGGGCGCTCGGCTGGTAAGTCATTCGCCCTGTTCAGCGGCGCGAAGTCGCCGTGCCCGCCGGACCGAAGAGCTGGCGATGCAGGTACGTGTACTCAAGGGCCGCGCGGTAGGCTCCCTGCAGCAGGTTCGCCACGCCGCCGTGGCCGCCCTCGATATTCTCGTAGTAGAGGACTTCGTGCCCGAGTTCTTCCATCTTGGCGACCATCTTGCGGGCGTGCCCGGGATGGACGCGGTCGTCCTTCGTTGAGGTCACGAAGAAGACCTTCGGGTACTTCTCGTGTTCGCGGATGTTGTGATACGGCGAGTACTTCTGCAGTACCTCCGCCATGTCTTCATCATCCGGGTTTCCGTACTCATCGATCCAGCTGTAGCCCGCGAGGAGCTTGTGGAAGCGCAGCATGTCGAGCAGGGGAACGCTGCAGACCACGGCCCTGAAAAGCGACGGACGCTGCGTGAACACGGCGCCGACCAGGAGTCCGCCGTTGCTGCCGCCTTCGATTCCCAGATGTGCGGGTGAAGTGAACCCGCGCTGAATGATGTCTTCCGCCACGGCGATGAAATCGTCGTAAGCCTTCTGTCTCTTCTGTTTCAAGGCTGCCTGGTGCCACGCGGGGCCGAACTCTCCGCCGCCGCGGATGTTGGCCAGGACGTAAGTTCCGCCTGCCTCCAGCCATGCCTTGCCGAGAGCTCCGGAGTAGTGGGGGGTCAGGGAGATCTCGAAGCCGCCGTACCCGTAGAGCAGGGTGGGGGTCGCACCGTTCAGTGACGCGCCTTTACGGTGAATCACGAAGTAAGGGATCTTCGTTCCGTCCTTGCTCTTGGCCACGAACTGCTCTGTAACGAGTCCGTCGGCTTTGAATCGCGAGGGAGCCTGCTTGAGGAGTTCCGATTTGGTCCCTGGCTTGGAGATATCGGAGAGGTAAAGCGAAGAAGGCTGGAGAAAACTCTCATAGCTGATCACCACTTCGTTGGTGAAAGAATCCGAGCTGACGACGTTCACCGCCCCGTGGTCGGGGTAACCCAGAGTCTCATGCTTCCAGGCGTCGCCCACGCGATCCAGCCGCGCGATGCGACCGCGGACCTGATCCAGCGTGACGAGCAGCAAGTGATCGCGGGTGTCGTTGACATACTTCACCGAGACGCGGGCCGAGGGCCGGTAGGCGACCTCGACGAATCGCTCGGGATTCGACTCGCCGAGCTTGGCGAGAGGAAAGGAAACCAGCGTTCCGGCTTCGAGTGTCCGGTCCTTGAAGGTCCAGCGTTTCCGCAACAGGGCGAGCGCGTGTCCTTGAAACACGCTCTGGAGTTCGGCGTGTTCGGGGAACGGAAGTCGCGTCAGCTCTCCGTTGGCGTAGACGAAGTCGTGTCCCGTGAAGAAGGTCAGTCCCTGTTGGACGAGGGTTACGTTGCCTTCCGGTCGGAACATCGTCGAGGCGTTCACCCAGACATTCTCCTCATCGCCTTCGAAGACCGTTCTCGCGTCCGTGAGAGGCGTTCCGCGCTTCCAGAGTTTGATGATCCGTGAGTAACCGGATTTGGTGAGGGAGCCTGGACCGAAGTTCGTCCCGACCAGAAGCGTGTTCTCATCCAGCCAGGCGATCGTCGATTTCGCTTCGGGAACATGGAAGCCACCGTCCTTCGGGTCGACGAATCTGCGCGAGGGGACGTCAAACTCGCGGATGGTGGACGCATCCTTTCCTCCGCGCGAAAGAAAGACCAGGCAGCGGTCGTACTTCGGAGGGAAACAGCTTCGGCCTTTGTAGATCCAGTTCTCGTTCTCCCGCTTCGCCAGTTCGTCGATGTCGAGGAGAGTCTCCCAGACGGGCTGCGGCTTTCGATATTCTTCGAGGGGCGTCCTGCGCAGGAGGCCCCGGACGTTCTTGTCGTCCTGCCAGAAGTTGTGCACGAAGCCGCCGTACAGGCCCGGGGAGGGAACGCGGTCCTGCGCCAGATAGACCTTCTTCATCTCTTCGTGCAGCCTCGCGAATCGCGGATCCTGCTCCAGCTTGCCCTGGGTCTTCTCGTTATGTGCGCGGACCCAGCTCAAGGCGGCCGGTGATTCCACGTCTTCGAGCCAAAGGTACTGGTCGATATCCTGGGAGAAGGGCATGGTGCGATCCTTCTTGGGCGTGGTGCAGGCTGCCGTGCCGACCGCGAGGGCCAGGCAGGCGAGAGCCGAATAAAGGATGGAAGAGCCGGTCATGATCTGCGTAAGTTTCATCCCGATTTGATCATAAAGTAAGCGGTTGGTTTTGGGAATCGCCCCGGCCGGAGTGATCCCGACCGGGGCTTTTTGTTAAGTCATTGTGGTTACTCGATCACTTCGAAAACGTACCGGGTGACCCAACCGTTCTCGGTGTAGGCGCGGGGGGTGGGGGCGACGCCGGATCTCGTGTTGTAGACGCGCCAGCCGCCGAAGCGACTCTTCTTCCATTGAGCGCAGGTCGTGGCCTTGCCCGTTTCGGCGTTCGTATAGATGATCTGGCGGGTGCCTGGCTCATACGTCAGGCCGTCGATGGCCAGGGACTGTGATATGGCGATCGGCCCGCACGTGAAGCCCGGGCCCGGAGCATTCCGGCCGAGGTCTTCGCATAGGGTGGCATCGAGGTAAGTCACGTTCACCGATGCTTCGTTCTTCGCGTTCCAGGAGAACGTGAAGTCATAGCCGACGATCGAGCGTGCCTTCGTATCGACGACATCCCAGCTCTTCGCCTGAGCGGCGGTTCCCACCAACATCACGGACAACATCAATAATGCGAGGCGTTTCATGAGTTTTCCCCCTTCAGCAGGTCCTATTGAAACTACCGATATGTCGTACCGAATGCCCGCTGAAACGTCAAAAGGTGTTCAAAAGGTGTCCGACACCTTTTGGGATCTCTCCTCAAAAGGTGTCGGACACCTTTTGAGGGTTGCGTTGCGCCATGGAACGGAATTCGCACGGGGCGTCGGCAGGGGGAAGTGATGAATCCAGTGATTGCGTTCGCTTGTTATCGCCCGAAGCCGGGCAAGGAATACCTTCTGCTTCAGACTCTGCATCGCTATGCCGCGGCGCTGAAGTCCAAAGGGTGGGTGACGACCTACCCGTGGACCACGCTCCGGACTGACGACGGCTATGTCCTCACGATCTTTGAGTGGACCTCAGGCGCGCTCATGAACCGTGCGTTTGAAGATCCGTCCGTCCAGTCCTACTGGAAGGATATTCACGCGGTCGCGGACCTCGCTCCGGTCGGGGCCATCGGTGAGCTGCAGAAGACCTTCGCGCACTTCGTTAAGCCCGAGGCGCGCCCTGCCGAGCGCGTGGCCTGAGCTGTCTGGGGCAGAATCCCGGACGCGGCCCGATCTTCGGGAACTGCCGGCAGACTTCCGGACGCTTCTCGTACACGTCGCAAAGGTAGCGCGCATTGAGCCACGGGCACTTCTCCTTCACCTGGCGGATCATGAACACGCCCGTGGTAGGGGAGAATGACTCGATGACGCCCTCGGACTTGAGTCTGCGCGCCAGCTTGCGGAGCGAGAGGGCCGCTTCTTCTTCCGTCGCGAGCTTGAGTCGGATCAAGTCGTACGCGCTCACCGCGAGCGGCAGGTGGCAGCAGGTGCCCCGGCATTCCTCGCAATCCGACTTGTTCCGGTACCGATGCCAGGTCGAGGGGCGGTAGGCGTCCGTCACCCGGTTCTCCGAATCGCCACGAGCTTTTTCGCCATCTCGGCGAAGCCCGCGCCACTTTCCGCCGCCGTGAGCCAGCGCGGCGGGAACTGCAGCCGGTCCAGGTACTCGCGCAGGTTCGCGACTCCCACGCTGAAGCGGAACTGCTTGAACATCGGTTCATCGTTCGGCGAGTCGCCGATGAAGAGCAGGTCTTCCCACTTGAGTCGCCCGCCCGCGAGCGCGGGATTCGTCACCCCCGGCGCTCCCTGATCCAGCCAGTTCTTGAGTCCGCGCCATTTGTCGAACTCCCCGAACCATGTGTTCACGTGCACGCTCGAAAGCTTCGCATGCGCACCGGCGCTCGTGCACATCGCAAGAAGCTCGTCGATATCCGCGCGGGGCCACGCCGGAACGTCCTCGCACACGTCGATCGCGAGGTCGAATTCACGGTAACTCTGGTCGCTTGCCCAGCGCGCCTCGGGCCAGCGCTTCCTGATCTGGTCCGCGAGACGCATCAGGCGCTCGCGTCCGTCGGAAAGCGAGCCTGGTGTTTCCATCCTTCGGCGTACGCCGTCCTGCATGAAGAAGGTGAAGCCGCCGTTTTCGCCAACGACCGCGTCCACTGGCCAGAACCGCGCGATGTGGTCGCACCAGCCCGCCGGACGGCCCGTGATCGGGACCACCACGAAGCCCGCGTTCTTCAAATCCCAAAGCGCCTGATACGCCTCGGCTGTGATCTTTCCCCGAGTGGAAAAGGTCTCGTCGATATCGAGGCACACGCCCCGGACTTGCTTGAGTTCATCCGGCGTCGCGGACGCCCATTCCGCTGGTTGTTTCATGAGGACTCCTGTGCGAGCGAAGGGCCCCGGTGACGGGACCCGGATCGGGCTCAGTGATAGTAGACGACGCCGACCGAGACGTAGCTCTCCGTGTGATTCACGGCGACGCCGATTTCCGTCACGTAGCGCAGCTTTTCAGTGTTCTTGAACATGGAGCCGACCGCTACGCTCACCAGGCCCGTGTACTTTCCCTCGGAGAAGCCCATGCCGAACGGGACCGCGAAGTAGGGCTCCACCTCGTTCTTCTGAGGGCCCACGAGGAAGGTCTTGTGAATGTAAGGGATCGCGGTCAGTTCGAGCCGTCCGGCGGTTTCGTCCCCGACGTTTTCCTTGCGGAGGCGGTAGTACATCGCCTGGCCGCTGATGCCGATCCCCGGCTGCTTTTCGATATCTGGAAAGAAGTCGAAGGTGGCGTTCGCGCCCACGCGGAAGCGCCGTGGGCCGCCGCCTGTTCCGATGATTCCCTGAAGGTTCATGAGATCGTTCAAGCCGTGCGTGTATTTGACGTTCAAGCCCGCGCCCGCGCCGTTGGTCAGAACCAGTTCCGGTTCCACACCGATTGCGAAATCCCCCGGCATCACGAAGTGCGGAATATTAAAGACGCCCGCATGGGCCTCGTGATGAGGAAGGGGGACGAACCCCAGAACGCCCAGGGTGACCACGGCCAGAAAGGTCCAAATTCTTGATCTCATGAAAAAAAGTTCCGCCACCCCGGGGGCGAAGGCCAGGGGCGAAGTCATGTATCCGGCGGGGATTGTCCTGTTGACACCGGGATCAAGACCGCATAAAGAATGGATTCTCGACATCTGTGGTGACCATAGCTCAGTCGGTAGAGCACCGGATTGTGATTCCGGGTGTCGCGGGTTCAAGCCCCGTTGGTCACCCCATCTTTTGAAAAGCCCTCGGTCAAAAGCCGAGGGCTTTTCCATTTCTAG
>CAYOWB010000193.1:0-1676 GCA_964407515.1 uncultured Bacteriovoracaceae bacterium
AGCCATCTTGGGAGCAAGAATCCCAAAGTTGCGGCCGCCACCGAGAAGCAGCGACCAGCCGACTTTCCAGCCGATCAGGGCGCCAGCGGCGAGCATGATCGCGCTCATGTCAAACTGAATCGTCCACTTCGCCAGCGGGAAGCCTGCGATGGATCCCGGGAACTGGAGGTGCGACGGAATACCGAAAGGAACGGCGGCATCCCGGAGCCAGGCGATCGCAGCGCCGATCACGCCAGCGATTCCGAGGGAACGCGCCTTGGCTACGGCATCCGCGCCCTTGGAATGCAAACTGCGCAGGGTTTCCGCAGCGGCGATGCCACTCGGGAACCGCAGCTGCTCGATATTGATCATCTGGCGCTTCATCGGGATGGCCATGAAGACACCGAGCGTAGCCAGGAAGAACGTCCACCACCCCAGAATCCCCCATGGAATGTGCTCACCCGTGACGATCAGGTACGCCGCGATCGCGGAAACCATCGTACCGCCCGTCGAGTAGCCAGCCGAAGAGGCCGTGGACTGCATGCAGTTGTTTTCCAGAATGGACATTTCCGTCCGGAAGAACCGCGGAAACAGGGTCATCAAGGTTTTGTAGATCGAGAAGGAGAGAATACACGACGTGATAGCGACGCCGAGGCCCCACCCTGTCTTCAATCCGACGTAAAGATTGGACAGTGACATGAAGCCGCCCAGGAAAGCGCCCATGATGACGGCGCGTAACGTCAGCTGCGGCATGCTATCGCCTCGGTACACAGTCTTGTACCAGTGCATCTCGATTTCGTAAGGTGTCTTAGGCTTCTCTTGGTCAGCTTGACTCATGTCTCCCCCTGGCGCTTCCGCGCTCATTGCTGCAGGACGTCGCAACACTCGCAATATAATGGACTGTTCTCAAAAACCGGGACCTTTTTTCAACGTTATCACGTGGCGATACAGCGGCTCAGCCTTCTTCGACCGCGAAGACGAGCCCGCAATCCGGACACTCCTTCAAGGTAGTCGAAAACTCCGTGCCGCAAGCCGGGCACTTGGCGGAGTCCTTCTCGGTATCAAAGACGGACTCATGAAGCTCTGGATTGATATCGAGCCCGTCAAACAGACGCTGACGCTCTTCCTTCATGAATTCGGCGATCACAGGAACATCGGCCTGCCTGGCATGGACTTCGACCGTGATCTTGCATCCCTTCGTGGAGCAGGTTTGCGGATTCGTAATCAGGCGGACATCCACCTTCCGTTCGGACAGCGCGGCTTTGATCCGCTTGCCCTCGTTGAATTCCACCACGCCGATCAGCACTTCCTCGTGTTCAGTCATGATCTGATGAAAAAGGAAAAAAGGCGCGTTGGCAAGCACCGTTAAGCGGCTTTTTCGAGAAACCCGTGGACTTTGTCGATTACTTCCTCGATCCGGAAGGGCTTGGAGAGGAAATCCTCGGCACCGATCTCATCGGCGCGCTTGCGGGCATCTTCGGCCGCCGTGAGAACGACGATGGGCGCCTGATGATCGTACTGGGCGCGGAAGCGCCGCGAGAATTCCCAGCCGTCCATGCCGGGCATACGCATATCCAGAAGCACGAGCCCGGGCATCTCATCCTTTACCAGTCGCAGCGCCTCAGTGCCCTCCGCCGCAAGTACGACACGAAACCCCTCGCCCTCCAGCAGGATCGAAAGCATCACCCTTAAGTCCG
>CAYOWB010000193.1:1731-6425 GCA_964407515.1 uncultured Bacteriovoracaceae bacterium
GTCCCCCCTTCTCCACCGGGAGGATCAAGCTGAAACGCGATCCCGCGCCTTCCTCGCTCTGAAAAACGATCCGTCCGCCATGCCGGGCGGCGATCTCCTGACTGGTAAACAAACCCATACCTATCCCGCCGTAATCCTTGGGCCCTCCCGCATGTGCGCGGAAGTAACTCTCGAATACCCGAGGATGAGACTCACGCGGGATTCCGATTCCGAAGTCCCTGACACTCACTTCGCAGTGACCATCAGGACGGAGGAACAACTCCACCTCGATCTCCCCGCCCGCCGGCGAAAACTTCACGGCGTTGTCGAGAAGGCTCTGGAGAACCTGCCCCAGTCGCTCGCGATCCCCAAACACCCAAGGAGACTCCCGGACCATCAACCGGAGAGAGTGCCGCGGACTGATCACCTGCATCCTGCCCACCACCGACTGCGCAAGCTCGCCGAGGTTGACGAATCTCCGCCGCAGTTGCAACTGTCCCAGCTTGAGCCGGGAGAACTCCAGCAGCGTATCCACGATCCGGGTCATGCGCCCGCACTGCTGATTCACGATAGCGAGCGTCTTCTTGGAACGGCCTGCCGAACAATTCTCTCCGCACGTCGCCCACTTGGTAAGCAACTCCACGTATCCCTTGATAATGGTGATGGGCGTCTTCAGCTCATGCGCGGCGATCGTCAGGAACTCGTCCCGGAGTTTTTCCAGACGTCGACGTTCCGTGAGATCGTGGAGTACGACGAAGTGCAAATCCGGCTCATCTTGGGATACCTCAAGGACCGGCGAGGACACTACCTGCACGAACGCATCATCCCCGTTTCGACGTCGCAGTACGACTTCAGCGGAGCGCGGCTCGGAGGAGCTCCACCACTCTCGCGCATCAAAAGCCCTGAGTTGCCCATTGTCCGTACGGCGAAAATGGAAACCGTGCGTGATTTCTCCGAACTCGTCCGGCAACTCGGAGCGATCCTGAATATCAAGCAGCTCCAGGGCGCAGGGGTTCACCTCGACCACCAGTCCCTGTCGATTAACGACGAAGACAGGCTCGGGAAAACACTCGGTCAAGGTACGTATCCCGTAAGCGACGCAGAGGTGCGTCGAGCGGACACCGGACGTCATGAGCTGTTTGCGCAAGTCGGCCGCGGGTATTCCCATGTCTCGGCCAAAACTGCAAATGCAAGGCCCGAAGCCGCTTGGGCGTCAATCGCCGAAAGAGATGCCGAGGTCGCGTCCGGTAAGAATCGTATCGCAGTCTAGCGGAACCGTCTTCATGCGACGGGTCGCTTCCTCAAGAGGCACGTACTTCACTAACGGCGGATCGAGCGCCACCATGATTCCCGATTGTCCTTCTTCCAGTGCGCGAATGGCGGCGGCACCGAAGCGCAGCGCCGTGAGACGGTCGAAGGCAGTCGGCTTGCCGCCACGAAGCAAGTGTCCTAAGACGACCGTGCGGGTTTCCTTGCCGGTCAACTCCTGAAGCTCCGCCGCGGCGCGCGCACCGCTACCGCCGAGACGTTCGGCTCGACCGATCTCTCGCTCACGGACCGTGACGGTTCCGCCCTTAGGCTTGGCCCCTTCGGCGACGACGACGATGGCGTAGCTACGGCCGAGAGACTCACGCTCGCGCACCTTCTCGACGACTTTATTCAGATCGTACGGGATCTCGGGAATCAAAATGGCATCGGCGACTCCGGCAATGCCGCAGTTCAGCGCGATCCAGCCGGCGTAACGCCCCATGACCTCCACCACCATGATGCGATGATGCGATTCAGCAGTGGAATGGAGCCGGTCGAGACACTCCGTCGCGAACTGCAACGCGGTATCGAATCCGAACGTAATGACCGTCTTATCGAGGTCATTGTCGATCGTCTTGGGCACCCCGATGACTCTCAGGCCCTTCTCGGCAAAGGCACGGCCGATACTCAGTGAGCCATCCCCGCCAATCGTGATCAGAGCGTCGATTTGCTGACGTCGGAAATAAGTGATGATCTCATCCGACCGGTCGATCTCCTTGATCGTCCCGTCGGGCATCTTGACCGGATACTGGAGAGGATTGCCACGATTCGTGGTTCCGAGAATCGTGCCGCCCTGGTGGGTCACGCCCTTCACCGAGGAGGGCTCCAGGGGAATCACGCCACCATGGGGATAATTCTCCGGCATCATGATGCCATTGAATCCATCACGAATCCCGCAAACCTCCCATCCACGATTCTTCGCGGAAAGGACTGCGGCCCGGATCACCGCATTCAGGCCAGGCGCATCCCCTCCGCCTGTGCTAATGGCAACCTTCAACTTGGATCCTAAGCCCATTGCGTCTTCCTCCCGAGCAAGCGGCCAACCTTCTTATAGGATAGCATCAGATTTCCTGCTGTCACCGAGGAAGTACACCGACGAGCCGGATACCGAGACTCATGCGGCCTTGGGCGTTTCCGAGTGTCGCGACTCTTCACTGCGGAGTTCTTCCGGACCGGGAAAGAGCGACCGGACATCATCGGGCAATTGCAAACGAGCATGCTCCGCCGAAGTGGCGCCGACATGGTCGGCCAGCGCGAACCACAGTCCATGAAGCATTTGAGCCGTTTTGGGGCCATCCCATTTGAACTCGGTTGCGCAACGGTCAAAGAAAGTTTGCCGGCTGATCCGCCGATTCGGACCCGCAGGCAGATCCAGCAACTCATCATGAAGCTGCTGAGGAAGCTGCGCAATGAATCTGCCGGCGGAACGGAACTGCATCCGTTCGACCACCAGTTGCATGGCGGTCCTCAGGAATCGATCCGCCATTTCTGGATCGAGCCGGGTCCTTTCGCAAATCCGATGAATGAAGCGATGAAGCGTCTGCTCCGTCCGGGCCAAGGAACGGGCGTGCACGCGGAGCTCGCGAACGAAGCCTTCCTGCTCGGGCTTTCGCAGCATATCGCTCAACTGGGAACGGACGATGGTGGCGAGATGCCCTGGATCCACGCTCTGCGCCATGATCAGGTCGTCGAAGGAGATGAGTCCGACGCAGTATTCCCGACCGTCTTCATGTTTGCGGATGATGGGCACACGGCGAACGCCGTGTGTCTCCATGAGACTGACGACCTCGTTCAGATCGGCCTCATCGGACACGGAGTAGAGTCCGGGCGTCATCACATCGGCCAGTTCCACCACCAGGCCTGAAGATTCAGCCAGGAAGCCGCACACCAGATCGCGGTCCGTGACCATGCCCACCATCTTCCCGTCGTGGTTGGCGACCACCACGCACCCGATCTGGTGATCACACATAGCCCGCGCCGCTTGATGGACCGTGGCGTCGTGATGAAGGACAACGACTTTATTTCCGACGAATGATTTGACCGATGCCATAACCCGCCTGAAATGCGAACGATATGCCAGGAAGATCTGCTATCATCGGGAGGCACGACAGACCCGACGGAGCACCATGCAGATACGCCGACCTTCTTCACTCATCGCCCTAATCCGCGTCGCATTGGTGATGACGCTCTCCGCATTATCATGCGACCGCGCACTGGCGGAGGGCGAGCCTGCCTTGCCGTATTCGACACGAACAACCCCCTACTCCGCATGGGGGAACACTGTCCGCGGCGATATCTCGTCAGTGGGAATGGCAGGCGCGATGGTGGGAATCGCCGACACGATCATCGGCGTGCACGAAAACCCAGCAGGTCTTGCCATGACACTTCCCGGAACTGCGATTCAGGTCAGTGGCAACACACTGCACGATCAGCAAATCCAGAGCTTCGACCGCGAAATCGCCACGCGACAGTTCGGCACGGCCACGAACATCTACCCCTGGGGCTTCGCGGCAAGCATCTCTTCTCCATACCAGGAGGGACAACCTTATCGGCTTCCTGATGGCCGCGTCATTTCTCCGGAGATCTCTTTGCGGGAATACCGAATCGCGGCTACGCGTCTTCTTTTCAAGCATCGGGTTGCTTTGGGCGTCGGCGTCATCATGGGCGAGGTCCAGGAGAAGATCGACGGAGAGATCCGAACGGCGCGCTCCATGGATGCGACCTTTGGCCTGATGTACCAGCTCCCCAAACGCTGGCTGCTCGGTTTGAGCTACACTCCGCCGATGAACTACACCTTCCGAAATAGTGCGGGAGGAGCTCCCTCTCTCCCGGGCTTTTTTCAAAACGTGCGCACCCCGTTTCGCCTGGGCGCGGGAGTCGGGTGGATCCCCAACCGTTTCTTCCGTGCGGGGGCGAGCGTCTACCTGGTGGGCTCCACACCGGACGCGACTCTGTTCCGCGACCAGAATGTCATCGCCGGACAACACTTCACGCTTCAGCCACGGCTGGGCGCAGGTTACGTTCTTGCGGAGTTCAAGGAGCTAAAGATCGAGACTTCGGCCGGCACCTATTACGAGATGTCGCGGGTCGAGAGCTCAAATGGAAGACTTCACCTGACGGCCGGCCTCGAGATCTCACCGTGGATCTTCAATCTCGGATGGGGAGTCGACCGTTCGCGCGGCTACAAGAACTACATCTACTCCGCCGGAATCGACGTCATCCGGGTCATGCGCAAACTCGACTTGATCCGACGTAACTACGATCCGCCGCGAGCCGGCCTGATGCCTCCCCCTTTCCGCTCGTTTGATGAAGACCTCCCTCGCCCCCTGGTCCAGGATTGGGTGCAAACGCCGAAGAACCCGAACATCCTGGAGATCAGCCGACAGCTTCCCGAGCGGCTCGAAAAG
>CAYOWB010000194.1:0-6414 GCA_964407515.1 uncultured Bacteriovoracaceae bacterium
ATGATCTGGCGATAGGAACCCGCGGGGCAATTGACCCGGTAATCGGTGAAAGAACGGCTCGGGTCAAAATTGAAGACGAAGAACAAGTCGCCCCGTTGGAAGGAGATCGTGTGGTCGTCGCAGTGCTCGTGGTGCTTATGCGCGAAGCCGGCCTCGAGGAGCTTGTACTTGCGCATGAGCTGGATCATGGCCTGGTCGAAGTCGCCCAGGTATTGGTAGCGCAAGAAGCCGTTGTCGCGGAGAGACCACTGACGACGGGCATAGTGGTAAGACCAGCCGTTGCCTTCGCGGGGGAAGTCGATCCACTCGGGGTGGCCGAACTCGTTGCCCATGAAGTTCAAGTAGGCGCCCCCGGCCGTGGCGATCGTGATCAGACGGATCATCTTATGAAGGGCGATTCCGCGATCGACGGCGAGGTTCTGGCTGTTCTTGGCCATGTGCCAGTACATCTCTTTGTCGATCAGGCGGAAGATGATCGTTTTGTCGCCGACCAGGGCCTGGTCATGTGATTCGACGTAGCTGACCGTGCGCTCGTCCCAGCGGCGGTTGTTGAGTTCCCACCAGAGGCTGGTCATGCTCCAGTTCTCGTCGGGAGTATCCTTGGTCAGCTTGATCCAGTAATCGGGGATGCCCATGGCAAGGCGAGCGTTGAATCCGATACCGCCGTCCTCGAGCGGGGCGGCGAGGCCCGGCATGCCGCTGACGTCCTCCGCGACGGTGAGGGCGTCAGGTCGCACCTCGTGAATCACCTTGTTGGCCATCGACAGATAGATCACGGCGTCGTCATCGACGTTGCCGCCGAAGTAATCGTCGTAAGAGGTGAACGCCTTGCCCAAACCGTGATCGAGGTACATCATGCTCGTCACGCCATCAAAGCGGAAACCGTCGAACTTGAACTCGTCGAGCCAATAGCGGCAGTTGGAGAGCAGAAAGTGGATGACCGGGTGCTTGGCGTAGTTGAAGCACCGCGAGTCCCACGCGACGTGATTGCCGCGATCGCCGTAATGGAAGAATTGGTGATAGGTGCCGTCGTACCGGCTGATGCCTTCGATCTCGTTTTTCACGGCGTGCGAGTGCACGAGGTCCATGATCACGGCGATGCCGTAGCCGTGAGCGGTGTCGATGAGGTCCTTCAGTTCTTCAGGCGTTCCGAAGCGCGAAGATGGAGCGAAGAAGTTCGACACGTGGTAGCCGAACGATCCGTAATACGGGTGTTCCTGGACCGCCATGAGCTGAATGGTGTTGTAGCCGGCGTCGCGAATGCGAGGGAGGACCTTGTCCTTGAATTCGATGTAGGTGCCGACCTTCGGTTCTTCCTGAGCCATGCCGACGTGAGCTTCGTAGATGATCGGCGGTTCGTTGGATCGGCGGAAGTCGGGGTGGCGCCACTTGTACTCGAAGCCGGGGTCCCAGACCTGGGCGTTGAAGATCTTCGTGAAGTCATCCTGTACGGCTCTGCGGGTCCATGCGGGGACGCGCGCGCCATGCCCGTCCGGCCAGTGAATGCCCAGGTGGTAGAGGTCGTAGTGGTGGAGCGCTTCGTGCGGGAGTCGCAGTTCCCAGGTGCCGTCGGGGAGGCGGTAGAACTTGAAGGCTTCTTGCTCCTGCCAGCCGTTGAAAGACCCTTTAAGGTAGATCGCGGAAGCGTTCGGTGCCCATTCGCGGGCAACCCAGCTGTCTTTTGTCTTGTGGAGTCCGAAGTATTCATGTCCGGTGGCGAATTCGGCCAGATTCTTCAGGTGGCCGGCCAGAGTCTGCTGAAGCTGCCTGCGGCGCTCGATGCGTGCGCGAATGACCTCGGAGTAGGGCTCCAGGTACGGATCTCGCTTAACGATTCCGGGTACTTCTTTCGGGGCCGGGGTAGTGCCAGGAACAGCTTTAGCGGTGGACGGTCGGATCATGAGAGTCTCCCGTTGGCATATTCTCCGGTCTGCTGAGGTGAAGTCAAGAAAAGGTGCCTGCTTCTGAAGAGGTACCGGCTATCTTTTTCGGAACGCGTCGCATTGAAGAAAGATGACGGGTGTTTTCCGTAGGCAGTGCCGCACCTTTCTGTAACACTGGGTAACTTTTCTCGGGTTTTGGAGGTATACTGACGTCATGCGCAGAATCAATGAGTGGATGGACGCCGGCGAGCTGGCAGGGCTCGTGTGCGAGGCGCTCCGCTGTGACGGCCTTGAAGTCGTCCTGGTGGGAGAGGCTGTTGCTTCCGTCTATTCAGAGTATGAGCGCCTTTGCACTCGGCTCGATTTCTTGACGATCGCGCCTGAACGCCAGGTGGAACGAGTCATGAAGCGTCTGGGGTTCAATAGCTCCGACCGGGTTCATTACCGGCATCCTGACGCGCCGTTTGAAGTCGCCTTCCGTGAGAGTGAACTGATGCTTTGCGGACAGCCTTTGCGGAAGTGGATGGAGATGAACACTCCATGCGGCACGCTGGCTCTGCTGGATCCCACCCAGTGCATCATGGAGCGACTGTCTGCCCATCGGTATGAAGACGCCATTGCGGTGGCCAGGTGCCAGCCGGTGAAACTTGGCATGATCCAGAAGTGGGCCGCCTCGGGAGATCTCGTGGATGAATTCGAGCTGTTTCGTTCCTTGCTGGAGGCCGAGGCTCCGGCCACCCTCGACCTCGCCCGCGAGGCAGTGCGCAAGCTCTAGCCCTTCAATACTGAACTCGTTTGACCACAAGCCGGGGGGCCCACTCTCCAGGAACCGCTCGCTTTGCCGTGCTCTCACGCGGCTGGGGACTCCTTTCCTCGGGGGTTCATCCGAGCATGGATGCGTTCGCGCGCGGGGGACTTTTCATGCACCCCTCGCGGTACAGTCATCCTGACTTCGCGCGCCTCCCTCGCTTCGCTCGGGCACGCTTCACGCTGGCGCGAGCCCCCGAGGGATGCATGAAAAGTCCCCCGCGCGCGACGGATGCAAGCTCTGGAAGAGCGTCCCCCGAGGAAAGGAATCCCCAGCCGCGTGTGAGCCAGGCAATGAGCCGCGGTTCCTGGAGAGTGGGCCCCCCGGCTTGTGGTCAGCTGAGTCGAGCGGTGAAGGGCTAGCGCTTGCGCACCCGCTCGAAGACCGGGGTTCCGGACGCGTCGATGCGCCGGAATCCCGGATCAGCGGCGAAGAGCGTCTCGGCTTTCGGGAACACCGTTCTGAAGAGCGGGTCCATCACGATGTATCGGATCTTGTGGCTGTCCACGATTCGGAGCCTTTCATCGCGCGTCGCTTGGTGGAATGGTTCGCCACCCATCAGTGTCAGGACTTCTTCCATCGTGATCTCGGCCGACGGAATCCCCGCATGCCGCATCAGTGCCAGTCGGTCCATCGGGTAGGGCGGTTCCTTCAGCAGGTTCATTAGATAACGCTCGTAATACCAGTAGCGCAGGGGATGCACGACAAGAGGCGCCTCGTAGGTCGCTGTATCCGGAGAGGCGGACCGAAGAATCCGGATCCGGTGCGAGCTTCCCGCGAGGACCCGGCCGATGGGAACGCCAAAGTATCCCTCCTTCGGCTCATGCTTCACGCCATCGACCATCACTGCGGGACGTCGCGAGTCGCCGTCCGTACCCCAGTAAAGCTCGTATTCACCCGTGCGGGGAACGCTGAACATGCCTTCCAGATCGCCGCCTGCCACTGGCTCCGTCTGCACCCAGACCAGATTCTCCTTCGGGCGGGTGACGGTATACGCCATTCCCTGGTTGTTGCGCCGGATCCGATGCAGTGGTCTCCAGTAGAACTCATACTGAGTCGCTTCACCGACGTACCAGACGTACAGCGGGCAGACGGAGTCTGGAGCGTCACGGTAGCGTACGCGTTGGTCCAGAAAGATTTCCGGCGTCAGCACGGAGTTTCCGCTGAGGAGTGTCTCTTCCTTTTCCAGCGGGGCATGCATCAGAAAATCGATCACCGGTAGTACGGGCCGCATGGCTGTATCCAAGACACTTGAACAGAAAATGCAGTCCGCCCGTCCGGCGGAGCGACCTAAACGGAACGTGCCCTGGAAATCCAAGGCGTACGCCCAGTAGAGCGGAATGGGATAGGTCTGTGGACCAAAGTAGGCCGGAAACGTCATGTCGGACAGCTGAGTCATCAGGAAGCTCTTGCGAGGCTGTCCTGGCGTTTCATCGGCGAGCACCGCGCGATAGGGGGCGAAGGAGTGCCAAGGGATAAACAGAAGAGCTATCAAAACACCGACCAGTCGCCGACTTGGCATGAAACGTTTAAACCACGGGTACTTCTCGGCTCGGTCGATGAGTAGGGCAAAGCCGGGGAGGAACAGGATGGGCAGCCAGTAAAGTCCGGTGTCTTTCCAAATGTCCCAGAGGTACGCCCGGCTTCCTGTCGGGCTCCAGTCTGATCGGAGCAGGATAGGTGAAAGCGCTTGAAAGAAAAAAGCGACCAAGGCGCCGCTCCAGAGGAGTTCGGAGTCCAGGCGGGCCTTCTTCCGGAAGAGAGCGGCAGTGGCAACCAGCAGGCTGAACGCGAATATCCAGCCCGGCAATCCGTAGCACCCGAAGTTGAAGTCTAGGAAAGAGACGTTTCTGTTGAAGAAGAAGAAGGAGTACATCGGGGCCCATGGCGGATTCAGGAAGAAGGCGGCAATGGGAAGTGGTGCCAGCCAGGCGACCGTCGCGAGTGGCGAAGGAGCGCGCGCGGGAAGATCGCGAAGCGTCGAGAGTGCATAGTGAATCACTCCGACTCCTGCCAGAGTGATGAAGCCAGGGACGAAGGCCAGGGCTGCCGGCTGATGACCGCCCAGTAGCGCACGGAAAGAGATAACCAGGAACGGAAGTTCGATGAGGTTAGTGATCCAGAGAAGACGCCAGATCTGCCGCGCTTCTTCACGGCGGTTTCTGAGGAGGAATCGGACCGAAAGCACGACGAAGAGGAGCGCGCTGTAGACCGCGATCGGAGGGCTGAAGTTCCATGTCGCTCCAAGCGCCACGGCGGAACCCCAGAATGCCGCTTTATCGCCGGTACGGAAGGAGTGCAGAAAGAACGCGAAACTCCAGAGCGCGAATCCGGCGCTCGTGACGGAGCCGCGGATCTCAGTCGCCTTCATTGCGACGGGGAATAGAAATACGAAAGCCGCCAATACTTTCACCCAAGGGCGATCGCCGAAGAGTTCCCTCAGAAAGGCGTAAGCCCCTAAAAGGAGAAAAGGCACGTACAGCGGTCCCCAGCCGATGATCGAGTTCGGGATGGAGGCGGTGCGGATGAATACCTGAATGAGCGCCGCAATCGCCGCCATTCCGGTCTGTCCTTCCGAGTAGAGGGGAGAGAATGCCCCTGTGCGTGACATCTGGCCGGCCGCGACCAGGTAGTGTCCGTCGGCATAGCCTGAGAGCGATTGGACCAGGATCAGCGAGAAAGTCAGCGACATGATGGCAGTCGCCCAGAAGAGGAATGGCTCTTCTCGAAGCCAGCTCTTGAACCGGAGGGCAGGAAGCAGCGGGGCGCCCTTGTAGTAACCCAGGACCAACATAACAGAGAAGAGACCGATGAGAAGCCAGAGGTGGAAGAGTCCGATGAGACCCAGCGTCGTGGAAAGGAACGTGAATGCCGTCACGCCGAAGGTGAACGTCACGGGAAGGGCATAGCGACTCTGTCGTCGCGGATCGACGAGGCGGTAGAGCAGCGATCCCGGGATCCAGAAGAATGCCCAAGCCAGAATCGCGGCTAAGAAAACGACTGCCACGAAGAACTGCAGATGGGCGCTCCAGGGCAGTACGGCGTAGACATGGTCGACGGTCAAGTTCTCCATGTCTTAGAATTTAAGCTGCACCGCAGGGCCGGCGCACCTATTTTCTCCGGTGACGAACTTTCTTTTCGATCTCAATTACGGCAAAGATCACCACCCCAGTGCCGAAGATCCATAGCCAGGATTCCGGTCGGATCGGAGCGCTATGGAAGAGCATGTTCATGAACGGCAGATAGGTGAAGGCTAGCTGCAGAAGCAGCATCAGCGTCACACCACCGATGAGCCACGGATTCGAAAAGGGCGGGATCGAGAAGAAGGAACGGGTTAGCGACCGGCAGTTCAGTAGATAGAACAGTTCGCCAATGACGAAGACGTTCACTGCCACGGTGCGAGCTTCGGCCGCACCGCTGCCGTTCAGAATCTCATACTTAAACAGGCCAAAGGCGCCGGCCAGAAGCAGAATGCCGACGAGTACGATCTTCGCTCCCAGTTCGCGGGTGAGGATCGGAGTCTTCGGATCACGTGGCTGACGGTCCATCAGGCCTGCTTCCTTCGGTTCCATCGCGAGAGTGAGGCCGAGCAGGAGAGCCGTTGTCATGTTGATCCAGAGGATCTGGACGGGAAGGATGGGGAGCGCGATTCCCGCGAACACCGCAGTCAGGATCACCAGGCCCTCGCCGAGGTTGGTCGGGAGCGTCCAGGTGATGAACTTG
>CAYOWB010000195.1:0-912 GCA_964407515.1 uncultured Bacteriovoracaceae bacterium
GTGCACTTGAGGGTGCGAGTCGCATCCGGAGCGGGCGCGGGGTCGCACCCCTCGGTGCTGCGGTCAGCCCAGGCCAAAACCGGGGTGATTACCAGGATGAGGAGCAGCTTCGCGGCATGAGTGATCTGACTTACACGCAAGCTCGAGGGTCTCCCTTCTTCTTGGATTGATCGGCATTATCGACTGAAGTCTTGAGGGCTTGTGAAGTCTTGCGATTGCAGGGCGGGCGGGGATCGACTCGGCGTGGTGGTAGAGCGAAACAGCGAGTCGATAAGCACGAAAGGGATGAGGGAATCAGTTTGATCAGCGCCCTTGAGTGGAGTGCGTGGTCCGGCCTAATTTCGTGATCCCCAGTTCTCCGGCAGGCAAAGCCCTTGTCCATTGGGTTGAGAGACGCAGCTCATCCCCTCGCTGCAGGGGAAATCCCCGATCCCACAGACGTTCACATGACTTGCCCGGGCGGGCGAGCATGACTGCATTCCGGGGAAAAGGGCATTGTTTCCGTCGTCGCAGTCCGTGCCGCATTTGAGTCTTCCGTCCGGTTGGAAGTTGCAGCATTTCGCATCACTGTGGCCATCTGAGTCCAAGTCTCTATGACCGAAGGTGGATGGGTCGCAATCCTCGTCAGTATTTTTTGCGTCGCAGACCTCCGAAGCGCCCGGATACCGCCCTGGATCGTTGTCGTCGCAGTCGTCCCCTCCGCAGTCTGTGGAAGGTCTTCCATCGCCGTCTTTGTCAGGGTTAAGGCAGTACGCTGGGACGCATTCGTATCTTCCGGGAGACAAAGGCAGTGCTCGACAGGTCTCTCCCGTTGCGCAGGGAGTAGGGCCCTTTGCGCATCCGTGGACTCGAGTGACTGGATTGAAGAACTT
Source organism: uncultured Bacteriovoracaceae bacterium (assembly GCA_964407515.1). Classification (GTDB taxonomy): domain Bacteria; phylum Bdellovibrionota; class UBA1018; order UBA1018; family UBA1018; genus CAYOWB01. The sequence continues at coordinate 873 of CAYOWB010000195.1, forward strand.
GTCCTGGGCGTCAGGCGAGCATTTTTCGAAGCCGTCACAG
>CAYOWB010000195.1:922-3061 GCA_964407515.1 uncultured Bacteriovoracaceae bacterium
ATCGCCATTGTCGCATTGAGCTGAGTGGTTGCAGACGACCCTTTCGCACCGTTTTTCTGCCTCAATACATCGAAGGCCGAGATTCGCCAAACAAGGAGAAGTACGTCCGGGTTGACACGTCCCCTTTCGTTGGCCAGATGGAATGGCGCAGACCTCTATTCCGTTGCACCAGAGGCCATCGTCGCACTGAGTGCGACTGGTACATTCTTTGGCCTCACCGTCGTGCGTCGCGCTGATCGCGAGAAGAAGTGCAGCTACTGTCCAAGAACGAAATGAGCGCATGAATGGAACCTCCGATTGCCAATAGTCGTCTTTTCGCACGAGATCGGGGCCCTGAGTACGGATTTATCTCCCGATCGGCGAGAAAATAGGTTGTGTTCCCCGCTCGCCGGTCCTGACGTTCCAGTTTCTAGAAATCAACGAAACTATTTTGTCTTGATCCCTTTTGTCCTCGCCTGAAGCGATTGACACCAGGGCGTTTAGCACCCATTTCGATGGGTAAGGAGAACTCGGAATGGCTGACCTACAGACCCGTTACATGGGGATCCCACTCAAGAATCCGATTGTCGTCGGCGCCTCATCCTTGTCTAAGACGATCGAGTCTATTCAGGAGATCGAGCAGGCGGGGGCTGGTGCTCTCGTGCTCAAGTCTCTCTTCGAGGAGCAGGTTCAGCTGGAACGCCTCAGTCTGGATGATAGCCTCAGCCTCTATGACGAGTCATTCGCGGAGGCTGTCACTTATTTTCCCCCTCTTGAGCATGCGGGGGCGCGTCAGTACCTTTACTGGATCGAACGGACCAGGAAAGCCGTTCAGATGCCGCTGATCGCAAGCGTGAACGCTGTTCATGACGATGTCTGGGTGGAGTGGGCGAAGAATCTTGAGTCGACGGGAGTCAATGGCCTCGAACTGAACTTCTACTCCATGCCCATTGATCCGTCCGTGAGCGCCGCTGAGATCGAGAATAGAGAGTTCGAGGCGTTCCGGAAGGTGCGTGAGGCGGTGAAGATCCCGATCGCGGTGAAGCTGCATCCCTACTACACCAATGTCATGAATGTGGTTTCCCAGTTCTCTCGTCTCGGAGCGAACGCCGTTGTTCTTTTTAATCGCTTTCTGCAGTCCGACATCCAGATTCAGGAAGAGAAGGAAGAGACGAAGTTGCGCTACTCGTCGCCGCAGGAGGCACTTCTTGCGCTACGCTGGACTGCCCTTCTCAGGGGGCGAGTGGACGCAGGCCTCGTAGCTAGCTCAGGGGTCGCAAGTTCGAATGATGCCATCAAATTGCTCCTGGCGGGCGCGGACGCGGTCCAGATGGTCAGCGCGATCTATCGAAACAAGCCTGCCTACATCGGTCGAGTCTTGGATGAGATCTCTACTTGGATGGACTCCAAGGGGTATCGCACGATCGATGATTTTCGGGGGAAGCTGAGCAAGGCGAAGATGCAGGACCCTTGGGCTTATGAGCGGACCCAGTACATCAAGGCGCTTCTGGGGTTTGACTGAATGATCAGTGACGAGAGCCGGCTACTTCTCGTACTTGTACCCGACCCCGTAAATCGAGATCACGTGCTTCGTTAGGAGCGGAATCTTTCTACGTAACGCCCGAATATGCACGTCAATCGTCCGGTCGTTCGTCTTCCCGGACTCATCGCGCCACACGTCCTTGAGAATCTCCTCGCGCGAAACCACTGTGCCGGCCTTCACCGCCAAGCACCGCAGAATATCGAATTCCGTGAGGGTGAGGTGAGCCTTTTTACCATTGAATGTCACTTCGCGATTGCCCGGATCAATCCTCAAGTCTCCGACCTGAATGGGCTGGCTCGTCGTCTCGACTCCTTTGCGGAGGCGCGCCTTGATCCGCGCGATCAACTCCTTATAGTCGAACGGCTTGCCTACATAATCATCCGCCCCGGTCGTGAGTCCCTGCGTAATGTCCGTCACGCTGTTCTTGGCTGACAGGAAGACGATCGGAATGTGCTTCGTCTTTTCATCCTTCTTGAGAAGGCTGCAAGCGTCGTAACCGCTCAGGATCGGAAGCATGATATCCAGGAGGATCAGGTCGGGCGCCTTGTTCCGGGCAAAGTCGATTCCGATCACGCCGTTTTCCGCCGCGATGACCTCGAACTCCTTGCTCAGCATGG
>CAYOWB010000195.1:3076-6323 GCA_964407515.1 uncultured Bacteriovoracaceae bacterium
CTTCGAGAAACCGACGAGTGTCCGCGTTGTCTTCGATAATCAGGATTCGATGCTTTTCCATAGTTCGGGAGTGATGTTCGCTTTCTTGCAGTATTCTACAGTGGCCAGCCTTAATACTTCCAGCTGAAGCTTGATGTCATCCTGTTGTTTCGGTGCGAGGGATTCGGTCAGCAACCCTGCGAGTGCTTTTTCCATCCGGCCCAGCCGTTCGCGCAAGACTTTGTTGTCGGCCTGAAGGGAGGCGATGAGGACCGGATCGCGGTTCGCGAGTCTTCCGCTTAGGGTACGGATTTCGCCCTGAAGGGCCTTGACGGAGTCCTGGAGCATCTTGATCCGTTCCTTCGCCTCGGACTCCGGAGTGACCTTCGGGGGTTGTTTCACGTCTTTGGCGGGGGGGGTCTTGTCCTTGCTCATCGTGGCTCCACCGGGGTCACTTGACCGGCAGTACTCCTTCCTGTTCGAGGATGCCGGTGAGAATGTTCTGTACGGCGCCCATCTTGGCGGCAATCGGTGCGGGAACGGGCTTCGGATCCTGTCTGGCGTTCAGAAGGACGCGAATCTGTTTCTCGAACTGCTTGGCGAGCATCTTCATAGCCGAGTTCTCAGCCTTGAGGGACTTGGCGTCCGTGTCACCGGACTTCAGGCCGGAAAGCTTCGTATTGATGTCGTTTCGTTGTTTTTCCAGGTTCTGCAGTTCGATCTGAAGGCGCTTTTCCGTGGCGAGAAGCAGGAAGAGCTGGGAAGCCATGAGCTTCAGAGCCTCCTCGCGGCTCGGTGCATGGCCGATTCCAGGGAGCGTGCTGGCGATCGCCATTTGAGCGTCATGTTCCACGGTCAGGTTCTGGAGGGCGACGATCTCGCGCAACGGGGCCTCATCCACCTGGGTTATGGCGGTAAGGTCCAGAAGAAGCTTCTTCTTGCCGCTTGTGAACAGCTTCATGATCCCTGCCCGGAGGACCGAGGGGTGGGGTGGTAGGATCTCTTCGCTGACGCTGAGAATCGTTACGTCGCCTTGCACTTCCAGCTTGAGTTTCACTAGGAATCCTTCCCTATGTAAAGAAAGTCTAACACGTGATTCTACAGACACGGATGAAAAAACATGCCGGCTCAGCGCCAAAACTTTGACCGGACGGCCGGACGGCCATCGGGAAAACTTGTGCTTATCGTGGATTATCCCTTATCCTGATCATATGGGTCAGAGGAAGCCACCGCAGCCAGGCCAGCCGGCGCCGCAGGGAAAAGAAGGTGCTCCCTCGCCTGGCACCGGAAAGGTGACTCTTTCCAAGGGCGGTCCGAAAGTGGGCGGCGGTCTGCTCGCTCAGATGAAAGCCAGCAAAGGGATCGAGGACGAGCGGGTCGAGGACGCGGTGCTCGCTCTTCCGCAGATGAAGTCGGCCTACGCCGTGCCCATGCTTCATGCGTTTCTGGAGAAGATCGCTCCGCGGATCATGTTGCCGCGGACGAGTTACGGGATCCTCAAGTCCTTTGGTAATATCGACGTGACGGCCGAGAAGGTCGCGCAGTGCTTGAAGGCGAATCCCTATTACCAGTACCAGTTTTTCAAGACGATCCGGTCGATGGGAAAGCGCGAGGAGCTGCCTAGTACCGAAGGTGCGGTCATTCTTCTCGGTATGCAGAACTCCCGTAACCTCATCGTGTCGCTTCAGCTTCTGAGGACCGTGCGAGGCGGGCATCCGGAGTGGAGCAAAGACAATAAGTTGAAGTTCGCGCCCCAGGATATCGTGAAATACGCTCTTAAGACCGAGGAGACGCTTCAGGGAAATCGTAGCGCTTATTCCGACACGGCGTATTCAGCCGGCCTGCTGTTCGATGCTTGTCGCGCAGGAAGTGGCCGAAGACAAGAAGAAGATCGCCGCGTTCATCGATAACGTATTCCTGCATGGCAACCGCACTGCCCAGGTCGCGATGCAGCTATCGAAGAATATACCGGAATGCAGTGCTAATAAGTACGTTTATGCCGCCTCCATGATTCACGATATCGGCAAGGTGGCCATGGCGATTCTTGAACCGGCGTATCTCGACTTCCTGGATATGGCGACAAAGAAGGAGCTGCCCCGCGCAGTGCTTCAGTTCGCGGAAGAGAAGCGGTTTGGTATCGATCACGGTTTGCTCGGAGCGTTGTGTTGCCGGTACTTCCGCATTTTCCGCCCGATGGAGCGGGTCGTGCAGTTTCATCATCGGCCCTATATATTGCGTTCGGTGAATCGGGCGACGTTCCAGCTCTGTTCGCTGATTCATCTCGCGAGCAACGTGGCATCCAACCTAAAGAAGGTCGATAAACCGGATGACCCGGTGGTGTCGGTTTGGAGAGGGCCGGAGCTCAAGGATTTCAGGATCGACATCCGGCAAGTGATGTCCGTGGCGGGAAAAGTGACCTGAGTCAGGCCGCCCGACGGTAAGTCGCCGAGATGAACTCCTCGGTGATCTCTTCTTCGTGACGCTCCCACTTGGGATGCGCTTTGAGGAAAATCTGAACGAGTTTGGAATCGAACTGCTTTCCTGAGAAGGTCCGCAGTTCCTTGTAAGCGATCTCAGTCGCGAGACCCTTTCGATAAGGACGGCTGGTCGTCATCGCATCGAAGGTATCAGCGATCAGAATGACCCGCGCGCTTAGTGGAATCGCATCGCCTTTGATCCCTTCCGGGTAACCGAGTCCGTCGATTCTCTCGTGATGACATCGGATGCCAGGAATCGTGGCCGCGAAAAAAGGGATGTGTGTGAGTGGGGCGATGATCTCCGCGCTCTTGAGCGGGTGCTGTCGCATGATCGCTTCCTCGGGAGCGCTCAGTCGCGCAGGCTTGAGCAGTACTTCATCCGGGATGCCGATTTTTCCGAGATCATGAAACATGCTCGCGAACTCGACGACTTTTTGCTCGTAAGAATTCAATCCGGCTGCCGCCGCCAGGAGGCGGGCATTGCGTGCGACTCTGCGGCAGTGGCCGTAGGTATAGGGGTCACGTTCGCGAATAGCCTGGAGGAGCGTCAGCGCGACGGTTTCGGCCCATTCGGGAATAGTATTCCCTCCGCCACCGCCGGTGACCAGTTGAAGCCGGTTTTCGTGTTTCCGGTCCGCCATCTCATCTCTCTATCGGCCAGGGTGAATCAATTCATGAATAGGGCAGGGGTGTTTCGGAGCCCCAAAATCACCTCGAGAGATCAAGGACCTGAGCCGATAAGTGGGCTATGAGAGTGTGTCCAGGCGGTTTTCCTGCCTTGGTCCTCAGTT
>CAYOWB010000196.1:0-3162 GCA_964407515.1 uncultured Bacteriovoracaceae bacterium
AGTGCGTAGCCTACCATCGGGGCAAAGGCCAGTTCCCCGCCTGCTTCTTTTCAAAAGAAGCCGAAAAAACCTACGACCGTTCCTTTGAGAATTTGGTGAAAGACCGCCAAGGCGCGTGAGCGCAGGAGATTCTATGAGCCAGGCCACTGACACGAAAGAACTGAGCATCTGGGAGACGCTCCGGACCCTCTTCAGCGCCTCACGCGGATTCTGGGCAGTCAACTGGGTGAACTTCGCGGACGGCATCTGCTACTTCGGCATCCTGACTCTCCTTACCCGCTTCCTCGGCACGCGTCTCGGCATGTCGGATCAGCTGACCGGAATCAGCGTCTCGACGTTTACCGGCCTGGTCACGCTCTTCATGATCGGCGGCGGAGCCATCTCGGACCGGCTGGGCGTTCGTCGCGCACTCAGCCTTTCTCTGCTCGTCATGCTGATCGGCCGCGTACTTCTCACCGCGGCTCCCGCCATGAGCGGAGCGGCTCATGTCACGGCGTGGGCTGGCCTTCTGCTGATGGCCGCTGGCACCGGCGTGATTCAGCCTGCGCTTTACGCCGGCATCAAGGAATATACCGATCCCCGCACGGCTTCCATCGGCTACGGCATCCTTTACGCGATCATGAACCTTGGCATCGTGGCCGAGAACTTCGTCTCCCCGTTTGTCCGCGAAATCTGGGGAATTGACGGGGTCTACTGGATGGTCGTCGCCCTCACCGGCTTCGTCCTCCTCACCCACATGATGCTCTTCACGCACAAAGTGGAGCTCACCGAGCGCACCGTCGTTGAATCGAAGCCCGCCGTTGCCGGCCCGAAGCTCACGTTCCTTCAGAAGCTCCGCGCGCTCCCCATCCTCGATTCGCGCTTCATGTTCTTCATTTGCATTCTATTCCCGGTGCGCACGCTCTTCGCGCACCAGTGGCTCACGATGCCCGACTATGTCTTCCGCGCCTATCCGGAATGGGTCAGCGCCAAATTCGAGTGGCTGAGCGGACTGAATCCCCTCATCATCGTGATCTTCGTTCCGACTATCGCGGCCCTCACCCGCAAAGCGAAGGTGATCGATATGATGATCATCGGAACCGCGATCACCGCCGCGACGACGTTCCTGCTCGTTCCAGGTCCGAACCTGACAGCGTTGATTCTGTATACGATCCTCTTCTCATTCGGCGAGGCGATCTGGTCGTCACGCTTCCTCGAGTACGTGGCGGATCTCGCTCCCGCCGGGAAAGTCGGCGCCTACATGGGAATCGCCGGCCTGCCCTGGTTCTTCGCGAAGTTCGCAACCGGCCTGTTCTCCGGCCCCCTGCTGGCTAAGTATGTACCAGCGCAAGGAACCCAGGACAGCGGCACGTTGTGGCTAATCTACGCCTTCATCGCCTGCATCAGTCCGGTCGGCCTGATCCTCGCGCGCAAGTGGATTCTGTCCAAGGGAAACGAAGCCAAGGCGCCCGCCGGTGCCACGGCCGAACCGGCTTAAGCAGAGGGAGCAAAGACCATGGCTTACCGCGCAGTTCTGTTTGACCTCGACGGCACGCTCCTCGATAGCATCGAGGATCTCATGAACTCGATGAACACCGTGCTGGCTCGCTTCGAGTTTCCGCAGCACCCGGTGGAGAAATACAAGATCATGGTAGGCGACGGAGTGGACATCCTCGCTCTACGTGCGATGCCGGAGCACGTCCGCGACAACGAGGAGATCCGTGAGCGCATCCTTGCGGGAATGCGCCAGGAATACGGCCGCCGCTGGGCGGAGCGCACCCAGCCCTACGACGGCATCCCTGAGCTACTCGAGGGACTCCGCGAACGCGGAATCCCGGCCACGATCTTTTCGAACAAGTCGCACGAGTTCACCCAGATGATCGTGGAGAAGCTCCTCGGCAAGTGGAAGTTTGAACGCGTGATCGGCGCGCGCCCCGGATATCCGAAGAAACCGGATCCGACCGTGGCCCTCGAGATCGCCCGCGACCTCCAGATCCGTCCGGCGGAGTTCCTGTACGTCGGTGACACAAACACCGACATGAACACGGCAAACGCCGCCGGTATGTACCCGGTGGGTGCGCTCTGGGGGTTCCGCTCGAAGGAAGAATTACAGGCGGCGAAGGCCAAGAGGCTGATTGCACACCCGATGGAACTGCTTTCGCTTCTGGTCTAGCCCCTCGAAAGGGCGAGGATCAGGACTTCTCCGCCGAAAACAGCTGCCCATCAGACAAACAGATTGACCCCCGACTTACTGGCTTCATGCAGGTACTGCGCGACTCCGCCGATCTCGACACCCTCGATCAACTCTTCGCGCTGAATTCCCATCACGTCCATGGACATCGAGCAGGCGACGATGCGCACGCCCGCCGCACGCGCCGTTTCAATGAGCTTGGGCAGCGAATCCACGTTCTTGCCCTTCATCACGCCTTTCATCATCGCGGTTCCCATGCCCATCATGTGCATCTTGGACAGAGTGAGCCGCTCGGCTCCTCGAGGCATCATCCAGCCGAACATCCGGTCAATGAATCCTTTTCGCACCGTCACGGGCCCCGCCTTTCGAAGGATGTTCAACCCCCAGAAGGTGAAGAACAACGTCACTTCACCGCCCATGGCGCGGGCACCGTTGGCGATAATGAATGACGCGAGCGCCTTATCGAGATCATTCGAAAAGACGATCAGGGTCGCGTTTCTCGGGTCACCGCCATTGGCCGTCACGGCGCCGTCTTGAGTACGCGCCTCGGCACCGCGGCGAATGGTAGCAACGATATCGCGGCCCTCAGTACGGATGGAGAGCACCTCATGACCGTTTGCCGCGCAGAAGGCCGGAAGATCGTGAGCAAAGCCCGGGTCACTCGCCGTCGCGGTCACCCTTGAGCCGGGCTTCGCTTCCGAGAGCGCCTTTTTAAGACGAAGAATCGGCCCCGGACACTGAAGCCCCCGCAAATCGACCTTAAGGGAGCCATCAACGGCATCCGTCACCTGAGGTGAAGAACAGAACGGTTGCTTGACCGTAAAGTCGTCCGACGCCCCCACCTTGGAGCAGCAGTTCTTAGCTTCTTCTTTAGGCGTCTCATTCTTCATGAGCTTCACTCCATTCGTTCTTCCGTAGTGTCCATAAGTCAGGAAGCCCCCCGAAAGCATGACCGTATTGCTGAAGCCGTTCTGAAGAAGTACCCGTGAGGC
>CAYOWB010000196.1:3178-6291 GCA_964407515.1 uncultured Bacteriovoracaceae bacterium
GAACGAATTCCGACCTGGCAGTAGACCACCAGCGGACGATCCTTTGGAATCTCAGACAAGCGACTCCGGAGCTCGTCGATCGGAACATTGAGCGCTCCCGGCACCTGACCGAGAGCCACCTCCTCGCGACTCCGGACATCGAGATAAACCGGACGATCCAGCTGAGCCGCCTCCGCCGGGGTCACCGTCTTGAGCAGCTCCGCCCTCAAGTTGGAGCCGACGAACCCCGCCATATTCACCGGATCCTTCGCGGAACCGAAGGGCGGCGCGTACGCGAGTTCAAGATGCTCCAGATCCTCCACCGTCATGCCCGCGCGGATAGCCGTCGCAAGAACGTCGATGCGCTTGTCGACACCGTCAGGCCCAACGCCTTGCGCGCCCAGAATTCGACCCGATTCGAAATCGAAGATCACCTTGAGCGCCATCCGGCAAGAGCCGGGGTAATAGCCCGCATGATTCGCGGGATGCAGATGAATCGTCTTGAACTTCAATCCCGCCTTGAGGGCTTGTTTTTCATTCAACCCGGTGCTGGCAGCCTGAAGATCGAATACCTTAAGGATCCCTGTCCCCTGAGTCTTTCGATAGGAAGAAGGGATTCCGCAGATGTGATCCGCCACAATGCGGCCCTGGCGGTTCGCGGGACCGGCCAAAGGGAAGAGGGACGACATGCCGTGCACGATGTTCTCGGTTTCGACCACGTCACCCGCGGCATAAATATCCGGAACGCTTGTCCGCATGTGAGCGTCCACCTTGACGCCGCCGTTGGGGCCAAGCTCGATCCCGGCGACGCGAGCCAGGCTCGTTTCGGGTCGCACACCGATCGCGCCAATCACGAGATTCGCCTTCAGTTCCGCCCCGGATCTCAGGCGAAGCCGGACCGCGTCGTCACCGTCTGAAACGATCTCCTCGGCCGACTCCCGCAACAAGACATCGACTCCATGCTTTTCGAGCGTCTCTTCGAGAATTCCGGCCATTTCTGGATCGAAGGGAGCCATGATCTGGTCGCCGAGTTCCACCACGGTGACGTGATGGCCTGCCTCGCGGAGGTTCTCCGCCATTTCGACTCCAATGTATCCAGCACCGAGGACGACGACCCGCTTGGCGCCGCCCTTCAGCCGAGCGATAATGCGGTCCATATCGGGGATGTTCCGAAGAGTCATAAAGCGCGCACAATCCGAAGCGCCGCGAATTGGCGGCACGAAAGGCGCGGCTCCCGGCGCGAGGAGAAGCTTGTCGTAGGCCTCGTCATATTCGCGCCCTGACGCCAGGTCGCGCACTCGAACCGTCTTGGCGGAGCGATCAATCCGTATCACTTCATGCCGGGTGCGCGCATCGATGGCATACCGGTTCTTGAAGTCTTCAGGGTCCAGCAGAATGAGTCGGTCACGCTCCGCGATGGTTCCGGAGATATGATAAGGCAAGCCGCAGTTTGCGAATGAGACATGGTCTCCGCGCTCGAACACCACGATCTCTGCTTTTTCATCCAACCGTCTCAGCCTTGCAGCCGCCGACGCTCCCGCTGCGACTCCCCCAATAATACAAACCTTCATAGGTACTCCTTTTCGGTGCTCTTCAGAGTTCAGACATCAAGCCCGTGGCAATAGAGAGTCTTGACGCATTTGAGCAATGCTTTCAGATTCTCATCCTGAATAGAATAGAAGATCCGGTTGGCGTCTCGACGCTTCTTGATCATCTTCCTGGCGAGCAACACGCTTAAATGCTGAGAAATATTGCCCTTCGTCGTACCGAGCCGGTCAACGATTTCCTGGACATACAACTCACCCTTGAGGAGCTGACAAACGATCATGAGCCTCAGAGGGTTTGAGAGACATCCCAGGGTCTCTGCCACTTCTTCCGCCTGCTTCATCTTTCCAGTCTGACCCATGTTTAGATGTTTAGCATATTCTAAACCTTCGGTCAACAGTATCGCGCCGGTCCACCATTTCCGCCCCGGCCCGCTTCTTGCGAACTTCTTGAAGCGTATGCATCGAAAACGTCCTGTCGTGCGTTGGTCCACCGATGTCACACGGAACAGCAATGCCTTGGATCTAGAGCAAAAGGTCTTTACGTGGGATGACCCCAAGAAGATCGCAAGATCCTTGCGCCGATCGGCCGAGATGAGCCGCAGAAGAAAGGGACCGCCCTTTCGATCTGCGATGTCGATGCTCAACTTCTTCATCAACAGAGCCGGCCGCAACCTGTCTCCAGAACGCCGTCGTGTGCTGGAATTGTCGAAAGAAGAGCTGAGAAAATTGTACGGCCGAAAATCCTGATGTAATCTCCTGTTCGGAGTTAAGATGCTCGTTACAGGAGATCTCGGATGCACGATGAAACAAACTTCACAGCCTTGATAACTGGGGCCACCTCGGGTTTCGGCGAGGCTTGCGCACGGCGCTTCGCGCGCCATCCGAACGCGCGGCTGATCCTGGCGGGCCGCCGTTCCGAACGGCTCCTGGCTCTTCAGGAAGAACTGGCCTGCCCGGTTCACATCGTACGCCTGGACGTGCGAGACCGTAGAGCCGTCGAAGAGTGTGTCTCCACTCTTCCTCCTGAGTTTTCTTCCATCTCCCTGCTGATCAATAACGCCGGCCTCGCCCTCGGACTGTCGCCGGCGCACGAAGCATCCGTCGAGGACTGGGAAACGATGGTCGATACCAACTGCAAGGGCCTGATGTACTGCACGCGCGCCGTCCTTCCCGGTATGGTGCGCCGGGGACGCGGGCATATCATCAACATGGGCTCGATCGCGGCAAACTACGCCTACTTCGGCGGAAACGTCTACGGTGGCACCAAGGCCTTCGTGCAACAGTTCACACTGAACCTGCGCGCGGAACTTCTGGGAACCGGCGTCCGGGTCACGGATATCCAGCCAGGTATGGCCGAGACGGAGTTTTCGATCGTCCGCTACCACGGAGACAGCGCCAAGGCCGCGAAGGTCTATGAGGGGATGCGACCGCTCAGCGCCGTGGACGTGGCCGAGACGGCCTACTGGTGCGCCACCCTCCCGGGACACGTCAACATCAACTCCGTCGAGCTCATGCCGACGGCCCAGGCGCCGGGCGGCCTCGCCGTCCACCGAAAGTAGCGGGCCACTCCATCGGCACGGCTCATTG
>CAYOWB010000197.1:0-901 GCA_964407515.1 uncultured Bacteriovoracaceae bacterium
AACACGCCCCAGGCAGCCGCGGAAAGCTGCCAAGCCACCTGAGGAAGCAACGGCAAGGACGCCGCGAAACTCACCACCGCCGACAGGAAGCAGAACGGCAACACCTCGGCCCTGAAGAGGACCTTCTTTTCCGTCACGGCGGACGTCGCCGACAAAACAGCCGAGGCTAGTGCAAGCAGGAACCAGACGGGAACCATAGACAGTCGAATTACCGCCGCGCATCCGCGCAACAGCGGAAGCCGACCTGGTAGTTGTACCACTGCTCGCCATGCGAAGTGGTGGCGGGCTGGCAGCGTCCGCGGACCTTGGTCCACCAGCCGCCCTTCAGGATCGAATTAAACTTTTCCTTCGGGCGCCCTTCGCTGTGAACGGTCCACTCATCGACGTTTCCGGTCATGTCGTAGATACCAAAGACGCTGCGGCAGTAAGGCCGCTCGCCACTCGCCTCACCTCTCCACAAGGAGTCCAGCTGTTTGGCCGCCGGGGCGCCGTCCTTGGGAAAGAAGTCCTTTTCACTGAACTTCACCTTGGGGATGTCCTTGTCCAGATTGCACACCTCAGGATGGCGCTCAAAGCCGTACGGATACGGCCAGGAGTCATCGCCCTCGCACGCGAAGACCCATTCGTTCTCCTCACAGAGCCGCTTTCCATGGGCCGCGCAAGCCTTCTTCGCATCATCCCAGGAGATCATGACGGCCGGGCTCTCTCCCGGAATGTTGGGATACTCGAAACGATCCATGCAGAAGTCCATCGCGGTCTTCCTCACGTCATTCGGAACGTTGAGCTTGGCTGCATCGAACTTCTTGCAGAGGAACTTCGGATCCCACGGCTTACCGGTCGGGTCCTTGTCCTGACAGGCCTGACTCTGAAGCCGATCGATCGCACGCCAGTCGTTCATCAT
>CAYOWB010000197.1:911-3180 GCA_964407515.1 uncultured Bacteriovoracaceae bacterium
CCCTTCACACGCGCCATGCCGGAGGGACAACCGTCGTTCGTCCCTTCATAACGGTCTACGGCCTGGACCCGGCGACGGATCTCCTCCTTCTTCCGGACGGGATCCTGTTCGAGCAACACGGAGTGCGGCGTGATGACCTGCCAGTAGCCGACCTTCTTGCCTCCGGAGACCTCTTCCTCCACGAACTTCCAATCGTGATAGGTGCTCACCACTTGATCGTGAATGATCGCGCCGCCAGCCGGATAACGCTTCGGACTCTGCGGAGCTTGTGTCAGCGGCAGCGGCTTCTTCGGCGCCGAGTTGCACGCCATCATCGACACGACGGTCATCCCGATCAACACACCCAACAAGAGCCACACCAGCTTGCGCATTCACGATTCTCCCACTCTAGTCCTAGAGTAATGGGAGCCCTCTCCGATGAAAACCGGCAAACTTTACCGACGCGCTCGGGCGAGCATTTTCGTGCCATGAAGCGAATCGTCAACTCGCCGCACCGGAGAATAAACCGCTCATCTCCTCCCCGCTGCTTCCGATAGATGAAGGTGTCCGGGACTCACCGGAAAACACTCTCCCGATGCAGGTGGCACGACGATGAAAATCATCTCTCTTTCCAAGAAGTTTGGCGCGACCGTGGGGCACAGGACCGACGCAGCGGAACTCCGCGAGGAGGTCTTGGTTGGCGATCAACCGGTTCAGCTGGATTTCTCAGGAGTTAAGGTCATCAGCTACTCCTTCGCCGAGGAATTTTTTGGAAAACTCGTGGAAAATCACGGCCCGGAGATTCTAGGCACCCGGATTATCCTCAAGAACATCCGGCCGGAGAGTCAGTCGATGATGACGGCGGTGATTCAGAAGCACGAGGAAATCTTCAAGCGCAACCGGCAGGCGGCCTGACCCCCTGAATTCAGCTCGGGTGCTCCCAAAAAAACGGGCTGGATGCCTCGGCACCCAGCCCAGTAGAAATGTGATGGCGGCGGATTAACAAATCCGTCTCCATGTCATTCTAGACAGTCATGCGAACCATCACGCCGTTCTTAAGAAGGGCGGCATTGGCTTCGTCCGTGTCGATGTGCATTTCGAGCGCGAACTGATCGTGCACGCGGGCGAGGACGTTCTCGAACACGACGCCACGCTCTCCGTCACAGATCACGCGGACGCGCTGCTTGTCCTTCACGCCGAAGCGCTGCGCATCGCTCGTGTGCATGTGGATGTGACGGCAGGCGAGAATCACGCCCTCCTTCAACTCCACCTGGCCGGCGGGGCCGACCACGCGGATGCCGGGAGAGTTCACGATGTCACCGGAGTCGCGGACGGGCGGCTTCAAGCCGAGCTTGAACGCGTCCGTCTGCGAGACTTCGATCTGGGTCGCCTTGCGCTCCGGACCGAGCACACGGACCTTCTCGATCTTGCCCTTCGGGCCGACGATGTCGACGCACTCTTCCGCGGCGTACTGGCCGGGCTGAGAGAGGGGCTTCATCTGCTTCAGCTGATAACCCTTTCCGAACAGGACATCGAGGTCCGCGCGGGAGAGGTGCAGGTGACGATTCGAAATACCAACCGGGATCTGAAATTCCATTAAGTGATTACTCCTGTGTGAAAATCGAGGTGATTATGCCTCAAATGAGTACTTGAAGCCAGGCTCAGCCGGGGAGCGGCCTTCGAGCAGGGCGACCGTATCTTCGACGATGATCAGCTCTTCGTTCGTGGAAACGACATAAGCTTTCACCTTTGAGTCGGCCGTCGTGATCGGACCTTCCTTGCCTCTCCAGGTCTTCTCGTTTGCTTCGGAGTCGAGCCGGATGCCCAGGTACTCCATGTCCTTCAGCGCCATGCCACGGATGATCGGCGAATTTTCGCCGACGCCCGCCGTGAACACGACGACATCCACGCCGCCCATGGCAGCCGCGTATGCGCCGATGTACTTCTTCACGCGGTAGCTGTACGCCTCGAGCGCCTGCGTGCAGGTCTTGTCGCCCTTCATGTAGGCGTCTTCGATGTCGCGCAGATCGCTATGGCCGGTAAGTCCAGCCATGCCGCTCTTCTTATTAAGAGCGTCGAACACCTGATCGTATTCCATCCCCATCTGTGTCTTCACGTAGGGGATCAGACCCGGATCGATGTCGCCCGAGCGGGTTCCCATCATGAGGCCTTCCAGCGGAGTGAGGCCCATGCTGGTATCCACGCACTTGCCGTTCATGACCGCGCTGACGCTCGCGCCATTGCCGATGTGGCAGGTCACGATCTTGAGATCCTCAACCTTGCGGCCCAG
>CAYOWB010000197.1:3190-6148 GCA_964407515.1 uncultured Bacteriovoracaceae bacterium
ATAGCCGAGGCCCAGCATCTTCGCGACCTTGCGCGAGACGAAAAGGTGCGAGGTCCCGTGGAAGCCGTAACGGCGAACGCCGTGCTGCTCCACCCACTGCTTCGGAACCGCGTAGGTGTAAGCCTGTGCCGGCATCGTCTGATGGAAGGCGGTATCGAACACCGCGACCTGCGGGATGCCCGTGAGGACCTTCATCGCGGCACGAATGCCGGAGAGGTTCGCCGGGTTGTGAAGCGGAGCCAGCGGGATGAGCTGGTCCACCGTATGAACGACGTCGTCGTTCAGCAGAACGGAACGCGCGAAGCGGCTGCCGCCGTGAACCACGCGATGGCCGACGGCATCGATCTTCTCGCCCTTCGGCAGGCACTCGAACACGGCCTTCAGAACATGCTCGATTCCTTCCACATGGTCTTTGCACGAAATCTCACGCTTCGTGGAGGGCTGATCGCCGGCGGCGTGCTTGATGGTCGCACCGGTCTGGCCAATGCGCTCGACCAGGCCACTCGCGACCTTCTGATGATTCTTCCAGTTGAAAAGCTGATACTTAAGCGAACTGCTGCCGCAATTCAGGGCGAGAATATTCACCGTATTGAGTCTCCGGTTCACCGAAAAGGCAATGTGTTATTAACATCACACCTATAGCAGAAGTGTGGCGAAAATGAATCAGTGAAGTACGAACGAAATGCATCAGGCCGCGCGGATATCGCCCCCCGGTTCAGTCCAGAGCGAAAAAAAGCGGGTATCGAATCGACTCCTGGGTCCAGTGTCCCCGTGAAAAAGCCATGCTGACCTTTTTTTGATTCTCATCAGTCCAATCAAGGACGAGAATTGGAGATCTAATGCGCTTCCTGTGGATTCTCGTCTTCAGCCTGGGGGTCTCTCTCCCTGGCACGCCGCACATAGGCCTAGCCGAGACCCCGGCCCCCCGAATCGTCGCAATCGGCGACCTTCACGGGGACTTCGAGGCTCTCTGGCAGATTCTGCAAACCGCGAAGCTCGTGGACGATGAGGGGCGATGGATCGGCGCCAAAACTCAGCTCGTCCTGATGGGCGACCTGAACGATCGCGGCTCGGACACCCGCCTGATCTACGACCTCTTGGTGCGGCTCGAAACCGAAGGGCAGAAGGCCGGGGGTGGTGGTCACGCCCTCCTGGGAAGCCACGAAATCTTCCTGCTCTCCGACGACTTCCGCTACGTGGGCCCGGGAGAAGCTGAGCTCTTCGCCGGCAGTTCAAAACCGCTGACTCAGCAAGCTCGCGAAGAGGTCCTCCGCCAGGTGCACTCGTCAAAGAGCAAATACGCAGACTGGTTTCGGCGCCGAAAGGCGGTCGTGAAAATCGGCGACACCGTTTTCACGCACGCAGGAATCGAGGAATGGGCCCTCAGCTATTCCATCGACCGCATCAACGCCGAGACCGCGCGGTGGGTCAACATGGCACTGGAGCGCAACGCCCTCCCGGAGGCTCAGCGCCCGCGCCTCCCGTCCTCCTGGGTCACAAGCCTGGAGGGCCCCTTCTGGACACGCGAACTCGCAAACCGTTCCCTGGACGAAGACATCTTGGATGGCGCACTTGGAAAGTGGGGCGCGAAAACACTAGTGATCGGCCACTCCAACGTGCCGCAAGTATCGCAAAGCTACGACAACAAAGTGGTTCTGACGGACACGAACATCAGCAGCGTGATGGGCGGCACGCCCACCTATGCCGAAAACCTAGGCGGGGGCTGGGGCGGGCATATCCTGTCACGTTCTCCGGGCCACTCACTGATGCGGACCAGAAGCATCCGTACAATCCTAAAGGGATCTCGTGAAGCTTGCCTGGGGCCCTCTCTAGCCAAGGAACTCGCCACGAGCGTGGCCGCCCCGTAATCTGACCACGGAAGAAAAGGCACGACCGATAACACGTCGCATCATTTGACGGGTTTGCATCTCGTCCGGTTTCGGTCTATTCACTCTCCCTTGACCTATTTCCGGGTCTTTTGGGGGTAGTTTCCATGAAAGCAGTCATCTCGTTGTTGGTGTTCATCATGAGTGTTCCGGCCTTCGCGGCTCCTCGTCTCGCTTGCGAGAACGAAGTCACGCGCCTGCGGACAAACGCGGTCCTGTTCCGTGCCGTCGAACGTTCCGTTGAGAAGTACGGTGAATTCGGGACGCGTGCGCCGCTCGAGCTCGGCCGGATCTTCAATGTTTATCAGATTCAATCCTGCGCTGATCGGAATAGCTCGTTTCAAGGCGTCTCGGTCCACTTCAAAGTCGAGGCGACCAACCTCGATACGGACGTCACCCGCGTCTATACCTGCCTTTCGCAGCAGAAGCGCTATCGGCTGAGCTCGGGCCGCTGGGGCGGCTGGGCGAACACTAAAACACGCTGCCGCGTTACCCGCGAACAGCGTGCCGCCGATGACTTCGATCGCGATGAACGCGCCCCGAGGCCCCGAGACTATTATGACGGCGACGCGGGGAACCGCATTCCCGACTTCCGCTATGAAGACCGTGGCGACTACGACCGTGACTACGGACGCGGCGGACCCTACTACGGTGGCGACGACAACGGCACGGGCAACAACCGGGGCGGCTCGGACAACGGCGGCGGCTATTACGACGGCGACGGCGACGGCGACGGCGGCAATGGCGGCCGTGGCTACGGCGACCACGAGTGGCGGTTCTGAACTCGATTGAGTAAAGCCGCCGTCCGCGTCAAGATAAGATGCCATGGAACTGAAACACGACGATCACGCACGCGGCATCTTCTGCAATAGGACCCTGAACCTTCGCGCCATCCGGGCGATCGGTTACGACATGGATTATACGCTGGTCCACTACCATGTCGATGCGTGGGAGGGGCAGGCGTACAACCACATCAAGCGGCGGCTGCTGGAGCAGGGCTGGCCAGTGGAGGGGCTCCAGTTTGACGGGAAGCTGGCGACGCGCGGGCTGGTGCTGGACGCGGACGACCTGC
>CAYOWB010000198.1:0-5811 GCA_964407515.1 uncultured Bacteriovoracaceae bacterium
TGCAGTATATCCGACGTCCGTTCTCGACCCAGTAGTTAACCGGGACTCCCGAGACGTACGGAGGCGCGCCCGTCAAAATCGTCGCATGCCCCGGTGCCGTCATGCACTGCAGGGCATCGTACTCGGCGAAGGGATAGTACGCGCCGTGGTTCATGAGAAATTTGAAACCGTCCGGGCCGAACACGCGTTCAAAGCGCGTCAGATAATCCGCACGGAACTGATCGATGACGAGAACGACGAGAAGCTTCGGAGGGCGGGGTGCCGCTGAGCTTTTGGAATTGTTCGAGGGAGCTCCGGAGGCCGGAAAAGCGGTGAGAAAAAGGAGGCATGCAACCAGGATGTATCGCGCCATAGGACTCATCAGCTAAACAGGATTATCGGGTGTTTTAAAGGGGATTCTCGTCAAGAACGCATTGTTATTGCTGTGCGTGAAACCTGGGATCTTCCGCCGCGTCGATCCGGCCTGCACTCGCGAAGCCCTTAGCTCGAAGCGTCTCGGTCCAGGGTTGAAGATACAGCTCAGTGGGGACCGCATGAGTGTCGTCCCGGAACAGCGCGACGATGCGCTCCTTCTTCTCGAAGTACTCCCGGAAGGTCCGCGGCTTCAACAAGGGATGATCAGCGTACTGCGGCGCGAGGCCGAATGGCTCCAGCTCCACTTCGGAACGATCGAGAACGTCGAGACGGTCCTTTTCTTCGAAAACCCTCGCCGTTTCCTTGTGTTCCGTCGCTTCAAGGTGACTGATGGATGGATCGACGAGAACGTCGAGCTGCTTCAAAGTCACTCCGTTGATCGCCGCACTTTCGGACAAAGACTGGAACGTGTCTTTGGGGCGCGGCTTGAACTCGATCACGTCATCCAGCCCCATGGTCAGCTTGACCTCGAAGCCCCGATGATGCTCGAAGCCGGCCGCGAAGTGAGTTCCGCACTTCTGAAAGAATGAAAGCAGCCCCTCTTGGAGCGCGACGAGCGCGGAAGAACTGGGGGTAACTTGGTCCGACAGTCGGGAAGAAAATCCGCGGATCTCGAAAATCGCCTTGAAACTCACTTTGGGTGGGCGTCCAGACCCGGATCCCGTCTGTGTCAAGGGGTGATAGAGATAGCGCGTCTTCGAATAGAGCGGTGAAGAGTCGATGTCCGCGGCGTTCAGTAGGATGCAAGAGTCGGCGTAGACCCTTCCAGTCACATCAAACTGCTTTCCGAAGACCTCACGGTTCGGTGAGGAGGCGAACCGGGGCGGAATGAACGGAATCGGGAGATGCGTCGTTCCGTGAAGGAACTGTTCGTGCGGAAGGCCTTTTCGGACATTGAAGTCGCAGCTGGGGTTGTTGAGTGCCGTCTGGAGCGCTGCACCCAGCTTTTCGCACACAGGGATGGTCCTGAGATCCCGATGCGGTGATGCCAGGTAGGCGGCACGGCACTCCTCGAAGCGGTTCCAGTCGGCATAGCGACGTGCATTTCTCAGAAACTTCGCGCAACGGGCGGTCTCAGGAGCAGCGGGACTGCCGGCGCTCTGATCCGCCTTCGCGGCCTGGACGGCCTTCGCGGCTCTCAGTGACAACTCCAGAAGGTCCTGCTCCATGAGTCTCAGGGAAGAGAAGGAGCCACGCTTGCAAAAGTTCGGCGCGGCGGCCGACCGACATGCGTTCTGAAGGGCGGGTAGCTCTTCCCAGCTCTTCTTATCGAACCGGGATACGTCGCCGGCCTCCTCGTACATCAGTGACGTCATGGCTTTCCGGATGAAGTCGTCCATGCGCTCGCCTGACCACTTCGATGCGGTGAAGTTGATGGGCGTTACCGGCAATCCTCCGGACGCCTCGAGTGCGAAGTAGGTATAGGCGGTGAAGTCGAGATCTTTGAAAAGACGGATCTGACGGCCGTCGAACGGGTCGGCCGTGATTCTCCGGCGGACGGCCTCCTGAATGCGGTCTCGTGCCGCGTCCGTGGCGCGGTAATAGCTGACGAAGACGAAGAGCTTGGCTTTTTTCGTTACTGCGGAGACGTAGTGCGTGCCGCATTGCCGGTAGAACGCTTCGAGGTCACCGCGGTCGAGAAGTGCTGCGATCGTCGGCTTGAGTGTCATCGTCTCGTCCCGGACGGCGACGCGACTCTTGCGCACCTGAATGGCGAGGACGAAGGATGAAGAGCCGCCTCCGGTCGGGGAGTATTTCAGTGCATGCGGCTGATGCGTGCGGATGAAGCGATCCAGTTCGGGGTCGGCGGGTTGCGTACCCTCTTCCACGGGGTAGACCTCGAAGTCCACCGCGCTTCCCTCGGACGCGAGGTCGAACCGGGCTAGGCAGGGCTGCGTGTAGAACCCCTTACGAGTCGGAACGAGTCCGTGCCCCAGGACCGAGAGTGTGTCCCCCTGGAATCTCAAGTCGGTCACAGGATGGTCGAACGCCGCGCTGCTCGTGGCGTACCATCCGATGCTGGCGAGAATCAGCCAGCGCATGAGGAAGCGCAAAGGCGATCGCACGCGCTTCACCTCGGTCCGATGGGACGTGGGTCGATGGGACGCGGATGAATCGGGCCGATCACCGGAGGTCGCGGGATGATCGGGCGCAGTTCGACCTCCGCCTGCTCGGGCAGGCAGTAGTGGTCGATGATGGGAAGGTAACGAGCTGGATATCGCATCACCTCGCGACAAGCCGGAACGCTGCGGTAGCTCACGTTTTCCAATCCCTGCCGCTCCAGCTCCTGCATGCAGTAGGCGGCGCCGTCGGACTTGCCGCCCGTCTGGCCGTAAAGGAACTGCATGTTGTCGTTGTAGAGGGACTCGACCGACTTCTCATTGATCAGAGTAAGGAGCTCTTCGAGTGACTTGTATTGAGAGCGGTTCGTCTTGTTGGCCAGGTCGTAAAAGAAAGTCCTCTTCGGATCGTATTCGAAGGGTCCCGTACCGACCTTGTAGTTCTCCATCAGTACGCGATGGCAGGCGAACGCCTTGTAGTAGAGGTCCATCTGGTAGCGGTCGATCCGTTCGATCTCCGCGATGACTCCGGAGTTTTCTTCCAGATTCTTGCGGCGGGTGAAAGCCAGACGGGTCGCTTCCCGGTCGAGCTTCATGTTGGTCTGAAACTCGGTGTTCTCCGGCCATGGGACCACTTCCATGGAGGTGATCGCTCCGGAGTTGGGGTCCTGCATGAGCTTCACGGCTTCCTCGATGGTCTTCTTGAACTCGTGAAGATTGGTCGGCAACAGGTTCACCATGTTGCCCTTGCCGAGGCCGACGGCCTGGACGTTGATTCGAAGCACACGGCGTTCGAGTTCGTTTTCGAATGCCGTGTCTTCGCCTGAGGGCTTGTAGAAGCTGAACATCTTCCGGTGGAGGGCGTTCATGAACGCCTCGTCCGACTCGTTTTCGTCGAGGCGGTACTTGAAGAGCGCCATGAACGTGGAATAGCGGCCGAGGGAGCGGATGTAGTAGAAACCGCAGGATTCGAAGAAGCCCACCAGATCGCCTCCGTTCAGGAGCTTCTTCGCGGAGTCGCCGAGTTCGGACTGCGATTCGTCGAGGGAGTAGTAGTAGGTCGATACTTTGATGTGAGCCAGGATGTTCTTGATCTTGTAAGTCTTCGTCGTATTGCCGGTCGCCTGCGTCACTTCCGAAAAGGCGACGTTCTTCTTGAGGAAGTCGTGGAGGTAAGCGGTCGCCAGCTTCGTCTGGATCGACGTCCGGTTCATGTACGTCTCGTCGATTTCCTGAAACTCATAGTCGAGGTTGTAGGTCGGAACGGTCTTCGCCACCGTTTTGTAACACAGTGAATGAAGGGAGTTGCTGGTGAGCGAGTACCCCCGGCCGAGGGCGGGCGTCATCCCGATTTCAGCCAGACGATTGTCGTTGATGATGCGCGGAGACGCGGCGCTAGGCGCGGCGAAAAAAGGGAACGGGGCACAGAGGGCGATAAGAACGATCCATCGGAACATAGACTGACTCCGAATCTGAATTCCGATGCCGTCGCTTCGCCCCCCAAAACCCCGGAAGCGACGGCATCGGATCAAGCGGCGAACCGCTTACTTGTTGTCCTTCTTGGGAAGGATCTTGCCCAGCTCGGGCATGCAGTAGTGATCGAGGACCGGAGAGACCGGCACCGACCAGCGGCGCGCGTCTTCACAGGCCTTGATATTGCGGTAATGGACCTTATCCATGCCGCGTTTGAAGAGTTCGTTGAAGCAAGCCACGGCGCCCGAGGCTTCGGAGGCGTTGCCGCCCTTGCCGTAGAGGAACTCCTGATTCTTCGCCATCAGCTGGTCGATCTTCTCGCGCGAGAGAATCTGGTTCAGGTATGCCAACGAAACGTACTTCGATTCGGAGCGAGGAGCCTGAATATCCTGGAACAGGGTCAGTTCCGGATCGAAGGCGTAGTCGCCGGTAAGGCCGATGTACTCGTCTTCGAGGATACGGCGGCAGTTGAGAGCCTTGTAGTACTGGTCCATCTGCGCGCGGTCGATGCGATCGAGTTCCGCGATGAGCTCGGAGTTCGCCTCGAGGTTCTTCTTCTGTTCGTATTGGAGAACGTCGTTGGTGTTCTGGAGTTTCAGGGTGTTCTGGAATTCCGTGTTCTCGATCCACGGCACGACTTCCATGGAGGTCACGATTCCCGCGTCGGCGTCCTGCATCGCCTTGATGGCGTCTTGGACGACCCGCTTGAACGAGTCGACGTCCGTCGGGATCAGCTCGGAGATGTGATCTTTGCCGAGGCCGTAAGCCCACACGTGAATGGTCAGCTGCTTCTCGCGGCTTTCGTTGTGGAAGCTGTGGTCCTGACTGTAGTCGGCGCCGCCGCCTCCGAAGAAGGACTTCAGTTTCGTCTTGAGCTTCAGCTCGAAGTTCGTGTCACGCGTTTCTTCCTTCGTACGGTAGCTCAGCAGTGCCAGGAACGTGGAGTGGCGTCCGATGGAGCGGACGTAGTAGGGGCCGCAGGCGTCGAAGAAGCCGACGGTGTCCCCCTTCTCGAGGAGTGCCTTCGCCGAGGCGCTGAGGGTCGACTGCCCTTCGTTGACGGAGTTGTAGTAGCTGTCGACCGCGAGATTCGCCATCATGTAGTGAATGTGATTCTTCTGCGTGCTGCTCGTATCGAGGTGCGTGGTGACGTTGGCCTTGAGGAACAGGAATGACAAGCTGGTGCTGCTGTCGATCGCCGTGGAGTGAGTCTTTTCCCAGTCCTTCTCGATTTCATGGAAAGTATAGCGGAAGTTGTAAGACGGCTTGGTGGTCACGACCTTGTCCATGCAGAGAGACTGGTAAGTGTTGGTAGCGACCGAATAACCACGGCCCAAAGCCGGCGTGATGCCGAGGTCCTTGAGTCGGTTGTCCCGGATGACTCGGGAATCAGCGGAGGCCGTCGAGGCCAGAACCGCGAACAGGAGAACGAGACCTTTATACATAGTAGCTCCTACTTCTTTCGGTTTAGGTCGCGGGTTATAGTCACGAAGCGAGCAGTTGTAAAGTTTCAAGATGGAATTTCTTTCTTGCTTCGACGGTGTTCTTTCGGCACTGCGCTGTGTATCATCGAGGACGAATGTCAGGTACAAAGGTTTGGAATCGGTCCAAGGGACAAGTCGAGGTGGAAAAGGTCTATGGCGAGTACTGGCTTCGTTCAGCCTACTGCAGCCGCGGTTTGGGTTCCTTGGTGGTGCATTTGCTGAGCACTCGGTTCTTCAGTCGGCTCTATGGGGTCTATCAGTCCTCGTGGCTGAGCCGATCCAAGATCAAGCCGTTTATTCGCGACTTTGAGATCGACATGGGCGAGTTCGAGGACCGAAGGTTCCGTTCGTTCAACGATTTCTTCGCGCGGCGCTTTCGT
>CAYOWB010000198.1:5833-6146 GCA_964407515.1 uncultured Bacteriovoracaceae bacterium
CAGGTGGCAGCGGACCCTTCCATGCGTCCGGCCTTCGCCGAGGGGCGATACCTCGCCTTTGCCGAGGTCAACGGTTCCCAGGATCTCCCCGTCAAGGGAGCGCGACTCGCGATCGCGGAGCTGCTGTGTGAGGACCAGTGGACGCGTCATTTCATGGGTGGGCCTTGCTTCATCGCGCGTCTCTGCCCTCAGGACTATCATCGGTTCCACTATCCCGACGGCGGCAAGGTGTTGAACCGGTACCGCGTCGCGGGACGCCTGCATTCAGTGAATCCGATGGCTTTGGCCCGCTTCGGAAACATTCTGAATCAGA
>CAYOWB010000199.1:0-6078 GCA_964407515.1 uncultured Bacteriovoracaceae bacterium
CGAAGCTTCGGCGGTCGGGCCGACCAAAACTTTGGTATTCTGGTGGGTCTCGGGATCGCATCCTGCGGCCGCAACCCAGAAGGCCGCGGTGAGGACTAGGCTGATCTGGGGCAGAGAGATCCAGTTCTTCCGCATTTCCAACTCCACTTCTGGATAGCCCCTCGGTGGGGCGAGCGGAGAAAGAAATACAGAAGTTGAGTAAAAGAGTCAACAATGAATCTCACTTTAAATAGTATTATAAAAACAAGTGGTTAACAGGATGATTCGCGAACCGTCCCGCGCTTTGGGGCCCCGCTTCATCGGAGACTCTGTGATTCGACTCATGAAAAACCGGCCCATGAGAACATGCTTGATTGAAATGGTTGGGTATGATTAAGTGCGCCCGCTATGTGCGGAACCCGATTGCGTTGGAAACAAAGTGTGGCGGTGCTGGCGGTTCTGAGTTCCCTTCTGGCCTGTGGTGCCGGCTGCGGACGGAAGCTGAATTGCGATATCGCCGAAGATCAGATGGGGTCGTTGATGGCTCCGCTGAAAGTCTCCTTCAATCAGCCGATCGAAGTCCGCGTGGACTCCCGGTTCTCCAAGACCCATCAGCTCGAGATCGCACGAGCCCTGAGTGTCTGGAATGAGCTAGCGGCCCGGTCGTACGGAGCGCCGTTCTTTCGTGCCCGTCCCGCCAATTTCCAGGAAGACTCTATTCCTGATGATCAGAACGATTGTGGTTTCGCTGGTGGCTCCGACAGCGCTTTTGCCATCGTCCTCGAGCAATCCTCGAAGCGCTGGAGCGCTCTCGGACTGGATACTCGAAATCCCGGCGTGACCCTGCGTTGTCAGAGCGGTGATCAGCTCGAGCGTCAGGTCGTCATGCTGAACCCGAGCTACGGAGATGATTCGCAGTTCATGAGCGTCGCGTTGCATGAACTCGGACATGCCTTGGGTCTAGGGCATAGCTGCTCCGAGAACGGCCAGGACGACTGGATCGGCTGCTCCAAAGTCGGAGACGGGCATGCTTACTCCTTGGCGGTCATGTTCCCGGTCCTCCGGCTGACGACGGGCTATCGCGTTCCAGTCGCGAACTCAGCCCGTTGGAATCACCGGGCCGAGGACGCCGCGGAGGATCAGCCTGCGGACGAGTGGGTTCCAGGGCCTGCCGAGCGTAAGGAGATCCTCATGCAAAACGATATTGAAAGAACGCATTGTTTGTATAAATAGAGAACTCTACACAGCAACCAGGAGACATCAGTATGCCTTTGTACGAATACCAGTGTTCGAAGTGCGGTAAGGTGCACGAAGTCATGCAGAAGTTCTCGGACGCTCCGTTGGCAGAATGCCCTGAGCCTGAGTGTAAAGGGCCCGTCACGAAGCTGATGAGTTCGACCTCCTTCGCTCTGAAGGGGAGTGGCTGGTACACCACCGACTACAAGCGGAAGAGTGATTCGGCTTCTTCGTCAAAGTAGTTTTAGAAATACTCAATGACCGAAAGGCCCGGGAGCGGACGCTCCTCGGGCGGAGCTGTGACGCGCGGGCCGACCTCGCGGCGCAGAGCTTCGATGGCGTCGTGTATCGTGACGCCGACGGAGCGGAGCAGGCGATCCGCGCGTCGAACGGCCTGCAGGAGCTCTTCGCGGGCCGAGGGTGAAAGCAAGTCGGTGTTCCTGAGCTGAATCTCGGCAGAGGGGACCGCTGGTTCGGTCGCGCCGCTCACGGTGGCCGCGCTGATGTTCCCCGGCCTGAGCCACAAAACGGGATTCGCGCAAATCTCCAGCAGGTCATCCAGGATTTGAAGCCGCGACCATCGGTCCAGGGTGCGGGTGGCGGGGAGTAATTCAGTGAGAAACGAAGACTGGGAATTCTCATCCTGATCCTCCGCTTCGAGGAGTAGCCCCGCCGTCGCGCAGGCTTCGCGCCATTCGAGCGGACTGAGCGGGTTTTCGCACGCATGAAAGAAAGCGTCCGTGAGGCCCGTGGGAGTGAAACGCTCGGGCTGCGACTCGAAACAGGATCGTACGGGATGCGAGGCTGGAAGTCTTTCAATGGCCCGGCGTGCGTCAGTCACGTCACCGGCGCGGACGCCTTGGCTGCGCAGATAGCGGGAAGTCTCACGCATCCAGATCCGACTCGCTTTGGGATAAGTCACGATGCGGAGGACTCCCTCGGGCTTGAGCCACGAGGCGAGTCTCCGCAGAAGCGCGGCGGGGTCCGGCACGTGCTGCAGCAGATTCGAAGCCAGGATGTAATCGTAACGTTCCGTCGGATTCCACTCGAGAAGATCCGTGCGCAGAGTCCGGATCGGGGCAGGCCGACGGCGCCAAGGTTTTAAGAACGCCTGCACGATGCGCGCAAGCCGGTCGCGTTTCTCCAGGATCCTGAGGGAGGCCGCACTGAGGTCCACCGCGAGCACTTCGGCCGCGCGCGGATGAGCCTGCGCGACGACGAGCGCTTCGAGAGTTCCCGCTCCGGCGACCAGAATGCGGATGTCTTTGTGGGATCGCTCCTGGCCATACGCTTTGCGACAGCCACGTTCGTACGAAAGACGTTCTCCCTGCCTTCTGCTCGGAAGCGCCAGGAAGGGGACGGGTGGGTAGGGGAATTCTTCGTACTGTCTTCGAACCGAACTGGTCATGACTGACCCAGCTTAGCCCGGCTGAAAAGAAGAAGCGAGGAGCCGACGGTCGTCGTCCGTTTGTTTTTACCGTCGTTCCAGTGATAGGTTCAAGAAATGGAAAGCCGTCAGCTCTCGTCCTGTCTCGAAGGCTCGCGAATTCAGCTCATCAAGAACCTCCCCGAACACGCCGACGTCATGTTCCGCGGGATTGACGCGGACAGAACCCGGCTCCGCGTGTTTTTACCGTGGGTCGACTCCATCCGAACGGTGCAAGATGAACGCGATTTTCTGGAGTCGTCTCTCCAGCGTTGGGAGCAGAAGGACCTTTTCAACTACGGAGTCTATCTGAAGGATTCGGCCCACACCTATCTGGGCAATATCGGAGTCCACAATATCCGCTGGACGGCGTAGCCGAGCTGGGGTATTGGCTGCTCGGCGCTCATGAGGGCTACGGTTACACGACCGAGGCGGTGGGTCTGCTTGAGGATGCGCTCTTCGGGATGGGGTTTCACCGGGTCGAGATCTGCTGTTCTTCGGAAAACACCCGCTCTGCGGGTGTTCCTCGTCGACTCGGGTATTTGCTTGAGGGGACGATCCGGGAAGACGGGATGGAACACGGTCGCTACCGGAGTACTTTAATATTCGGGAAGTTAGACCGGGAGTGGCAGGCGGGCCGTCCTAAAGCTTGATTTGAAACTCCCGCCCCCTTGCGTTAAGGGAAAGGTATGTCGAACAAACTTCGTGGGGCGGTCATCGGTTACGGTTTCATCTCAGGCAAGGGGCATATTCCCGCTTACATGGAACGCAAGAGGGCGGCTAATGACGTTGAAATCGTCGCGGTCGCCGATATCTGTGAGGCTCGCCGTGAACTCGCCCGTAAGGCGCTGCCTGAAGCGCGCATCTACGATAACTACGAGACGCTGCTGGCGAAGGAAGCTGGCAACCTCGACTTCGTCGATATCAGCACGCCTCCCTGTGATCACGCCCGCATCGCGCATGCGGCGTTCGACAAAGGCCTGCACGTCCTTTGTGAAAAGCCGCTGACGACCTCGCTCGAAGACGCCCACGCCATGCTTCAGCATGCGAAGGACGCCCAGCGCGTTCTCTTCCCGGCTCATAACTACAAGCACGCGCCCGTCGTGAAGGCGATCAAGGAAATCATCGACAGCGGCCGCATCGGCCGTGTTCGCTCTCTGACGCTGAACACGTACCGCAACACCCACGCCAAGGGCGTTACTGAGTGGAAGACGCACTGGCGCCGCGAGAACCGCTACAGCGGTGGCGGCATCGCCATGGACCATGGCAGCCACACGTTCTACCTGACGTTCGACTGGCTTGGCTCATACCCGACCGCGGTGACGGCCAAGATGTCGAACCTCGACCCCAAGTACGACACCGAAGACAATTTCACCGCCGTGCTGACGTTCCCGACGGGGCTCGCGCACGCGCATCTCACCTGGACCGCCGGCGGCCGCAAGGTCATCTACACCATTCAGGGCGAACAGGGCGCGATCACGGTGGATGACGATGATCTCCAGCTCGCCGTCATGAAGAAGACGGGCGGCCCCGACGTCGCGCAAGGCGCGGTCACCTGGGAAGTCGAGAAGCGCTCGATCGCTTCCAACTGGATGGATGCCAGCCACGTCAGCTGGTTCAACTCGCTGTTCGATCAGTTCAAGACCGCGATCGCCAAAGGCGAGTACGTCGGCAAGGAAGCGCGCGAAGCGTATCTTTGCATTCAGCTCATCACGACGGCCTACAAGTCGGCTGAGCAGAAGTGCTGCGAGCTGCCGCTCGCGACCGAAGCGCCGGTTTGATCTCCGCTTGGAATCTGCGCGCCGCCTGGGGATTGTGACCCAGGGCTCCGTTGCCAGCGGATGGGGGCGAGCATGATCGTGGGTGGGCCGGAGTTTTTCAGGGCCTGATTGCCTGAATCTGCACCACATGGTTAGCCATGTACCGCAGCCAATCGAACTCCCGCAGGATGATGCGCTTGGAGTAATGAGCTTCATCGCCTTGACGTGAGGGATCGTAGTCGTAGAGCGGCTCGCTCGGATCGCTGTAAATCGAGTCGCGCACGTAGAACATGCCCTTGGGATGGCAGCCTCCGCCGTCACGATAAGCCGTCTCGATTTTGCGGCTCGTGTCTTCGAGTTTCGTGGCGCGTCCTAACAGACGTTGGCGCTCCTTCGCGTCGGTCTCCCGGGCGGCCTGCTCTCGCAACTTTTTCGGTTCGCTTTTCGTGAAGCTGCGGAAGCGCTCCACGAAGCGGCAACCTTCGCTGTCGCGATTCGAGTCGAAGCCGATGATGAAGACCGCGTGCCAGTAGCCCATGTGGTTGTAGATCACATGAACCGGGGCCCGGTTCTCGGTGAGTGCTCGCATCACCATATCAGTTACATCTTTGGGGGCTACGCCCACGTTCCACTGATTGGATTCGGGATCCGAGAAGAGCGTCGTGCGCTCAAAGCGCGGCAGAGGAACATTGCCGCCGGTGAGGCCGCCCGTGATCGTCGATAGTTCGTCGATCCAGTTGTAGGTGGTATCGTAGGTCGCCCCCTCGGCACCGGCTTCGGCGCGAAGGTATGCGCCGGAAGGTGTGCGAAGGAACCATCCCTTGGTGAAACGGTAGGCTGAGTTGAGAACGCCGCGCCTGGCATTGTTGTAGAGAAACATAGAATCGGTTTTCCAGTTGGCGACGCCGTTACCGGCTTCGTGGATCCCGGCGAGGTTCATCAGAAAACGCTCACTCAAGTCTACTGGACCGTCCGGGCCGCGTGAGAGGCGGGGATTGAGCCGGGCCAGCCACCATTCCGCGATTCCGGTGAGCGACATGTAGAGGCAGCTTCCGGCTTCCTCTTGGTCGGGCGACGGAAGAACGTATTCGAGAAGATCGGTGAACCCGGTGTGGTCTTGCACCCGCCGCAGGATCGTGGCGTCCGACCAGACGGGCCCGCGGCCTTCACCCTTGGAGTTCGGATATTTCAGGCCGGAAACGCGCAGATCGCTGCGGGTTTCGTCGGGATCGGCTTGAGCTAGCGATTGGGGGCTGAGCGTGAGCGTGATGGTCGTGAGCAGAATGGAGATCATGTATCGAGAGCGGCGAGAGCGGCGAAGTGGGCATTCCATCATATCTGTCCTCTGGAAGCGAAGAAGAGTAGCGGGATTCCAATCAATGGTCGAGTGAAGAGATGTAAGCGGATGCTGCATGGCGCCAAGGTAATCGTTCAGCATCCTTGCCTAATGCACGAATGTGGAATACAACGACGCTTTCAACGGACGATTGAGCCGGATTACGTTCGCACAAACGGTTTATGCGAACTTCGGGGATTCGCCCATAAACCAAAATCAGGAGTCGAATTCATGACACCCAACAAGAAGCCGCTGAATATTGCTCCGGCGAAAGGGAAACTTGCAATTCTGACCCCCGGCATGGGGGCCGTTGCCACTACGTTGTACGCTGGCGTGGAAGC
>CAYOWB010000200.1:0-4542 GCA_964407515.1 uncultured Bacteriovoracaceae bacterium
CCGGCGGAGCAGGTAAACCGCCACGCCGAAGAGCACGATCTTCCCGAGCAGCAGTCCCATCGATCCCGCCGACACGGTTCCGGTGGTGATGATGGCGGAGGCGATCGCGAGCACGATGATGCCGAGAACGTCATCGATGACGGCGGCTCCGAGAATGATTCGGCCGGAGATAGACGACAGTTTGCCCGTCTCCTGAAGGACGCGGGCCGTGATGCCCACGCTGGTGGCCGTCAGGGCCGACGCCATGAAGAGCGTGTGCTGAAAGCTGGTCGGCACCACGAACGGGATCACGAGAAAGGCGAGGGCGAACGGAGCGACCACGCCGGCGACCGCGGCAACCGTGGCGTCTCGACCGACCTTGAGGATTTCGTTCACGTTGGTCTCGAGGCCGATCAGAAAGAGCAGAAACAGCGCGCCCATTTCGGAGAGGGCGTGGACGATCTCATTGGTTTCCAAGGATTGTAACGAGCTGCCAAATAGCCCGCCGAGATTTCCGATCAATACGCCGGTGATCAGCTCGGCAAGAACTGCCGGAATTCCAATGCGGGTCGTCAGGCCGCCGAGAAGTTTTGCCACAATGAGAGCTGCGCCGAGGAGCGCCATGATATCGAGCAGATGCATAAGGATGTTATGCCACTCTAGCGACCGAAAATGAAATCCCTTCGGTAAGACTTCACCTCGTTTCTCCCATCGGCTACTCTTTTTGTCAGGAGCCTAAGGAACTGGGCTCACAGGGATAGGGAAGTCCTGAATCATGCACTCAAAATCGATCTCCGTCTCCCCGGTCACGGGGTTCATCGCGTTATCCGCTGTTTTTCTGCTGAGGGTCACGGCTTTTGGGGCCGAACCTCCGAAGAGTCCGGAGCTCCCGGTGATGGGACTCTCGACGGCCATGCAGAAAAAGGCGCTGGGCTTGGAGTTCGAGGGCACTCAGGTCGATGTGCACACCCTCAAGCAACAGGCCCGGACGTTCATCGAATTCAAACGTGGGTCGATGTCGGCTAAACGGAAGCTTCTCTATGTCGCGGACTGCTTGTCGCATCCGCGCGAGAACCCGTTCTGCGAATTCATGCTCACGGAGCGGAAACGCGGCAAAAAGAATTTCCGGGAAATCGCGCAGGAACGCGCGCACATCAAGCACTTGAGCCGGGAGCTTCAGAAGGGCGAGTTGTCCTCGTTCGAGGCGGTTCGCGAGTCGCCCGTCCATCGCGCGCTCCGGAGCTTTCCGGATTGGGCGCCCTTGCAGAAAATCGCCGATGCGGCACTGGCCCGGAAGGACTGTCCGCCGACCGCGCTTCTGATCGGCCTCGCACAGAAGACTGAGGAGTTCTTTCCGGGCGCGCGTTACCGGAACATGGCCACTTCGCTCTATTCGCGGATGGACCAGTGCGGGGGCGACGACGATTCGACCCGCAAGGCACGTTTCCGTCTCAGCCTTCTGCACATCTGGGACGCGAACTGCAAGCAGGCTGAGCCTTTGCTCATGAAGCTCTCGGAGTTGAACGACGGGGAGTACACGGCGCGGTCGCTCTATTGGCGCCTTCAGTGCGCGGAAAAGTCCGGGAACAAGGCGCTCGCGACGCAGCTACGGGACAGGCTCACCAAAGACTACCAGTTGACCTATCATGGTCTGCTGGCAGCCGGGAACGCGAAGCATAAGCTCAAGCCCGAGATCGATGAAACTTCGGAGCTGAAAGAGCCGCTAGTGCGGTTTCGGTCCGACGTGGATCAGGAGCTGAATCGCAAGGTCCGGGCGATCGAAGCGCTCCTCATGCACACGAACAGCGCTCCGGGGCACGTTGCTTCCGGCGTGGCCGATATTCTCGACACGATGTGGGAGCCGCTTGAAAAAGCGGAAACGCCGTTCCGCCTTTACGTCGCGTCGCTCGTGAACCGGATGGGCGACTGGATCCGGCAGTTCCGCGTGCTGTCCTCGATCTTCCGGGATGATCCGACGAGCATCAGCCGCTCCACGCTCGAAATGTTCTATCCGCTGCGCCGGTTTGAGGTCATTGAGAAGCATAAGCAGAAGGTCGATCCGTATCTTGTCGCTGCGCTGATCCGGCAGGAGAGTGGATTCAATGAGCGGGCCCGCTCACCGGCGGGCGCCATGGGCCTCATGCAGTTGATGCCCGGGACCGCTCGAAGGATGGAACGGGTCTCGAAACGGGAACTCTACGACGCGAAGACCAACATCCGTTTGGGCGTGAGGTTCTTCTATCACCTGCTGAATCGTTACGATTACAACGCGGACCTGGCGTTGGCCGCTTACAACGCGGGGCCTGAACGGGTGGATACGTGGCGAAAACGATATCCCGTTGCGGACACGGTGCTATTCGTCGATTTGATTCCTTTCAAGGAAACCCGCGATTACGTCGCGCTGATTTCGCGGAACTACTTCTGGTATTCGCGTCTCTACGGTCCGGGCGCGCCTGGACGTGAGCCGGCGTCGACCGGGAAGCGGCTCCAGATGAATCTTCTCACGGAGAGAGCCTCTTCGACGCTATGAACGGGATCTTTCGCTCTGTGCTGCTTCTCGGTGTGGCGGTGGTGCTCGCGGGGGCGGCTCCGCCGGACGAGGACTGCGAAGGGCCAGGGGGCGCATCTCCCGCCGAAGGCACCGTTCGCACGTTTCAGGAATACCTGAAGGCCCTGGAGTCCGTGCCACAGGCGGCCAAGGAGGCGTGTCGAAAGCTCGGGGTGGATCCGCGCTGGGCCAAGGATCCCGCCTTGCTGGGCAAGATCCCGGCTTCGGTCATGGCCTACTACCGTCCGAAGGGATTCCGGGAGGAGGATCTCTTGAGTGACGTGGCGCTCGCGCAGGCGTCCCGGCGTGCTGGCACCCGGACGCGCTACGAAGTTTTCGGCAATAAGGAAGCGCTGAAGAAGTTTGAGAAGGAAAACTTCCGGGAGCGGCTTTGCGCGTACGAACTGTTCGGCGGAATGGCGGTGGATACCCATGTTCCCGTCCTGCGTCAGCAGGCCTCCATGGCACGGCCGGAGGACGTCAGTCAGCTCATTGGCGCTCGCATCAGTGAGCAGAAGAGACGGGAGCTGATGCCGCTGCTCGAAGGCGGGGAAGTCTATCTCGAGGGACACAAGCCTTCGATGAAGCCGGAGCTTGTGCTGGCGGCATTCCACCAAGTCATGAGGGAGGAGTCCGAGAAACGTCGGATCACCCCGAAAGAGGGGATACCTCATCGCTGGAGCGCCGAGTTTCGCGGAAGGTATCCGTTGAAGTTTTTCGGTGTTCAGCGTTTCAACAAGGTGCTGATGGCCTTGGCGAACGGCTATACCAGCCAGTATCTTCCGACCGGGACCGAGGACAAGCTCGAGGAGTGGATGCTTAAGCAACCGGACCGTTCGATCGAGCCGGCGGAGCTGTTTCGTCAGAGCTATGTGCTGAGCAACGGTGATGTTTATCTGTCCATCCTCACTATCGAGAACGTTCTCTCTCGCTATTGGCGGCATCCGGAGCGGCACAAGCTCGAACTCACGATGCGACTGAAGCCGATCATCAACTCGTTCGGGAGTGACGGCGACAAGTTCGGGGCGTGCTACCACTTCTTCGGCATCATGCTTTACGGCTACCTCAAGGGTGAGCGGCGTGCCCAGTTCATCTCGGGAGTGGAAGCGGCGTTCAGTCGCGTGTTGTCCCGCTTTGAAGACGAGGCGCAAGAGGACTTCGTCAACGTGACGGGCGCCAAAGTCGGCGGGTACTTGAAGAAGAGCTTGAAGCGGAAAGATTACTTCCGCGGGCCATCCGATCCGAAGCGAGCCCGTGCGGAATATTACCTCGACCTGAGCGAGGACTTCTCGAACCGCATTCGCCGGCTGAAGCCGCGTCAATAGCCCTGACTGGGGAGTCGCCAGCGTACGCGGGAGCTGCTATTCTTCTGCGGAGATGGACACCGTTCTGCATCGATTGCATCGCTGGGCCGAGGAGTCGCCAAAGGCGACAGCGTTATGGACGTTCTCGAAGAAGCGTTGGGAGCCGATCACGGCCGCGGAGTACCGCGACCGGGTCTGCCGGCTGGCGCTATTCTTCAAGGCCAGAGGACTGAGCGGCGGCACGGCCGCGATTCTTGCGCCCAACAGTTCCAAGTGGGTGCAGACGGAGCTGGCGCTCTTATTGGTCGGCGCCCGGTCCGCGGGAATGTATCTGAATGCCCCGCAACGAGAACACGCCTTTGTTCTGGATCACTCCGAGGCCACGCTTTTCGCGGTTCGGGATCGCGCGGCGCTGGGACGGCTGCTGTCCGGGGCGTCGTTGCCCGCACGTTTGAAGCGGGTGCTTTTCTTTGATGCCCCGGCGGAGTTGACGGTGGAGGGCGTGACGGGACTGACCTTCGATGAGGCCTTGGCGGAAGGCGGGCGCTTGGCCGGAGGGCAGGAGGCACGACGCTACCAGGAGATGCTCGACGCGCTGGATCCCGACGCGCCCGGAATGCTGATTTACACCTCGGGCACGACGGGGACACCCAAGGGCGCCTTGGTATCGTTGAGAAACCTCGGGGCCACCTGCGACTTCATCATCCGGGA
>CAYOWB010000200.1:4645-4964 GCA_964407515.1 uncultured Bacteriovoracaceae bacterium
CGCGCGGCTCTCTCACGAGTTGACGGAAGTGCAGCCGACGCTCCTCCTCTGTGTTCCAAGGTTGTGGGAGAAGATGATGTCCGCGGTACTCGCTAAAGTGCGAGGAGGACGCGGGGTGATAGCTCGCGGCAGGGCCAGTCTGTTTGGCTGGGCGATCAAGGTGGGAGGTGAGCAGTGGTCCTACCGTTTCGCGAAGGAGCCGTTGCCCGTGGGTTATCGGCTTCGGCTCGCGGTGGCCGAGACGCTCGTCCTGAAGAACGTCCGCCGGAAGCTCGGCCTCGCACGGATCGGCGTCGCGGCGGCTGGAGCGGCCGCTTTG
>CAYOWB010000200.1:4996-6070 GCA_964407515.1 uncultured Bacteriovoracaceae bacterium
GTTCCGGGGTCTCGGGATCAATATTCTCGAAAACTTCGGGCAGACGGAGTCGGCCGGGCTGGTCTCGATGGCGAGTCCGGATCGTGACTGTTGCGGCACGGTGGGAATCGCTGTGCCTGGAGTCGAACTGAAGCTCGGGGAGGACGGCGAGGTCCTGATCCGGGGGGCGAACGTGTTTCAGGGGTATTGGAAAGAACCTTCGGCTACGGAGTCCGTTCTCCAAGGAGGCTGGCTTCACACGGGAGACCTAGGGGAGTGGACCGCGCAGGGGCTCCTCAGGATCCGTGGGCGAAAGCGCGAGATCATCAAGACATCGGTCGGGAAGATGATCGCTCCGATCGCCATTGAAGAGCGTTTGCGTGAGTGCGACCTGGTGAGCCAGGCTTGCGTGATCGGCGATGGCCGCAAGTACGTGACGGCGCTCCTGACGCTGCAGCCGGGGGTGGCCGACGGCGTGGCGGCGGATGAGGCTGGCGTCGTGACGGATCCGCGGTTGCTGCTGCGCCTGCGTGTCCACCTCGAAGGAGTGAACCGAGGGCTCGCCGACTACGAACACGTGAAGCGCGTCGCGGTGCTAGCGCACGAATTCTCGACGGACGGCGGGGAACTCACTCCGACGCTGAAAATGAAGCGCGATGTGATCGCACGGAAGTACTCGGCCCTGATCGAGTCGATGTACTAGTTTTCCGCGCTCCGCACCTGCGGCGCGGTTTTGAGGAACTGCAGGCCTTTGTAATTCTCTTCCGCCCAACGCAGGCCCCAGTCGCTCTTGAAGAGGACGACGGGGAGTCCGTCGCGGTCTTCGAGGCAGCGGCTGTCTTCGCGGCGTTCGAAGTAATCCGGATCCAGTCCTTCGCCGGATACCCAGCGGGCGTGGATGTAGGGGAGGCGTTCAATCTTCACGTCGACCGCGTACTCCGTCTTGAGGCGGTGTTGCAGGACTTCAAACTGCAGCGCGCCGACGGCGCCCAGGATCGGATCTTTGTCGCCGAAGCCGCGCTGCTTGTAGACCTGCACGACGCCTTCTTCCGAAAGCTGGTCGAGGCCCTTCTTGAGCTGCTTGCGCTTCATCGG
>CAYOWB010000201.1:0-6052 GCA_964407515.1 uncultured Bacteriovoracaceae bacterium
GGCGGTAGCGTGCAGCCTGCCATCTCCATCCAGAAGTACATCCGGTCGGAGAAGTACTGGTACTTGCTGACCTCGCGCGCGCGTTTTTCCAGGCGGCCGTAGCGGCGTTCCTCGCCAAGGTCGTTGTACTTGCCCAGGCAGTAGCGGGCAGTGCGACGGTGCGCGGCCTCGTTGATCGTCTGGTCGAAGGCCTGGCAGAAGGTCTGCCCGGCTTCCACGTGGCGTCGGGCGGTGACCCACGTGAGGTAGGCATTCTCCACCGTCGAGCAGGCCCGGCGGTGCTCCTTCTCGGTCTTGAAGGTGATCTTCCACGGATCGAGCCATGTGCGGTGAATCGAAGGCAGGAGGGATCTGAAGTCCCGCATGGAGATTCCGGCCTGACGCCACTTGTGCTTCAGCCAGGCTTCAGCCGGGGATTCCCGCCAGAAAAGGCCGAACAGAATGCCGTCCTTGCGGCTGCCGAAAAGCTCCCGGCGCATCTGATCGCGCGAGTCAAGGAGCTCCGAGAGGTCAATCTCCGCGCCCTGCTCACTGAGGCCATTCAGGAACTTCTGCCGGGCTTCAGCCAGCTCGAACTCCTTCTTCTTGGCAGCGAAGGCTTTTTCCCATTCCGTGCGGGCCTTGTACTCCGCCGTACCGGTGAGGTTCCGGCGTCCCGGCAGGTCGAGTTCGCGATCCGTGGCGGCGAGGATCTGCCCGACTACGGTAAGCCACTGCTTGCCGCGTTCCGCGCACACGCCGGCACCGGGGCTTTCCGCATCCGGATAGAACTGCGTGCGGTTCACCTCTCCGAAGAGTTCGATCAGCTGCTGAGAGGAAGCGGTCGCGCGTCCCTGGATGGCGCTTTCGTTCATCAGTGCGGTGAGGCGATTCAGCGCCGGTGTGGGGAATCCTCCTTCGAGCGAATGCTCGATCTGCCTCTTGATGAGAATGCAGGTGAAGGAGCTGGATCCCGCCACGCGTTCAAACGTGGCCGTCATGTCGCTCAGGAAGGTTCGATCCGCGGCGAGAGCCGTATCGATGGCGAGGATAGCCTCGGAGGGCTTCGGAACGGGCGGTGCGGCCTTTTCCAGGGCGACGAGCTCTTCGCGCAGATTCGCCACGAGATGGTCGACCTCGCTCGTTTCTCCTTTGATGGACTGAAGCAGCGAACGCATCGTCTCGTTGAAACGGTGGAAGCCGCAGGCGTTCTCGATGAAAGACTGGCGAAGCGAACCGCGGGTCATGTCGAGCTTCAGGGTGTCCGCGAACAGGATGAAGGTCTTGATCGCCGAGCCGATGAGCGTCGCGCCGAGCGCCACGGGAATCGCGCGGGTGCTGCCGAAAGAAAGTAGGAGCGGCGTGAGTCCATTCACCGTGTCGATGAAAGCCAGCATGTAGTCGGAGGCTTCCATGAGGGCGCGTCCGCACTTGTCATTGCCCGCACCATAGCGTTGAAACACGTTGCTGATTTCGGTGAGGCCCGTGACCGCCGCGTTGGCGGACTGCTGTCCTACGATGGAGGGAGTGCCCGTCGGCAGATTGGAGAGCGTCTGAACGGATTGGGAGACTTGCTTTCCCGCCTGTTGGAGCTTCTCCTCAATGGCCGCGCATCCGTGAGGAAGGTTGATTTTCGCTTCCAGGGCCGCGGCCGCGGCACGCAGGTCTTTGTAAGTGGGATTACTCAGAGGGCAGGAATCCGCCGCAGAGGCGGGCGAATAGCTGAGGATTACAGCGAAGACTGCAGTGAGGATTCCGGTGACGGGCGGTACGGCGCTCAGACGCAAAATCATAAATGAACCTCCAGAAGAAGTTCATAGACACGGCGAGCCGCCTTTTAAAGCGTAAAAATGTACCCGCTGCTCCTTTTGTGAATCGTGAACGCGTGGTGCGATGCATTGATTCGGAGTAGCGGGTACCTGTTTGGGTTCGATTACTGGAAGAGGCTGTTCAGTGTACTCCAGAGTGTCTTCGTGCGCGGAACGACGTCTTGCTTTCCGTACCACCAGAAGAAGCCGCCTTGGAACTGCGGGACCTCCGGCAGGCGCATCTGCCCGTAGTACCGCTGCATGAGTGCCGCTTTGCGAGTCGCGATTTCCGTGCCTACCTCACCCATGAGGAGAGTGGAGTTCGGGAAGATCGTGTGAAGCTCGCTGAAGACCGCGTTCCACTCGGTGAGCGGAACGACACGATTCTCGCAGTCGTCTTCGTAGTAGCTGACGGTGACCCAGTCGAGGCCTTCACGCATGGACGCGGGAACGTTTTTCTTCACCCAGTCCATCATCGGGCCGTTCTTGTCCTCGCAGTTCTTGTTGTAATACAGAGTAAGCGCGGTCTTTCCTCCGGCCGCTTCGATGATCTTGAAGGCGGCTTCGGCCTTCTGGATGGCGCCAGCGCCCAGCCAGTCGCCGTTAATCTCGTTGCCGACTTCCCAGACGTTCACCTGATTGCCGAAGGCGGTCAGATATTCGCGGGCGCGCGCTTCATACTGTGCGATGGAGTATTGCCTCATGTAGAACGAGTCCAGCAGCTCGCCCAGGACGAACGAGACTTCGCTGATGCGACGTACGGCGTTCGCGTACTGCGTGGCCGCGACGAACTCGTCAAAGACGATTCGGGTGGTGGGCTTGCGGGTAAACGACGCGAGTGACTCCACGATGGCGTCGAGTGAGTCGATGGCGTCGATCGTGACGCCGTTCACCCAGCCCTCCGGGACCGGCAAGGTCGGGGTGGGGGTCGGCGTCGCCGTAACTGTGGGTGCCGGCGAAGGCGATGGCTCAGGTCCGGGCTGTTGTTGGCAGGAAGACCGCGTGCTTCCCATGAGGAATAGCGCGAGCGCCGCGACGGAAAGGCCGGAGATGAGACGGGAGGCGTTTCGAAGACGAGGGGAGGTCTGCGAGGTCATATTGGATTGCCCTTTTTAGGTTCCCTTCCATTGTGAAGGGACTTGGACTCAAGGTGCAATCCGGTTGATGGGCGTTCGGTACTTTTTTCGGGCCTTCGCGCCTACGGCATCCAAAGCTGATTCAGGACATCCCAGAGCGGCTTAGTCCGTGGGACGATATCCTGCTTGCCGTACCACCAGAAGAAGCCGCCTTTGAATTGTGGAACTTCCGGCAGCCTCATGTCGCCGTAATACCGGCGCATCACGGTCTCCTTGCGGGTCGCATGCTCGGTGCCGACCTCTCCCATGAGGAGGGTGGCATTCGGGAAGAGAGTGTGAAGCTCCTGAAAGACGGCGGTCCACTCGCTGAGCGGGACGATGCGGCCTTCGCAGTCGTCTTCGTAGTAGCTCACGGTGACCCAGTCCAGGCCCTGGCGCATGTTGGCGGGCACCTTGGCTTTCACCCAGTCCATCATGGGCCCGTTCGCGTCTTCGCAATCCTGGTTGTAATAGAGGGTGAGCGCGGTTTTTCCTCCGCCCGCCTCGACGACCTTGAACGCGGCTTCGGCCTTTTTGATGGCATTCGCGCCCAGCCAGTCGCCGTTGATCTCGTTACCGATCTCCCAGATGTGCACCCGGTGTCCGAGAAGATTGAAGTATTCGCGGGCGCGCGCTTCGTATTGCGCCAGGCTGTACTGGCGCAGGTAATAGGAGTCCAGCAGCTCGCCCATGACGAAAGAATATTCGCCGATCCGACGAACCGCCTCGCTGTAATCAACTGCCGGCACGAACTCATCGAAGACGATGCGAGTGGTCGGCTTGCGGGAGAGAGCGCTCAAGGAGTCGACGATGGCGTCGATCGGAACGATGGCATCCATGGTGACGCCGTAAACCCAGCCCTCCGGCGTCTCTTGTGGCGGCGTCGGTTCAGTCGGTGATGGACTTGGCGAGGGAGACGGCGTCGGTAACGGCTCGGGCTTGCCGTTACAAGAGGAACGCGAGCTCCCGAGTAACGTCAGCATCAGGATCAGTATGGAAATCCCGGAAAGGAACTGGGGGTAGTAACCGTTTCGGAAGTGTCTCCGCAGATCCATCGTGCGTTTCCTTTCAGGTGCCTTTACAGGCCGTTGCCAAACAGATTCCACGCACCCCCGATGACGAGCAGGGAACGCCATTCCGAGTAATTCGATTCAAAAGCCGAAGGACTCTTCAGATAGCGGCCATGAGTGCGGCCCCCGAAAAGCTGGACGTAGAAGCTCGAAATCCGCATCCTGCCACGCAGGCCCAAGGTCCCTTCGAGTTTGTTATTGTAGTCGTAGCCCTGCGTATCGAGCAGGATGCGAGGTTCCGCGTAAAGATCCGCGAATGCCAAACTTCCCAGCGGCAAGGTGAGCATCGGACGCGCGAAGGCGCTCAGGAACAGGTTGCTCTCGTCGTGCCGTAGGAACACCGCGTCCGCGTAGCCTTCGATGCCTGGACCCCGGGACGTTTCCGGGGCGAGTCGCCACTCGTTGTAGTAGGCGGTACCTAGGCGCACTTCCGCGCCGTTCTTTTTGGCCGTTCCGGAGAGGTGTGTGTGCCGAAAGGCCACCTGACCGAATACCGAGGTGTGAGGCAGAAGCGTCTCGGAGAGAAGTCCCGCCGAGATTACGGCGAAGTTCTCATTGTAGATGAGCCCCTGTTTGCTCTTGGAGTCGAACTGGCTGAAGACCCCGATGTACGGGCGGAAAGTCAGCCAGCCATCGTGCAGGCTCTGGCGAAGCCGGACCGTGCTGACCACGTTCCGGTATTCGCCCTGATACAGTGTTTCGCTGTAAATGTCGCCCCGGTAAATTCCACCTTGCCGGGGGGAGTCCGCCTGTGGCTCGGCCCCGAACGCCGCGCTGATCGCCGCGGACATCAGAACCCCGAACAAGACTCCGAGGCTGATGTACGCGGCCGAAACCAAGAGACCCTTCAGGGTCCGGGCCAGACTCCTCACCGGAAATACCTCCGGATCACTTCAAGAGTCTGCTCCTTGCCTTGCGGCGTGAAGCCCGGATCCGCCGGACCGCCCGCGGTGCTGTTCGTCTTCCATTCCCAGAAAAAGATGCCTCCCAGGCTCGAGCGGTAGCGGGGCTGCAGGAACGCCTGGAACATGGCTTCGTAGGCGAAGGCCTGATGCTTGAGGTTCGCGGCGACGTTGCTGTCATAGGCCCAGGGGTCGATGAAGCAGTTCTCGCAGCTCTTGAAGCCGATTTCCTTCACGTCCATCTTCTTCTCGCAGCCGGGGGTGTCGCCCTGGATCTGGCAGTTGAAGTCGTTCATCTCGCTCAAGTTCGTCATGATGTTGTCGACGAGGACGAACGCGTTCTCCAGAAGCTTGCCCTGCAACTCTTCGTCGGAGGCGTAGGTGTCTTGCGGCGACATGAGCGAATCGTACATGTCGCAGCCGACGGAATCGAGCATGGTGTAGAAAGCGGCGAAACCGAACCGCTGGTCCGGAGTCGAAGTCGATTCGTAGAACAGGCGCGTTTTGAAGTTGGTGAATTCCCAGCCGGAGTTGAAGTCATAGCTGATCGGTCCGCTGTAAACCTGCTTGGCGCGGGTCGCGAGCTTGGCCCAATCCCCGGGAAAGCCGTACCAGAAGGCCTGATTTCCGTCGTGGCGCAGGTATTCGGGGAGACCGACGGTCATGGACATGAGTTCGGAGCCGATCGTGAACTGGTCGGCCTTGGCGGACTCCGCGATGCGCAGGTAGTAGCTGATGTAGTTCCAGAAGGATTCGAACCACAGCGTGGGATTCGACGGCTCGATGATGCCGTGCCAGCGTGTGGTCTTGCCGCCCGGGCGGTCGCTGGTGTCGCGCAAGAAGAGCATGGGCTTGAAGTTGACCTTCATGCCGAGCTCGTGCGCCACTGCGACGATGCGCCGGTAGTCACGGGCCGAGCTGTGCTGGTTTTCCGTTACCGAGATCAGGTTGGCGCGGTAGTTGGGCATGATGCCGATCGGCGTGACGGAGACCCAGTTTACGCCGAGCGCCTTGAGCTTCTTCAGCTCGCTTCGGACTTCTTCGGTGCCGTAGGGGTGATTCGGGATATCCACGAGGTTGAAGCCTCTGCGGAAATCGGCCGGAAGGAAGCCCGCATGCGCCGATACGGCGGATACGAAGCTCAGGGACAGTAATGCAAGCAGAACGAATGGACGGTA
>CAYOWB010000202.1:0-5873 GCA_964407515.1 uncultured Bacteriovoracaceae bacterium
ACCTTGATCGGCTTAACCGGACCGCGCGCGGTTAACAGGTCCGGAGAATATCGGCCCGGAGAGAACGCATGCGCGCCCTTCGGGGCGCAGCCCGGTTAACTGCCCCACCCGCATAACCCTCGAAAACAACGAGAAAATCCGGCCGCAGCAGGATCGGGAGAACGCTTTCGCAGGGGCAAGTGGCGGAGGGAGAGGACTCTTCGACAAACTCGCTCGAAGTATGCCCCGCAGCGCGCCAGAACGCCTTCGTATTATTAAGTGAATCTTCGCCACCGCAGAAATTCTCTGTTCAAGAACGGCAGCGCAGCGCTCGGTGTTTGGCGCTCCCGCCAGTATTACCTTGATAGTGTTTTCCGGTCACGCCTTGGTCGTGTCGCAGTCAGCCGTGCACGAACGAAAGGACACGAACATGAAGGCTACCCAAGTAGGCGCTATTTGTATCAATCAAAAGGAGCTGGCGGCCCGCTGGCGGATCAGCCATCGGACCCTTGAGCGTTGGCGCTGGATTGGTGAAGGACCGAAGTTCCTCAAGGTGGGCGGCCGGGTGATCTATCGCCTGTCCGACGTCGAGGAATACGAGCAGTCGATTATCCGCTCCAGCACCTCCGACTCTGGCCAGGCTCAGCAAGCAAACGCTTGAAGACGGCTTTGGGATGGCGGTCGGCCGAGGCGCAACCGCCATCCCCCTTGCTTGCAGACCCTACCAATTTCGATTGAACCCACACCGCTTCTCAGATAGCTTGATCGATAGCCCAGAAACTGGGCTCGCCTAGTTTCGGGGCGGATCATGTCACCGGGAGTGCATGGTGGGAACAGAGAAGGCTGATCTTCGGTGGGGCGTCGAGCGACGGCTCGAATTCATCGAGTTCCGCCTGTTTTGGGAGGGGCACGTGAATCGGGGCGATCTGATGGAAGCGTTCGGCGTGTCGGTGAACCAGGCGTCCACCGACCTGAACCGCTACATCGGCATGGCTCCGGACAACATGACCTACGACAAGAGCGCCCGGACCTACATCCGAGGCAGCAAGTTCGACCCACTGCTTCTGAAGCCGGACGCTAGCCGGTACCTCTCTCAGCTTCGTTCTGTCGCCGATGGCATCCTCGACCGGGCTGATGCCTGGATCGGGCAGTTTCCGTCCTACGACTCCGCGCCTACGCCCGTGCGGGGCGTGAACGCCAAGACCTTGCGCTCAATCATCGCCGCGATCCGGCGATCGGAAGCTATCGAGGTCAGCTATCAGTCGCTGTCCCGGCCGGATCCGCGCTGGCGCTGGATCGCGCCACACGCGATCGGGTTCGACGGGTTCCGCTGGCACACACGGGCCTTCTGCCTGACCGACCAGAGCTTTAAGGACTTCCTGCTCTCGCGGATCATCGAGACCCGCAGCACCAAGCCGAGCCAGGTCGGTGCTGACGGAGATGCCGACTGGAACGAGCAGGTAACTTTGGAGATCGGGCCACACCCTGAGTTGTCCGACACGCAGCAAAAGGTCATCGCTCTCGACTACGGGATGCGCGGCGGCAAGGCCAAGATCCCGGTCCGGAAGGCGCTGCTCTATTACGCCCTAAGGCGACTTGGACTCGACACCGATCCGGCCGCCCGCCGGCCACAGGACCAGCAGATCGTGCTGTTGAATGCTCACGAGTTCGCTGGTGCCTCTAATTTCCCCACGAGGTCTTCAAACTAATGAAAGATCTCCGCTCCGACGCCAATTCGCAGCAGCTCGAGGCAATTCGCGCCGCCGAGGGCCCCGTGCTGATCATCGCGGGTCCGGGGTCAGGCAAGACCTTCACGCTCGTCGAACGCATTGTCTATCTGATAACCGAGAAGCAAGTCGCACCCGAGAGCCTTTTCGTCGTGACATTCACCGACAAGGCAGCCCGAGAACTCACCACTCGGGTTTCGAGCCGCCTCGCGGAACTTGATATTCGCTTCAATCTTAATGAGATGTACCTCGGTACATTTCATTCGATCTGCCTGCGCGTCCTGGAAGAGTTTCGCGAATTCACCCG
Organism: uncultured Bacteriovoracaceae bacterium; assembly: GCA_964407515.1. Taxonomy (GTDB): domain Bacteria; phylum Bdellovibrionota; class UBA1018; order UBA1018; family UBA1018; genus CAYOWB01. The sequence continues at coordinate 2,014 of CAYOWB010000202.1, forward strand.
CTTGAGGCGCAGCTTCACACTTTTTGATCAGTTCGATCAGCAATACTTCCTCTATCAGAAGATCAAAGACTTTCGGGAGCTTGCAGACGCGCAGCTAGTCATGGGGGATGACCAGACCGGCCGTTGGGCGCAGTCGGAACAGCTCATGAAGTGGCTGAACAAGGTCAGTGAAGAGGCCTTGGATCCCCATGCTCTTGAGAAAGCTCCAGACCCCGAAGTGCGTGCGCTGGCTCGGTGTTTCCTGAAGTACCAAGAGCTTCTTGACGAAAACAATTGCTTGGACTTCTCGGGCATCCAGTACGAGGCCTTGCAGCTCCTGCGCCGGCACCCAGACGTGCTCGCTCAACTGCGAGACAAGATCACGTACCTGATGGTCGACGAGTATCAGGACACCAATACGATCCAGGAACAGATCCTACTCCTTCTGGCCGGCGAAAGGAGCAACCTCTGCGTCGTCGGTGATGATGACCAGGGCCTCTATCGCTTTCGCGGTGCCACCATTCGCAACATCCTGGAGTTCCCACAGCTCTTCCCGCCAGACAGTTGCACGCAGGTTCGGCTGACGGTGAACTACCGCTCCCACCCCGGGATCATCGACTTCTACAACGAGTGGATGGAGCGGCTGGATTGGGAGGAACAAGGCAAGACATTCCGCTTTCCGAAGCAGATCCTTCCACGTAAGGATAGCTTTCCCGATGTCCCGGCCGCAGTCAGGCTCAGCGCATCCGACGAGAAAGGCGAGAACGAGAACTGGCACACGGAGGTTCTCGCTTTCCTGACAGCGTTGCGCGACTCGGGACGACTAACCGACTGGAACCAAGTCGCGTTCCTCTTCCGCTCGGTCAAGAACGACCGCGTGCTCGAGCTGGCACGCTTCCTCGAAGGCAACGGCGTCCCCGTCTATTCGCCGCGCTCCAACATGTTCTTCGAGCGGGAGGAGATCAGCTTGATGATCGGAGCGCTGATATTCCTGTTTCCGCAGTTCCCGAAGGTGCGGCAGTGGGCCGAGGGCGCCCATCTGGCGATTTGGGACTACTACGACCACCAGTGCTTCAAGGCGTTCACGGACGAGCTGCGGAAGCCGGAGAACAGCCGCATGCTCGAATGGGCCCGGCCGCTAGCCAAGCGCCACGCTGCGCTGACGCAGACCGCCGACTATGCGTTCTCGGGGCTGTTCTACCAGCTCCTCCAGTTCCCCCTTTTCTCCCGCTTCCTGGACGAAGAGGCGATGCAAGGCGTGGACAAGGGGCGCGCCGCCCGCAACCTTGCCACGTTCTCGAAGCTGATCACCAAGTTCGAGTACCTTCACTACGTCACGGTCTTGAACCCCGAGTATCTCGAGCGGGATCTGCGGAACCTGTTCAACCAGTTCTTCCGCTTCCTCAAGGAAGGCGGCATCGGGGAATACGAGGACGAGGCGGAATACGCGCCGAAGGGCTGCGTGTCATTCCTGACCATCCACCAGTCGAAGGGGCTCGAGTTCCCGGTGGTCGTGTGTGGCTCACTGGAGGCCGTGCCGCGCAAGCAGCACACCGATCTGGACGAGATCCTCGAGGACGGCGGCTACCTTTCGAAGGCGCGGTTCGAGCCCCTGGACCGCATCAAGCACTTCGATTTCTGGCGTCTCTACTATACTGCGTTCTCGCGGGCGCAGAACCTGCTGGTCCTGGCCGCGCAGGAGCGGCACGGAAAGGGGCTCGGCAAATCGCCCTCGAAGTATTTCGAGGACGTCTTCTACGCCCTTCCGGACTGGCGGACGGTCGACCTGACCCGGCTCACCTTCGAGAAGGTGAAGGAGATCAACCTCAAGCGCGAATACTCCTTCACCTCGCACATCACGCTCTTCGAGAACTGCGCCGAGCAGTATCGCTTCTTCAAGGAGCTCGAGTTCGCCGCCATCCGCGTCAGCCCGATGCTGTTCGGCACCCTCGTCCACCAGACCATCGAGGACATCCACAAGGCCGTCCTGCGGGGCGAGGAGCACACGGTCACGCCGGGCGCAATCGATGCCTGGTTCTCCACCAACTACGCGATGCTGTCCAAGAAGGAGCGCGTGTACCTGGCGCCCATCACACTCGAGGCCGCGCGCAAGCACGTCATGCGCTACTACGAGCGCGAGAACGGCCGCTGGGATCGGATCAAGGAGACCGAGGTCGAGATCTCGCTGGTCAAGGACGACTACATCCTCAAGGGAAATGTCGACCTGATCCGGGGCGAAGGCGGCACGGTCGAGGTGGTGGACTTCAAGTCCGAGAAGAAGCCCGACATGGAGAAGGACCGCGAGCGCCTACGCCAGTACCAGAGCCAGCTGGAGGTCTACGCTCACCTCATCGAGGAGCGAACCGGTCAAACGGTCAGTCGGATGCACCTCTACTACACCGGAGAACAGGACGGGAATCCGTATGTCAGCTTCGCCAAGGACGACCGGGCGATCGGCAAGACGGTCGCCCGCTTCGACGAGATCGTCCACCGCATCGAAAGCGCGGACTACCGGATTGCCGCGCGGCCTGACCGACTGTGCGAGAACTGTGACATGCGCGCCTACTGTGATGCGAAGAACTGGAATTTCAGGGACGATGACCGATGAGTGATTTGAAAGCCGATCAGACCGCGATGGACCTTGGCGCCGAGGCCGCCAGCCTGGAGAGCGTGGAGAAGTATCAGTTCGCGCCGAGCAAGGGCTACCCTATGCTGAACTGGCGCGGGAAGCGGCCGTTCACATCCACGCAGTTCTTCCCGGCCCAGCTGAAGGAGGTTCATGGCCCAGAGGTCGATGGCTGGCGCAACAAGATCTTCTGGGGAGATAATCTCCAGGTCATGAGCCATTTGCTCAAGGAGTTCCGCGGAAAGGTGGACTTGATCTATATTGACCCGCCTTTTGACTCCAAGGCGGATTACAAGAAATCAATATCCTTAAAGGGGAAGAGTGCATCAACTGACTCCACCTCGTTTGAGGAGAAGCAGTACACAGACATTTGGTCCAATGATGAGTATTTGCAGTTTATGTATGAGAGAATCGTCATGGCAAGAGAACTCTTGTCCGAGACGGGGGCCATTTATTTGCACTGCGACCCGCGAAAGGGGCCGTTTCTCCGATTAATATTGGATGAAGTATTCGGTGCAGGGAATTTTCGAAATGAGATCATCTGGCATTACAAATTTAGGATGATGGACAGCACTGAGCAATTCAATAAGAAGCACGACAACATTTTCTTCTACGCCAAGACCGGTGCAACTCAGATCAAAATGCCAAAGGAGGAATGGACACGAGAAGATCTTATCAAGTCACGCAAACAGGAAATCATAATTGGAGATGACGGCCGGGAGATGATCTGGATGCCCGGTCAGAAGGGAAATTCCAAAAGTCGTATGGTGCCACTGGATGAAATTCTTGCCCGTGGAAAGGCGATCGATGATGTATGGGAAATCCCAGTGATTAGTAGCAGTGCTCATGAGAGAACTGGATATCCCACGCAGAAGCCAGAGGCTCTAGTAGAGCGGATAATCTCGGCATCATCGCCTGAAGGCGGTCTTGTTCTAGATTTTTTCATGGGATCTGGCACAACTCAAGCCGTTGCCATGAAGCTAGGGCGCCGCTTCATTGGCGCTGACATCAATCTTGGTGCGGTTCAAACGACAACGAAACGGCTTATCAATGTTGCGGACGAATTAGGCGAGAAACTTCCTGATCCAGAAATCACCATCTACAGAGGTTTCGAAGTCTATAACGTCAACCAGTACGACATTTTCCGAAATCCGGTTCAAGCCAAGGAGCTTTTGCTTGAGGCGCTTGAGGTCCAACCACTGGAGTTGAGCGCAATATTTGATGGAGAAAAAGATGGCCGGATGGTCAAAATCAT